>CAXTFG010000092.1:0-12355 GCA_964243415.1 uncultured Beijerinckiaceae bacterium | reverse complement strand
GAATGGTGGTGGTGGTCGTGGTGTAGGCCGGCGCGGGGTTCGTGGTGTTGTAGACGGCCGTCACCGTCCCGCTGCTCGACTCCGATTGTATGAAGAACTGGCCGGTGGCGTTGGACGTCGCCAAGGTCCCGGCATAGCTCTGCGTCGCCGCGGCCGTGAACGGGCTCGCCGGCGCCGCGACCTGCCGTTCCGTCGAGATGTCCAACCGCCAGTTCTCGCCCGTCGCCGTTTGGCCGATCGCTTTAGTCGAGGCCGCGACGTCGGCACCTTTCGCGTCGTGCGAGAGGTCGGCGATGAACGTCTTGCCGGCCGCCCCGCCGCGACATCGCAGGCGTAGAGTTCGAGCTTGCCCTTGGGGCCCAGCGCCGCGCCGATCCTCGCCAGCGCGGCCTTGTGCGCGCCGAGGTCGCCGTCGTCGAGGCTCGACGCGCCGAGCTGGAGCGTTCCGGAGGCGCCATGCGCGACGATGGCGATCGACGACAGATTTGTCAGATGGTTGGCGGCGAGGTCGGCGGCGATCTGGGCAAGGCCGTCATGGCCGGGATCGATCAGAAAGACGCGCTCGCCGGGCTTCACGCAGGCGATGAGATCAGCGAGGTCCGGCACCTTGAGATCGATGAACACCGCCTGCGTCGGCGCATCGCCACCCGCCGCATGCACCTGGGCGACCAGATCGGCCGCGCTCTTGCCCGCGTGCCTGCGGGCGAACGCGTTGAAAAGTTGGCAAAGACGTTGCGCATCAGACTGCTCCAGAAAAATCGGGGCACGCTCGAGTGGGCTCGGGGGCAGCTTCCCGTAACGCGAGTCAGCGCCGTGCATACAGAGCTTTACGACTTGGTCGTCTGCCGATCCGCTCCGGTGCTGCCCGTAAAACGCAGCGAGGATCGCTATCGGCATCCTGGCATCTCCGCTCGGATGCGTTCCGCCGTAAACCCGAGCACATCCGCGACTTCGGCAATATGCGCGCCGAGCCGCTGAAGCTGCCCGGCGAGTTCGTCGACAACGGCGCGGCCAACCCCATTTCCGATCAGGCGCCTGTAATCCGATTGTGAATGACTTGTTTGGCTGGCTGCAGGATCAGCTCCAATCGACGGGCAGAACTCGCGGTTCGGCCACGACTGCCAGCTCGACAATCCTGAGCTGGCCCTCCCGCAGATTTCGCTGTTGCCGGACGCAAAGACGCAAGCCGACATCACGGCGCACCGGCCGCCTCTACCAAGTGATCGCGGTAGGCGGCGACCGGCGCTTTCATCTGATCGGGAGAGAGGTACCAGGCAGGCGATGCGGTTCCGCCGCGTTTCGTGCACGGCGCAGGCGCAGCAGGATGCCAGGTACATGGCGCGCCATGCGAGCATTACAGAGTTCGACGCCGACGTCGCTGGCGTCCGATGAGCAGCCCCTGATAAGATCGCGGGCTCTCTGGATAAAGGTTCGCAGTCGCGGTGGCGCGACTGGAACCTGCTTGCTCGCGATCAGCTCGATCGCGTCGCTGCATCAAACACGCTCTTTCAGGGAAGAGATGCAAGCTGGAAGATCGAACGACGGGGGTGATGATGCCGATAACGGTGTCGCCTGCGCAAAGAACAAAACCCTATTTATAGACGGTACATCAACCCTCGATCCTGTCGAGATATTATACTATAGACATCCATCGATAGAATTGTTGTGATAATTATTGTATCCGGATCTGAGATAGCACTTATTTTATTTCGTATTACATCGTAGGTCCAGGTCTCCTCACCGAGGATGCGCTAGCTCCATCATCGTTTTTTAGACAAGCCGACAAGCCGGTGATTCCCCTCTGCAAAATCCGTCATCTTTAGAAGAAGACGAGGATTCGCAAGCGTCTGGTCAAACCATTTCTACATCAGGGTCTCGACCGCGAGGCAGGACATGCGCACCTTTCTGCTCTTACGCCCTCGCCGTACAGACGGACGAAATAATGGATTGTGGAGCAAGGCTTCACAAGCGGACCGTGCCGGGCTCATGCAACCTGTCTCCGGCAAGAGCAAAGGCGAAGCCGAAGGTGCCGGCATCAGGAGGTGTCTAGTCACGCATCGGCTTCCGCCGGGCATGCCGCTCCTGCCGATCAAGGAAGTCGAGGCTGTATGCGCATTATTTGAAGACCGCGGTGTCCCGTCTGATCGTCGTGCCTTTGGATGGAAGCCTGCGGCTCTACCTCTTACTCCGCAGCCAAGCTCATCCGCTCGTCGGACGTCTCTTCCTCCGCCTCAGGTTCGCGTCGCCTGAACAAGCGATCGGCTACGGGATAGATCGCCGGCAGGACGAGGAGCGTCAGGATCGTCGCGGTGACGAGGCCGCCGATCACGACGGTGGCGAGCGGACGCTGGACTTCTGCGCCGGCTCCGGTCGAGATCGCCATCGGCAGGAAGCCGAGCGTCGCGACGAAGGCGGTCATCAGGACCGGGCGCATCCGGCGCTCCGCCGCCTCCACGGCGGCCTCGTCGGCGTTGGCGCCCGCCTGGCGCTCGCTCTTGATGTAGGAGACGAGCACGACGCCGTTCAGCGTGGCGATGCCGAACGTGGCGATGAAGCCGATCGCCGCCGAGATGCTGAACGGCAGGCCGCGCACCACCAGCGCGAAGACGCCGCCCGAGGCGGACACCGGCACCAGCAGGAACACGAGTAGCGTCAGCCGGAGATCGTCGAACATGAAGAACAGGAGCAGCGCGATTGCCGCCATCGCCACCGGCACGACCACGGCGAGGCGGGCGTCGGCCGTCTGCATGTTCTTGAACTGGCCGGCCCACTCGAACGAGTAGCGCGGCGGCAGCTTGATCCCCTTGGCGATCTTCGCCTTGGCCTCCTTGACGAAGCTCGCCGCATCGCGCCCTCGCAGATTGACCTCGACGTAGGTGCGTCGCTGCAGCGCCTCGCGGGTGATCTGCGCCGGCCCGCTTTCGACCTCGATCTTGGCTACGGCCGACAGCGGCACGATATGCCCGCTGGTGTCGAACACGGGCAGATTGCGGATCTGCTCGATGTTGTCGCGATCCTTTGGCGGCCAGCGCACCAGAATGTGTGTTTCCGAATTGTCGTTGCCGTAGACCATCCCGGCCATATGACCGCCGATCGCATCGACGGCGTCGAGCACGGTCTTGGCGTTCATCCCGTAGCGGGCGACCGCAGCGCGATCGACCGTGATGGTGAGGTAGGGCATGCCGGCCTGGGCCTGCGGCTTGACGTCGGCGGCGCCCTTGATGCCCTGGACGATCGAGACGACGTGGCTGGCGATCTTGTGGAGCGTGCCGAGATCTTCGCCGTAGATCATGATGGCGATGTCGGCCTTCACGCCCTGCAGAAGATCGTCCATCCGCATCTGGATCGGCTGCGAGAAGCTGAAGGCGACGCCGGGCACTTCGTCCTTCAGCTTCTTGTCGATCTTGGCGACGAGCTGCTCCTGCGTGGAGATGCCGTGCCAGGTCGAGGGCGGCGTCAGCGAGATGTAGCCGTCCGTCGATTCAACGCCCATCGGATCGGTCGGGATAGCCGCGCTCCCTGTCAGCGAGACCATGTGGCGGACTTCGGGGAAGCTGCGCACCACCTTCTCGATCTGGTTTTGCACCTTGAGCGAGGCGTCGAGATTGATGCCCGGCAGCTTCTCCGCGGTCACGACGATGGTGCCTTCGGACAATTGCGGGATGAACTCTCCGCCGAGCCCCATCCCGAGATAGATGCTGACGCCGAACAGCGCGACGACGACGATCGAGATCAAGTAGGGATGGCGCGAGCAGCCGCGCAGCCCCGGCGTATAGGCCGCGCGCAGCCAGCGCACGACGAACGTGTCGCCGCCGTCGGCATCGCGCTTCAGCACGGTGGCAGCAAGTGCGGGAATGACCGTCATCGTCAGGATCAGCGAGCCGAGGAGCGCCAGGATCACCGTCTCCGCCATCGGCCTAAACATCTTGCCGGCGGTCCCTTCGAGCGAGAGCACTGGCACGTAGACGAGCATGATGATCAGAACCGCGAAGAAGACTGGCCGGGCCACCTCGGCGGCGGCCGACGCCACTTTCTCTTCGTAGTTTTTGGAAACACCAGATTGGCTCAGCACGTTGTCCACCATGACAACAGCGCCATCGACGATAAGCCCGAAATCGATCGCGCCGAGGCTCATCAGGTTCCCGGAGATGCCGAAGAACCGCATTCCGGCAAAGGCGAACAGCATGGAGAGCGGTATGGCCGAGGCGACGATGAGGCTGGCGCGCCAATTGCCGAGCATGAAAAGGAGCACCACGCTGACAAGTATGGCGCCCTCCAATAGATTGTGTTCAACCGTATGGATCGTGCGATCGACGAGGTCACTGCGATCGTAGAACGGACGGATCTCGACGCCCGGCGGCAGCGAGCTCTGAATCTTCTTCACCGCAGCCTTGACCCGCGGGAGGACGGCGCTGGGGTTTTCGCCGTACAGCATAAGCACATCGCCGATGACCGTCTGGCCCTCGCCGTCGTGCGTAACGGCACCCAGCATCACCATCGGCGCGCGGACAACCTCGCCGACGTCGGACACCTTGACAGGCACGCCGCCGGGGCCAATGGCGAGCACGATCTGGCCGAGGTCCTGCAGTTTGTCGACGAGGCCGATGCCGCGCACCACCTCCTGCTCGTCGTCGTGGTCGATGTAGGCGCCGCCGCGCGTCTCGTTGTTCGCCGTGACCGCGTCGAACACCTGCTGCAGCGTGATCTTGTAGCGGCGCAGCGCGTCGGCCTCGACGCGGACCTCGTAGGTCTCGACCTCGCCGCCGTAGATGTTGACGCCGGTGACGCCGGTCACGAGCTTCAGCTTCGAGGCGATCTGCCATTCGAGGATGCGCTGCAACTGCATCTGGGTGTAGCCCGGCCCGCGCAGCTCGAACTCGTAGATCTCGCCCAGCCCAGTCGCCACCGGTCCCATCTCTGGCCGCCCGACGCCGGGGGGCATCGTGGCGATCGCGCTTGGCAGACGCTCTGCAACGACCGCGCGGGCGGTGTCGACCGCCACACTGTCCTGGAAGGTGACGTAGACGGCGGAGATGCCGAACCGCGACGTCGAGCGGATCGACTTCATGTCCGGGATGCCTGCCATCGCGTTCTCGAGCGGGAAGGTGACGAGCCGCTCCACCTCGAGCGGGCCAAGGCCCTTGGCGCGCGTCAGAATCATCACCTGCTTCGGCGAGATGTCGGGCACCGCGCCGATCGCCAGACCGCGCAGGTTGATGATGCCGCCGATGGCGAGCAGCGCCGCCAGGGCCAGGATCACGGCACGGCGGGCGACGATTACGGAGAAGAACGACGTCATCCCGGGCTCCTCAATCCGTCGCGCCGAGCAGGCTGCGTAGCAAGATCGCCTTCAGGCCGAAGCTTCCCTTGGTGGCGACGATCTCGGCTTGCTGGACGCCCTTCTTCACCTCGGTCCAGTCCGTACGCTGGAGACCGAGCGTCAGCTGGCGCTTGTCGAAATGCGTGTCGTCCTTTTGGACGAAGGCGATCTGGCCCTGCTGCGTCTCCTGCACGGACGAGGTCGGGATGGTGACGCCCTTGCGTCCGAGGTCGGCCATGATCTCGACGGTGACGAACATGTTCGCCTTCAAAGTATTTTGTGGATTTGCGACCTGGATGCGTGCCGAGGCGGCATTCGTCATCGCGTCGAGGGCCGCGTTGATCGACTGCACCACGCCCTCGAATTTGGCCGGGCTCGTCGGCGCGTCGACGCTCGCCGGGTCGCCGGCTTTCACGGCCTCGATGTCCGACCCGAACAAGCTCGCCTGCACCAGCATGTGCGAGGGATCGGCCACGGTGAAGACGTCCTGGGTCGTGTCGATCACCTCGCCGACCGTGATCTTCGCGCTGGTGACGACGCCGGTGATCGGCGAGACGATCGCGATCGTCCCCGGAGCTTCGCCGGCACCCGGGGCGAGGCGCTCGTATTGCGCCGCATAGCGATCCAGATTGGCCTGCGCGGTCTGCACCGCCGACACCGCCTTGGCGTCCTCGACCTGGCGCAGCTCGTAGTCCGCCTCCGAAATGCCGCCGATCTTCAGCAGCGCGGCGGCCCGCTTCAGCGCGACCTTGGCCGCGAGCCGCGTGGTCTGGGCCTCCGAGAGCGTGGCCTTGGCCGAGTCGAGGCCGTTGCGGGCATCGATCACGCCGCCTGCGTCGAGCGTGGCCAAGGTCTCCCCCGCCGTGACGCTGTCGCCCGGCTGGACGGCGAGGCTCAGGACGCGGCCCTTGGTGCGCGGCCGAAGGCGCGTAACGAGCCTCTCGTCAAAGGATACGACGCCCGGCACCCGCAGGCGCTTGACGATCTCCTTCGTCACCGCCTTCGTCGTCTCCAGGCCGAGCTGTTTTCGGGCGTGGGCATCGATCTCGACCACGTTGGGATTGCTCTTCGGCTTTTTGCTCGGCCCCTCGTCCGAAGCGTTCGCGTCGCCCTCGACATACGACATGATCGGATCGGCGAAGAAATAGCCGGCGACGGTGATCGCGCTGAACAGGACGACGCCGAGCAACGCCTTCGACGCGAGGCTCACCGGGGCCTCGGACGGAGACAGGCCGATCGCAAACTATCCGTGCCCAAACGTCTCATCTTCCGCTCACAGGAACTTGAAGAAATCGCCGTCCGGTCGCGGCGCCTTGACGTCGTCGCGGTTCCACCAGCCACCGCCGAGCGCCTGGAACAACGCCGCGGTGTCGGCATACTGGTTGGCTCTCGTTTGCGACGCCGTGACGAGAGCTGCCAGATAGGTCTGCTCGGCGACAAACACCTGCACACTGTTGGTGACGCCGAGCACCCGCTCCTTGCGCACCAACTCGAAGCTGGCGCTGGTCGCCTTTTCAGCCGCCGCGGCGGCGGCGACGGCTTTGCCGTCGATCTGCAGCGCCCGCAAGGCGTCGGCGACGTTCTGGAAAGCCGACAGCACGACCTGCTTGTAGCGGGCCTGCTGCTCCATGAGAACGTCCTCCGCCGCGCGCTTCTTGTGATAGAGCGTGCCCGCATCGAACAGAGGCTGCGAGGCGGTGCCGATGATGCTGTAGAACGGTCCTGTCGTCGCCAACTGCGCCAGCGTGATCGCGGTCGAGCCGTCGTTCGACGAGATCATAAACTGCGGCAGCCGGTTCGCAATTGCGACCCCGAGATCGGCGCTCGCCTGGTGAACAAGAGCATCGGCGACCCTGACGTCGGGTCGCCGCTCGACGAGCTGCGACGGCAGGCTCACCGGCAGCTTGGCCGGCCGCCTCAGCGCGGCCAGCGTGAAACTCTGCTCGACCTCCGCGCTCGGCAGCCGACCCGCCAGCGCAGTCAGGAGGTTGCGCTGGACCGCGAGCCGCTTCTCAAGCGGTGGCAGCCGCAGCTGCGAGACCGACAGATTGGCCTGCTGCTGCACCATCTCGGCGCGGGGGATCTCGCCCAGCGCGAGCTCTTTGGTATAGAGGTTCAACACGTCGGCCTGCGCGGAGATGACCTTGTTCGTCGCCGCGATCTCGCCGCGCAACGCGGCTTCCTCGATCGCCGCCAGGACGACGTTGGTCGTAAGCGTCAGATAGGCCGCCTCGAGGTCGAAGCGCTTCCCCTCGGCCTTCGCCGCGAGCGACTCGATCTGGCGCCTGTCCTTGCCGAAGATATCGGGGGCAAACGAGATCGCCACGCGTGGCGTGTACAGGGCATAGGTATAGCGGTTCTGGTTGTTGAGCACGCTCTGCAGGCCGCCGTTCGGATCCTTCCGGTAGGAGGCGAGGCCGTCGCCCGTCAGGCTCGGATACAGCGTACCCTCCTGCGCCTCGACCTGCTCTTGCGCCGCCTCAAGGGAGGCCTGCGCGGCCTCGAGGCTCGGATTGTTGGCGACTGCCTCCTCGACCAGCCGATCGAGCGGCGCAGAACGGTAGACCTTCCACCACTGCCCGGCGACCTCGCCGCCGGAATCGAAGGTCTGAGCGCCAGTCCTTCGACCCGCGGCGACGGTATCGCGCAGCGGCTCCTTCGTGTAGCCGCTGGCGAGAGGCGCCGCTGGCGGCGCGTAGTCCGGGCCCACAACGCAACCGGCGAGGGTAGCCGACAGTCCGGCGCTCACCATCGTTGTGAAGACACGGGCCCTGCGCCGCCGATGATGTTGATCGGACCTTACCACCCTACGCCCCCTCTGCCGTACTCGAGCAGATGTTGACCGTTATCCCCCGGGGGTCAATTGGCGACCATAAATTCATCTTCAGAGTGTGAAATGGAATTCATTACCTGCCACCGCTCAGTAGGCGCTATAGCTGGATCTTGCGCGACGATGACGATGGGGCTGATTTGGGTAGACGAAACCACCATGATGCCGGCTCATTTCCGGCTCGGTGAAAGATGATTTGCCGGATGAGGCGGGCCTAGTCTGCGCCGCCGACTTGCTGATCCCGCCCAAAAGGAACGCCACGCTCGTCACCACGACAACAGCCCCGCACCTCATATCGATCTTCTCCCGCACCTCGTAACAATCAGAGTGTATTGGCTTGTCGCGCCGGCCGCCGCTAAAGACCGCTTCAAACTATGAAAAGTATTTCAAAGTCCGCCCGGATGGACGCCCATCTTCGTTGTCTTTACAAGATAAACTTGGGCATTCGAAATGTTGACCGCGAGGGCTTTTGGCGAAGGTTCTGCTCATAGAGGACGATCCGGGAACGGCCGAGGAGGTCGCACTCGAGCTGCGGCGCTGCGGGCATAGCGTGACGCACGCCGACAGCGGATCGGACGGGCTCGTCGCCGCCCGCGGTGAATTCGACGTGATGGTCGTCGACCGGCTGCTGCCGGGGCTCGAGGGCCTCGACGTCATCAAGACCCTGCGTGGCGAAGGAATCCGCACCCCGGCGCTCGTCGTCAGCGCACTCGGCGGTCTCGACGAGCGCGTGCGTGGACTTCGGGCTGGCGGCGACGATTACCTTCCGAAGCCGTTCGCGCTCGTCGAGCTGGTCGCCAGGCTCGAAGCCCTGCTGCGGCGCCCGGCAGATGCGCGCGAGACCGTGCTGCGACTGGGCCCCATCGAGCTCGATCTCCTCGAGCGAACCGCTTCCCGCGCCGGGCGCGCGCTCGATCTGCTTGCGCGTGAGCTGGACGTCCTCGAATATCTGGTCCGACGGCCGGGTCGTATCGTCACCCGCTCGATGCTGCTGCAGGACGTCTGGGGCTATCGCTTCGAGCCGCGCTCGAATGTCGTCGACGTCCACGTCGGCAAGTTGCGTCGCAAGGTGGACGCGCCGGGCGAGATCCAGCTTATCCGCAACGTGCGCGGCGAGGGTTATCGGCTCGATGAACCTCACTGACGCCGCCCGTACGACGACGTTTCGCTGGAGCCTCGCCGTCGCCGCAGCATTGCTTCTGCAGTCCGCAGCGCTGTCGGGCGTTTTCTATTGGCTGACCGCTCGGCACGCGACGGAGCAGGTTTATGAGGCCTTGAGGGCGGATTGCCGATCGATCGATGGCATCGGGCGACCGGCAATCATCGAGGCGGTGCGTGCCAGAGTCGACGCCGACATCCACCGCATCAACCTCGTTGGGCTTTTCGATGCGCAAGGCGCGGCGGTCGCCGGCAACATCGCGCGGCTTCCCCGAGAGCTGCTAGCAGCCAATGGTCCCGTCGTCGTCGGACTGGTCCGCACCGAGCCGCCCGATCCCGTGCCAAACATGAGCTTGGCCATCGCCTGCCCGATCGAGGGCGGAGCGCAGGTCGTCTTCGCTCGCGACACGGACGAACTCGATTACATTTCGTCGCTCGCGCGCCGCGCGCTTATGATCGTGACGCTGCCGGTGCTTCTGATCTCGGCAGTCTTGGGGATATTTCTAAGCCAGCGAGCGCTGACGCGCTTCAGCCTGGTCGAACAGGCGATCGCTCATGTCGTCGCCGGCGATCTAAAGCGACGCCTGCCGGCTAGATCCTCGTCGGATCCCTACGACCGTCTCTCTCGCGCGGTGAACGCCATGCTCGACCGGCTCGAAGCTGCGATCAACGATTTGCGTGGGCTTGGCGATGATATCGCACACGAGCTGAGAACCCCGCTGACGCGGCTGCGCGCGCGGCTCGAGCGAGGGTCTCGCGATGCCACGAAGCCGGAAGATTTTCAGGAGGTGGGGGATCTCGCGATCCGCGATGTCGATCACGCCCTGATGATGATCTCGGCGATCCTGCGGATCCGCGCCATAGAAGAAGCCCGCAAAGCTTCGCAGTTCGCGCAGGTCGACGCGCGGAAGCTCCTCCACGATGCCGCCGACCTCTACCGCCCAAGCGCGGATCTTCGGCACATCTCGATCGACGTCGCAAACGGTCCTCCGGTTTCGATCCATGCGGACCGCGACCTGATGATGGAGGCGATTTGCAACCTCATCGACAACTCGATCAAGTTCGTTCCCGAGGGTGGCACTGTAAGATGCTCGGTGACGACTTCGGATGGCGTTTCGCCGACGATCCGTGTCGCTGACAATGGTCCGGGCATTGCCGAAGCGGACCGCGAATCCGTGTTCCGCCGGTTCCATCGCAGCCGCGCGCACCCGTCTACGGAGGGACATGGCATCGGCCTCAGCATCGTAGCCTCGATCGTTCGCTTGCACCATTTTACGATCAAGGTCAGCAACGCGGAGCCGGGCTGCGAGATCGCGATCGGATGCGCGCCGGCGACCGCAAGTGAACGACTACGGATGCTTGGGCCAACACGGTGGTAACGCAGGCATAGGGGTTGATGTGCCGTCTATAAAGAAGGTTTTGTCCTCTGCGCAGGCGACCCTCCATCGGCATCATCAAGCTTGGCGTACCGGCGCTAATGAGGCCCTTTACAACGAGAGCATTGCAGACCTTGCCGACGGCGCTCGAGAAGGGCTACGGCGGATTGCGAACGGGAAGTCCAGCGTCAGTGCGCCTACTTGGTCACATCGGCTTTCGCGAGGTTCACGCCGAATACAGGACCGCCGAGCTCGAACCCGGGCGTCCCGCCGGACATCCTAGCGTCCTAATGCTGCGGGGGCCCGAGCGGATGCCCCGCATGCACCGCCGCGATCTCCTGGCGATTCACGAGGGCGTGCTTTTCGCTCATTACCTGCTCCGCCCACAGCTCGGCCGGCAGGTGGGCGCGGGCGGCGGCCCAGCGCCGGGCGCCGTCCTCCAGGCCGTGGAAGCCGATGCAGAGCAGAGGGTCGGCAAGATCGAGCGCGCGCGGCCGGGCAAAGCCGTCGTCGATTGTCAGCCCTGCGATGTAGACGCCGAGGTCGCGACCATCGCTGCTGGCGGCGATCTCGCAGGGCCAAGCGGTAGCCGACACCAGCATACGTCCGTCGCCCCGGCCGGCACGATGAAGCGGGCCTGGAGCCCGCGGGTGTCGGGGTCAACGCGCGCACTATCGACCACCAAGTGTAGGCCAGCGAAGTCGTCCCCCTGTCCAGGCGCCAGCCCACGGCCACGGCACGGGCGACGAGCTGTGCGCGCACGACATCGACGAGCGCACCGTCGGCATGAAATGGGCGTCAGAAGTCGGCGTGGGTGACCACCGGCGCATCAGGCAAAGCGTCGAGCACCACGACATCGCTCCCGGCGAAGAAGCTGCGATTGCCCATCTCGAGGTAGCTTTCAGCCGGCATGTTCTCGGCGAGGATGATGTCGTGGCTCTCCAGTTCGACGTGCTAGTAGGTGACGTGGTCGACATCCTCCTGAACGATCGTGGTGCCGTTGACGAGCGCCACCGCTGGGATCAACACCTCGCCCAACACGTCGACGCAGATCGCGTGGCCGGGCGACACGCGGAGGTTGCGCGCCGGACGATCGGGCCCGAAGGCATGTGCACCGATGCGCACGGGCATGACCTTCTGCCTGCGCGGGTGGCGGCGACCAGCGGTGACGCGGCGGCCGAGCCAGCGGATCGGGCGATGCGCGCCCGACGCCGTCACTACGAGGTCGCCGATGGAGAGATCCTCCACGCGACGTCGCCTTCGGCGGTGCGGATCAGCGTACCGGCGACGAAGCAGACCACGATCTCGGTGGCCATCAACACCTATACGGGCGGCACGACGCTCAACGGCGGCACGCTCGAACTCGCCTCGTCAGGCACGACCGGCTCCGGCGGCATCAGCTTCGCCGCCAAGGCGGGCGCGACGCTCCTGCTCGATCGTGCCGCTCTCAGCGCCGGGGGTACCTTCAGCACGAAACTGATCGGTCTCGATACCACCGACGTCATCGATCCCCGCGACCTCGCTTACTCGATCGACGCGACCGCGCGCGAAGGTGATCCGATAGTCGATATTCGACCCCGCCGACGTGCCGCCGACATCGATTGCGTCGATGGCCGCCGCGGCCCAGGATCGCCTGCTGGCGCCAGGGGCCGGGATCGCCCGCCGCCTCCG
>CAXTFG010000091.1:0-12523 GCA_964243415.1 uncultured Beijerinckiaceae bacterium | reverse complement strand
TGGCGATCGGCACGCCCCAGGCACGCTGACGCGACACCACCCAGTCCGGCCGGTTCGCGATCATGCCGGTGATACGGGTCTCGCCCGCCGCCGGCACCCAGCGCGTGCGGGCGATCTCGTCGAGCGCGATGCCGCGGAGGGTTGGGTGGTTTGCGGACGGCCCTTCTCCCGGTTGCGTGAGCAGGAAGGGCGCATCGAGCGCGATGAACCATTGCGGCGTGTTGCGGAAGATCAGCGGCTTCTTCGAGCGCCAGGAGTGCGGGTATTGGTGCTTGAGCCGGCCCCGCGCGACGAGCGTTCCGGCCTCGATCAGCGCTGCGATCACCGCTTCGTTGGCGTCGCCCTTCGCGCCTTTGTCGTCGTAGACGCGGCGGCCTTCGAACCCGGGCGCATCAGCGGTGAGGAAGCCGTCGGCATCGACGGTGTACGGGATGCGCTGGTCGATCTTGCGCGCGCGCAAAGCCTTGGTCGAGGCCATCCAGATATCGAAGTCGTCGCGGCCGTGGCTCGGCGCCGTGTGGACGAAACCGGTGCCGGCATCGTCCGTCACGTGATCGCCGTCGAGCAGAGGCACGTTGAAGCCGTAGCCGAGCGCGGCGAGCGGATGGACTGCGGTCAGGCCGGTCAACTCGGACGGGGCGACCGCGCGCAGCTTTTCGAACGCCTCGACCTTGGCAGCCTTGAACACGCTCTCGGCGAGGGCATCGGCGAGGAGGTACGTCGCTCCGACCTGCGCCCAGTTGCCGGCGGGGGCCGCTGTCACCCGGTAGAAGCCGTAGGCGATCTTCGACGAGAAGCTGATCGCTCGGTTGGCCGGCAGCGTCCAAGGCGTCGTGGTCCAGATGACGACGTGGGCATCGGCCAGATCCGCGGCGTCGTGCGTGAGAGGAAACGCCACGAAGACCGTGTCGCTCACGTGGTCCTCGTATTCCACTTCGGCTTCGGCGAGAGCGGTCTTCTCGACCACGCTCCACATCACCGGCTTCGAGCCGCGATAAAGCAGCCCGTTCTTCGCGAACGTCATGATCTCGCGGGCGATGGTCGCCTCGGCGGCAAAGTTCATGGTCTCGTAGGGATGCGCCCAATCCCCCGCCACGCCGAGCCGCTTGAACTCCTCACGCTGGATGTCGACCCATTTGCGCGCAAACGCACGACATTGGCGGCGGAACTCGACGATCGGCACCGCATCCTTGTCACGACCCTTCGCGCGGTACTCCTCCTCGATCTTCCACTCGATGGGCAGGCCGTGGCAGTCCCAGCCGGGGACGTATTCGGAGTCCTTGCCGCTCATGCGCTGCGATCGGGTGACGAGGTCCTTGAGGATCTTGTTGAGCGCGTGGCCGATGTGGATGTTGCCATTGGCGTAGGGCGGCCCGTCGTGGAGCACGAACTTCGGCCTGCCCTGCCCGACCGCGCGCATCTTGCCCAGAAGATCGATCTCGGCCCAGCGGGCAAGCAGCTGCGGCTCCCTGATCGGCAGACCGGCGCGCATCGGGAATTCCGTGCGGGGGAGATAGAGCGTCTTGGAATAGTCCATGCCGGCCGGCACGGCAGTCGCGGGCTTGTTCATGCGCCGCTTTTAAAGGACACCGAGCGGGGAGCAAGGCATGACGGCGCACGCTGGCCGCGCGAGAGGTCAATACCTGCGAGGCTCCCTCGATCTACCTGCGACCGCTCTCGCGCAGCCCCTGGCGGCGCGCGGCAGAGGAAACAGGATTTTGGCGACCCCGGCAGGGTTCGAACCTGCGACCTGCCGCTTAGAAGGCGGCTGCTCTATCCAGCTGAGCTACGGGGTCGGATCCTCAATGCGTCCACTGCCCGCGGCGGGTGGATCTGAAATTATCGGAATAGGAGAACACCTTGCGCGTCACGAGCTTCGGCTCCTGCACGTGGTGGGCGATGCCGTTGCGCTCGCAATAGGCGATCGCCTCCTCTTTCGTGGCGAACCGCAACGTGATCTGTCGCTTCATGTCGCCCGAGCCCGACCACCCCATCAGCGGCTCCTGCTGCATGGCCTCCTCCGGCTCGTAGACGAGCACCCACAGCTTGGTCGAACCCTTGCCCGACTGCGTCGCCGAGGGCGACGGCTTGTAGATACGCGCGCTCATCGATCCTCCATGATCCCTCGGGACCACAAGCAATGGTGGTCGGGGCAGCAGGATTCGAACCTGCGACCTGAAGTTCCCAAAACTTCCGCGCTACCAGACTGCGCTATACCCCGAACGGAGCCCGACTAAACCGGGCGTCTCGGCTTGAGCAGACCCAAGCGATACCGCGTCTTTTACGTGAGCCGAGAGCTTGCCGCCACCTTTTTGCTCGGACGCCTCATCGAGGTTGTGCCTCTCGCCAGGCGATCTCGTCCGGCAGGATCGTCGCGGCATCCTGGCGCGCGACCAGGGCGGCGATGCTGACGGGACGGTACTCCCACGCGTCCACGCCGACGTCGCAGGAGCGCGTCGTATCGGGGATGCGGCCGTGCGTGTGGCCGTAAAGGTGACGCGTGATACGCCACAATCCCGGCCACGCGCGGTGCGCGTAGTGGGCGAGGAAGAAGCGCCATTCGGTGCCTGCCTCGTCGCGCGCGTCAAGCCGGACAGTCTCGACGGGCGGCTCGTTCCATGGCAGCTCGAGCACGCGATTGGTATCGTGGTTGCCGCGAACTAGGTGTTTGCGACCGTTAAGCCGATCGAAAACCGATCGGCAATGCTCGCGCGAAGCGTCGGCGGCAAAATCGCCGAGATGCCAGATCTGGTCGTCCGGCGAGACCACCTCGTTCCATCGGGCGACGAGCACTTCGTCGTGCGCCTCGATTGAGCCGAACGCGGCGCCACGCTGGCGCAGGATGTGGACGTCGCCGAAATGCGTATCGGCCGTGAAGAAGGTAGCCATCGATCTCAGGCCCCTACCCTAAAAGCCGGCTCGAAACACCTGAGGCATGGTGGCGTGCGCGGCTCGAGGCGATCGAGTTGGCGGAACTCCGGCGCACGAGGGGCCGAACAGACCCGTTGCGTCCGGCGTTGGTCCCCGCGCAGAACAGCAACCGTGGCGCCTGGAAGACGCGCCCGTCTTGGGAGACGCCTGATGGCAGATATCGAACGTCGCACCCTGCTCCGCTCGTCGGCGGCGATCGCAGCCACCCTGGCCGGCTCCGGTGCGGTCGCTGGTCCGGCGTCGGCCCAGAGCCAACCCGCCGCCCCGCCAGCCATGGCGCCACCGCCCGGCGCGGCGCCAAAGGGACCACCGCCGGAGCCGATCACGAAGATCATCGCCCATTACGCCGCGACGGCGCCGATCGACCAGGTACCCCCGAATGTGCGGAAGGAAGCGACGCGCACTCTGCTGAACTGGGTCGGCGTCGCCATCGGCGGCTCGCAGCAGGGAGCGCCGAGCCACGCGGTCGCGGCCCTCCTGCCTTTTTCGGGGCCGCCGCAGTCGAGCCTGTTCGGCCGCAAGGAGCGGTTCGACGCGCTCAATGCGTCGCTCGTCAACGGGATCAGCTCTCACGTGCTCGATTTCGACGACACGCATTTGAAGACCATCATACATCCGGCAGGTCCCGTAGCCTCCGCCCTCACAGCTTGGGCCGAGTACCGCCCGGTCTCCGGCGCCGAGTTCATGAACGCCCTGGTGATCGGCTGCGAGATCGAGTGCCGGATGGGCAATTCCGTCTTTCCCGAGCACTATGCCAAGGGTTGGCACATCACCGGCACGATGGGCGTCTTCGGCGCTGCGGCGGCGATCGGCCGGGTGCTCCGCCTCGACGAGCGGCAAATGATGAACGCGATCGGGATCGCGGCATCGCAGCCCGTCGGTTTGAAGGTGCAGTTCGGCTCCGACACGAAGAGCTTCCACCCCGGACGGGCGGCGCAGAACGGCATGACTGCGGCTCTCCTGGCGCAGAAAGGCTTCACCGCCTCCCCTGTCGCGATCGAAGGCTTCGACGGCTGGGGTCAGGCGATGAGCACGCGCCACAACTGGGCGGAGATCACGGAAGGGCTCGGGAGCCGCTACGAACTCGCGCTGAACACCTATAAGCCGTTCGCGTGCGGCATCGTCAGCCATCCGGCGATCGACGCGGCGATCCAGCTGCGTGACGCCAACGGTGTTAAGCCCGAGCAGATCCGCTCGATCGACCTCAAGGTTCATCCGCTGGTGCTGAACCTGATGGGCAAGACGGATCCGAAATCGGGTCTCGAGGGCAAATTCTCGATTTACCACGCCGTGGCGGTCGCGATGGTGACGGGGAAGGCCGGCGAGAAGGCCTTCACAGATGCCGCCGTGGCCGATCCGGAAACCCTGATGGTCCGCAAGAAGATCAAGGCCGAGATCGACCCCGCGATCAAGTCGCAGCAGGTCGACATGACGGTGACGCTCGACGACGGAAAGGTGCTGCACAAGTTCATCGAGCACGCGGTCGGCAGCCAGCAGAACCCGATGACCGACGCGCAGCTCGAAGCCAAATTCGCCGATCTCTGCGACGGCATTCTTCCCGCCCAGCAAACCAAGAAATTGATCGATCTCTGCTGGCGCACGTGGGATCTGGCCGACGTGGGCGACATTCCGCGGGCTGGCGCCTTGCCAGGAGCGTAGTCGAAGACGAGGCAATCCGTGGCTTCGCTCGACAGGCTTGGCTCACTGCCACGCTGAAGCCACGAGCGCGTCAGAATTAACCCTTTAATCGGCATTTAACCAAAAAGGAGGCCAATGGGGCCGGGGATCGCCTTCTCGATCGAGGGGCGGGCGCCCGGCACCACGCGGTACGAGTCAGTCTGGGACGAGTAGATGACCTACGGGGCCTTCACCACGCACGACTACGCGTCTTTTGACCTCGATCTCCCATCTCGGCAGCCGACGTCCCAACTCGCCGTTTTCGTCGCCGCCCTTACGGTGAGCGTCACGGCCGGTCTCGGTCTGTTGTACGCCCGCGAGCACCTGGCTGTCTCTTCCGTCGAGGTAGTCGCCCCCTCCATTCCGATCGCGGCGTCGCATCCGAGCGCCGCGCACAGCTCGACGACAGCCAAGCGGGTCGAAGCCGCTTCGATGCCGGCCGTCCCGCCGTTGCGCCGCTATGCCGGCATGCTGTCCCCGACGCCGAGCGCAGGACAGACGCCGATCACCTTCGCGCAAAGCGCTCCATTGAGGGCGCGATTCGAACCGTCTCGCGAGCGCGCACCCGAGCCTATCATCGTCGCCAGCCTTCCCGACACCGACCGGATCGTGCCGGCTGTCTCCGACGCCATCGATCTCATTCCGATGCCGGCTCCACGTCCGGCGCAGCCGACACCGGCCGACGCCTCATCGAGAGCCGCGAGCCGTCGCCCCGCGATCGATGCCGCACTGCCGGTTCCTGTGGCTCCCTCCGACGGGGGCACCCTGCTCGAAAAGCTTTTCGGCATGGGGGAGTCGAGCCGGCCGGCGCTCGCCTACGCGCCCGTGGACGGGGGGCTCGGTGGGCGCGCCGGCGCCTACGACCGCTGGACCGCCGTCTACGACATCGCCGCCCATACCGTTTACCTGCCGAACGGCATGCACCTTGAAGCTCATTCGGGCCTCGGCTCGCGCCTCGACGACCCGCGCAGCGTCGCCGAGCGGATGCGCGGGGCGACGCCGCCGGCCGTCTATGATCTCACCCTACGAGAGAGCCTGTTCCACGGCGTCCGCGCGTTGCGGCTGACCCCCGTCGACGCCGGCGCTACATTCGGGCGCGGTGGCCTTCTTGCTCACACGTTCATGCTCGGACCGCGCGGCGACTCCAATGGCTGCGTCGTCTTCAGGGATTATCAGACATTCGTGCAGGCCTTCGACAAGGGCGAGATCAAGCGCCTTGCCGTGGTCGCCAGCTTGAGATAGCCGCGGCGGCAACTCAGCCGAACGCGTCAACGACGGCTTTGCCACACTCCGCGGTCGAGGCTTGTCCGCCGAGATCGCGCGTGCGGAACGTGCCCTGCGAGAGCACCTGCTCGATCGCGCTGACGATCGCTTTCGCGGCTTCCGCTTCACCGAGATGCTCGAGCATCATCGCTCCGGCCCAGATCTGACCGATGGGATTGGCGATGCCTTTGCCGGCAATGTCCGGCGCCGACCCGTGCACCGGCTCGAACAACGATGGGAAGCGCCGCTCCGGGTCGATGTTGCCGGCGGGCGCGATGCCGATCGTGCCGGTACAGGCCGGACCGAGATCCGACAGGATGTCGCCGAAAAGGTTGGAGGCGACGACGACGTCGAACCGGTCGGGGCTGAGGACGAAGCGAGCGGTCAGGATGTCGATATGATACTTGTCCCATCGTACGTCGGAAAAATTCTTGCTCATTTGCTCGACGCGCTCGTCCCAGTACGGCATCGAGATCGAGATGCCGTTGGACTTTGTCGCCGACGTCAGGTGCTTCTTCTCGCGTTTCTGGGCGAGGTCGAAGGCGTAGCGCAGAATGCGGTCCACGCCGTAGCGCGTCATGACCGTTTCCTGGACGACGAACTCGCGGTCCGTCCCAGGAAACATCCGGCCGCCGATCGAAGAATACTCTCCTTCCGTGTTCTCGCGCACGACCATGAAATCGATCGATCCATGTTCACGGTCGGCGAGCGGCGAGCGGACGCCCGGCATCAGACGCACCGGTCGCAGGTTGACGTATTGGTCGAACTCACGTCGCATCGGGACGAGCGAGCCCCAAAGCGAGACGTGGTCGGGAACCGTGTCGGGCCAGCCGACCGCGCCGAAATAGATGGCGTCGTGCTTGCCGATCCTCTCCTTCCAGTCGTCCGGCATCATCTTGCCGTGTTTCACGAAGTAGTCGCAGCAAGCGAAATCGAAATGGTCGAAGCGGACTTCGAAACCGAATTTGCGCGCCGCCGCTTCGACCGCGCGGCACCCTTCCGGCATGACCTCGTTGCCGATCCCGTCGCCGGGAATGGCGGCGATCCGGTAGCTGCGCTTGTCTGACATGGGCGGGTCTCCATCGGTGCTCGATCTGCTCCTGCCACGCCGTAACGAGCAAGAGCGTCGTTCGGTCGCCGATGAACCTCGGCTACCGCGGCTCGAACCGGTCGCGCCAGCTCGGTTGCGAATTGGCGAAAGGCAAAGCCTCAGCTTCGTAGACGCCCCGAGCGATGGCGCGTGCAAGGCAATCGGCTGCGAGCGTGCCGAGTTCGACGAGGTCGAACGCCGTCGGCATGCGATCGGCGCGCGCGGTGGCCGCGGCAAACACCGCATCCCCGTCCATCGCGGCATGCGTCGGGCGCAGCGCTCTTGCCAGCCCGTCCTGCGCCATGACGGCGAGCCGTCTCGCCTCCGCCTTCGTTAGCGCCGCGTCGGTGGCGACGACGGCGATGGTCGTGTTGGCCGGCTCGGCTCCCTTCATCGGAATGCCGAGCGCGTTCAAAGGCCATGATGTGGGCCAGCCCCGGCCGCCGAACTCAGCGTCCCTCTCGAACGGCGCCGCCCAGAAATGGGGACCCCCGCCGATCGTCGCCGAGCCGAGGGCGTTCACGGCAACAATCGCGCCGACGACAAAGCCGGCCGTCGTCGTGACGCTCGCCGTGCCAACGCCGCCCTTGAGATCGGCCGTGGTCGCGCCAAGCCCGGCCCCGACGCTCCCCAGCATCACGTCCGGCCCGGCTGCCTCGGCCGCCTCGCGGCCGAGATACCAGTACACCGGCGTCTCGCCCCACCCCTTGTCGCCGCCGTTCAGCAAGTCGAACAGGATCGCGCCCGGTATTATCGGCACGAGGGCGTCGCGAACGCGGAAGCCTCGCTGGCGCGACCGAAGAACGGCCTGAACGCCGCCTGGCGCGTCGAGACCGAAGGCCGAGCCGCCAGACAACACGAGCGCGTCGACCCGCTCCACCGTCATACCGGGTTCGAGCAGCGCGGCATCGCGCAAGCCCGGCGCGCCGCCCCCGATGGCAATTGAGGCGATGCAGGCTTGGTCGAAGATCACGGCCGTCACGCCGCTCGCGATGCGACGGTCCTCGGCCTGGCCGACGGAAACGCCGGCGACGTCGGTGATCGCGTTGCGCCTCATGGGGCGAACTCGGCGCGAGTATAACCCTGAATGTAGAGCAGAGCGGTCAAGTCCGCATGCTCGATCCTTGCGCGGGCGACGGCGGCGACCGCGGGCTTGGCGTGGAAGGCGACGCCAAGCCCCGCTTCTTCCAACATCGCGAGGTCGTTCGCTCCATCGCCGACCGCGAGCGTGTCCTCCGGCGCAAGCCGGTGTTCGTCGCGCAACGTGCGAAGGACCGCGCGCTTGGAAGCACGCCCGAAGATCGGTTCGTGCAGTCCTCCCGTGAGCCGGCCCCGCTCGATGGCGAGCATGTTGCCGTAATGGTGGTCGAACCCGGCTGCCTGCGCAACGTGGGCGGTGAACATCGTGAAGCCCCCAGACGCGAGCGCTGTGAAAGCGCCATGCGCACGCATGGTGTGGACGAGAGCTCCCGCGCCCCGCTTCAGCGTGATGCGGTCGATCACGCGCGCTGCGGCGGCGACGTCGAGACCGGCAAGGAGCGCGACGCGCTCGCGCAACGAGACTTCGAACGAGACCTCGCCGCGCATGGACCGCTCGGTGATCGCCGACACCTCCGCACGTCGTCCGACAGCATCCGCCAACTCGTCGATGCACTCCTGATCGATGATCGTCGAGTCCATGTCGGCGACGAGCAGGCGCTTGCGGCGATGGACGTTGGCTTGCACGATCACGTCGACCGGCGCGTCTGCGAGCGTCGCGCGTGCGGCTTCGGCCCATCTCGGATTGCCGGAGCCGGGCGGCGGTGCGAAAGGGATATCTGCGGCGACGCCCGGATCGAGCCACCGCGGCTCGCCGGCCGCCGGGAGCACGGCTGCGACGCGGTCCACGGCGGTGGGCGTCAGCGCGATAGCCTGGGTGATCAGGGTTGCGACACACGTCATGATCGGTCAACCGAAGCCGGACGCCCTCCTCATTGCAGGGCCGACCGCAAGCGGCAAGTCGGCCCTCGCGTTACGGCTCGCCCGGCGTGTCGGTGGCATCGTGCTCAACGCGGATTCCATGCAGGTCTATCGCGACCTGCGGATCATCACGGCCCGGCCCAGCGCCGAAGAGGAGAGCAGCGTGCCCCACGTCCTGTTCGGAACCGTCGATGGAAGCCGGGCCTATTCTGTCAGCCAGTGGCTCATCGACATGGCGCGGGAGCTGGAAAGAGCCCGCACGACCGGGCTGCTGCCCATCGTCGTGGGGGGGACCGGGCTTTACCTCAAGGCCCTGACGCAGGGACTTTCGGATATTCCGGAGGTGCCCGAAGCAGTCCGCGTCGAGGTTCGCGCCTGGGCCGAGGGCCGCCCATCGCCCGAGTTACACCAGGCCCTCGCCGCCTGTGATCCGATCATGGCTGCTCGTCTGCGGCCCACCGATCCGCAACGCATCGTGCGGGCTCTCGAAGTGCAACGCGCGACCGGTCGGAGCCTCGCTGCCTATCACGACCGGAGGAGACCCCCCGTCCTATGCCCTCAGCAGTGCCGCGCAATCCGGCTGGCTCCGGACCGGCGAGAACTCATTTCTAAGATCGACCGACGGCTCGATCGCATGATCAGCGAAGGCGCGCTCGGCGAAATCCAGCTTCTTCAGGAGCGGAAACTCGATCCTGCGATGCCGGTGACGCGCGCACTCGGAGTTCCGCCGTTGATGGAGCATCTGCGTGTAGCGACCAGTCTTGGCCATGCTGTCGAGACAGCCAAAGGGGACACCCGGCGCTACATCAGGCGTCAGGATACCTTTGCCCGACATCAGCTTCCCGCCTTTCACCCTCTCGCACCTGAGCGGGCCGAGGAAGAGCTTTTGGCTCAGTTGTAGGCTCGACCGAACGGGCCGTAGTCCGCGCCGTCGCCCGGACCGTAATAGCCGGCAAAATAGGGCGAACCAAAGCCGTCCGACCCGCTGAAAACGCCATACGAGGCGCGATTGCCATACCCATAGACGCTGTCGCCGCGCAGGCCGAAACCGTAATTGCCGTTTCCACTGGTGATCGCATCCGTGACCACGGCGTCGCGCAAAGCCTGGGACTGGCGGTCCCGATGCACAGCGGCAGCAAACCGGTAGGGCCCCGGCAGCCGGTGGAACCCGAACCCGGTCCCTGGACCGTCGCTGACGAGGGCCTGAGATCCGCCGCGTTGGGGCGCACGATCGAAGCTGACGCTGGACACTGCCGTATGATGACGACGAGGAGCCGCCGAGACCGGCCCCGTCAAAAGCCCGCATGCGGCGGCGCAGGCCACGATCGAAATGCCACGCACCCTGTTCGACATTTTGATCTCCGATCGGCCACCGATGGCCAACGATCTTGGTCATGAAGCGAACATTTCGCGGCCCTCCTTTGTTCCGCAGCCCGCGCGCCACCGGGAAGAGGGTCGAGAACGCTCCATTGCCGAGCCTTCCCCGCGCCGCTAAAAGCCCGAAGCGTTCTTGCCCACGAGGGACTGTGCGGTTTCCCCCACTCCTGCCGCTCGTACTTCTCGCGTCTTCAGTCATCTCGGCGGCGACGAGCCCCGCAGCCGCGGCAGGCCTGACCCGTCAGGCCCTTGCGGCGGCAGGTTTCCACTTCGCGCCGGGTGCTCTGCTCCCCGCGACCGTGTCCCTGCGGGAGCAGGCAGGTCAGACAACGCTCGGCGCCGCGCTCGGTGGAAAGCCGGCGCTGCTAGTCTTCACGGATTACCGCTGCCAATCCCTGTGCGGCATCGTGCTCGACGAGCTCGCGGAGACCCTGCCCAAAGTGCCGCTCGCGCTCGGCCGCGACTATCGCGTCATTTCCGTCGCGCTCGATAGTGCGCAGACGCTGGCCGACGCCGACGCATTCCGCGACCGGCATACCGCCGGTTCACCGCTTCACGACGGCGCGCGTTTCTTCGTCAACGATGCCTCCGCGTTGCAGCAGCTGCAGACGAGCGTCGGGTTGGTCGCGCCTTATGACGCCGATCACCGGCAGTTCGCTCACCCAGCGGGCCTCATCCTGGTCGACGCGGCAGGTAAGGCGCAACGCATGCTGAGCCCGTTCGCCCTGAACCCATTCGATCTCAAACTTGCCCTACTCGACACCGGCGCCGCGCCGGCCTCGATCGCCGGGCACGCTCTTCTCCTATGCTATGGCTTCGACCCGGTGACCGGGCTGTACACGCTGCGGATCGAACGTATCCTTGCCCTTACCGCAGCAGCGACGATCCTCTTTATCAGTAGCGGGGTCGGCATCTTCCTATGGCGCGAGCGACGGCTCCGACGCCGCAGTGCTTTCCCTTCGACGACCTAGGACGCAGTGATATGGCAGAGTTGTTCGACGAGGTTCTCGGCGTATCGGCTGAGGGCCAGCAGGTCGGCGTGGTGCGGCTCCGTAACGATGGACTCAAGGTCGGTCTGACCAACTATGGCGCGCGCATGCTGTCGATCGAAGCGCCCGATCGCGACGGGCGGTTCGATCACGTCCTGCTCGGCTTCGACGAGGCCGATATGATTTTGAAGGCCGGCTCGTTCGGCGCTGTGCTGGGGCGCTACGCCAATCGCATTGCGCACGGGCGCTTCACGATCGACGGCAAGACCTACCAGCTCTCGGTCAACGACGGCGAGAATACGCTGCACGGGGGTAAGCAGTCCTTCAGCAAGAAGTTCTGGGCCGTCTCGGCACGCGACGACAGTTCAGTCGCGTTCACCCTGTTCAGCCCGGACGGCGACCAGGGTTTTCCTGGCGACATGGAAGTCACCGCGACCTACACGCTAGATGGCAGCGCTCTTCATCTCACTCTCGAGGCGACGACGACGGCCGCGTGCCCGGTCAACTTGAGCGCGCACCCCTACTTCAACCTCGCCGGAGCGGACGCCCTCGATGTCTGTGATCACCATCTCAAGCTCGCCGCCTCGGCATACCTGCCGACGGACGCTGCGCAGATACCGACAGGGGAGCGCCGACCCGTGGACGGGACGAGCTTCGATTTTCGGCACGCGGGATCGATTGGGCCGCGCATCCGCGGGGTTGATCCGCAACTGCTTGTCGCACGCGGCTACGACCATTGCTTCGTCCTCGACGGAGCGCCCGGCTCGATGCGGCGCGCGGCGCGCCTCGTCCATCCCCCCAGCGGTCGGGTGCTTGAGCTTGAAACCGACCGGGACGGCTTACAGGTCTACACCGGCAACAGTCTGAATGGATCCCTCATCGGGCACGGCGGTACCTACCGCCAGACATCGGGGCTCGCCCTGGAGGCCCAGGCGTTTCCCGACGCGCCCAATCAAGCGAGCTTTCCTTCGACGATCCTCGGGCCCGGCGAGCGCTTCCGAGCCACGATCGTCCACCGGTTCTCGACCTGCTGACATACCACCGTCTCGCGTTCGCGCGGGACAATCGTGATCAGGGGTGTCCGGGCTCCGGCTTCTTCCCTCCTGGCGCGGCAGGTGCCGGGCGAGGAGCGGCTGCCGCTGGGCGCGGCGCGGCCGGCGCCGGACGTGCTGCGGCAGCTGGCGCGGGACGCGGGGCGGCGGGTGCCGGCCGAACTGCTGCCGGGCGAGGTTGCGCC
>CAXTFG010000090.1:0-12528 GCA_964243415.1 uncultured Beijerinckiaceae bacterium | reverse complement strand
CCCAAAAGGCCGAGCGGTGCGGCGTCAGGATCGACCAGCGCATGCCGGTGAAACGGCGCACGAAGAAGTCGCCAACCGCTTCGACGATGTAGTGGTCCGGCTCGAACCAGGCGATGAAGGCTGGCTCCCCGTCCGGCGCCACGACTTCCTTGAAGCGCACGAAAGCGTGCATCTTGTGGATGTCGCGGTGGATCGCTTTGGCCATCGCGCGCGCGGCGTGGACGTCGGGATCGCTGGCGTCCTCGAGGAGGTGCGGGACCGTGCGCAGCCGCCACAGCAGCCGGTACAGGAGGGCGAAGCGCTCGGGGTCGGCGTGGGCGATGATCTCCTTCGCTAGGGAGACGAAGGCTTTGGGCACATTGAAATGCGGGCGGTCGATGGCCGGGACGTCCTCGATCTCATCGCCGCCGAACAGGTCGCCACCGTCGCCCGCGACCGTCCATACGATGTGGTCTGGCGGAACAGCGGCGAAGACGGCCGAGCGCGCCGCCGTGCGCCAGCCATCGAAATCGGTCTGCGAAGCGAGGGTGACACGTTTCAAGAGGAGGTCCATGCCTGCACACGCTGACGCGTCGAAGACGGCCCGTCCAGCCGATCCGAGCTCACAACGAGGGAGAACACGTTGCTATCTCGCCGCACGCTGCTGGCTGCTTCGCTCCTTGTACCATCCCTCGATCGCGCGGCCAGTGCGGCTACCGCCTCAGACCGGGACGATGCGCTCCGCCGCGACCTCGCCGGCCTCGAAGCGCGCCACGGTGGGCGCCTCGGCGTCGCGATCCGCGATATCGCGCGCGCGAACGGCGTGGCGCATCGCGGCGACGAGCGTTTTCCGATGTGCAGCACCTGGAAGGTCCTTGTGGCAGCTTTCGTCCTGTCGCAGGTCGACCGTGGAGTTGAAAGCCTGGAACGCCGGATCGTCTACAGGGAAGGCGATCTCGTTCCCTATTCGCCAGTGACGCGCGCTCACGCCGGCAAAGACGGTCTCCGCCTCGCCCAACTCTGCGAGGCCGCGGTAACCGTGAGCGACAATACAGCGGCCAATGTGTTGCTTGACAGTTTCGGTGGCCCAACGGCGCTGACCAGGTACCTTCGTACGCTCGGTGACAGCGTCACGCGCCTCGATCGCCGCGAGCCGGAGCTGAACGAGGCCGCGCCCGGCGATCCGCGGGACACCAGTTCGCCGTTCGCCATACTCGATTCATGGTTCAAGATCGTCCTTGGAACGGCGCTGTCGGCGTCCTCGCGCGCGCAATTGATCGCTTGGCTTCGGGCCACGACTACCGGGACCAGCCGCTTGCGTGCCGGCGTTCCCGGGGGCTGGCAAGTCGGCGACAAGACTGGCTCCGGCGGGCACGACGCGACGAACGACGTCGCCGTGATCTGGCCGCCCGGACGTGCGCCGATCCTCGTTGCGGCATTTTACGTCGATGGTCCTCCGCCGGAGGAAGCTCGCAGCGCCGTTCTCGCCGACGTCGGGCGCCTAGCTGCTGCGGTCTAGGGTTTGCGTTTCACCGCTCGATGACCCAGCGAGTCACCGCCTGGTGCGTGTTCATCGGCCCCGGGACGGTCATGTACGTCTCAAGATATTTGAAGCCGGCCTTTTGCAGCGTCCGGTTTGGTGCTTCATTGAAGGCGTTGGGCTCGCAATACAGGCTCTTCAGCTTAAGGCGGCTGAAATAGAGTTCGACGCTGCGCCGAACGCATTCCGCGCCGAAGCCGCGGCGGCGATTGCCGTCCTCGAGGACGTGAAGGTGCATGTTCGCACGCTCGCCGAAGGTGATCCGGTCGCACGACGAGAAGCCGACGATCGTGCCGTCGGCAAGCCACACCAGATACAGCCTGTCGCGCTGATCCAACGGTCGGGCGAAATCCGCGCCGAGACGCTCCCGCCACTCCTCGCGCGGAGGCAGGCGCGTCGGGTCCACGCCCATCCGCTCGAGATGCTCCGGGGTCGAGCCGTGGAAATAGTCGACAACAATAAGCGCCTCCTCGGGCGCAAGCTCCCGGACGTTGATCTCCATTCTGTCTCCGAGCCGCGGGCGGACTACCCGAACAAATCGAATTGCATCGCCGGCGCAAGGCGTGCCTTCAGGTCGGTTTTGTCCGTCAACCCGCCGGGGTGCCAGTCGGCGCAGATGATCCACGGCATCATTTTCTTCACGGAATGACAGAGCCGCGTCAGCTCTTCCAGTCGCAGGGCGTGGTAGCGGCGCGATGACAGGATCTTGGTGATGGCTTTCACGCCGAGACCCGGCACCCGCAGCAGGCTTTCGCGCGGCGCACGGTTGAGGTCGATGGGGAACTGCTCGCGGTGTTTCAACGCCCAGGCCGTCTTGGGATCGACGTGAAGGTCGAGCATGCCGCCGTCGCTCGCCTCGACGATCTCCTCCACATTGAAGCCGTAGAACCGCAGCAGCCAGTCGGCCTGATAAAGCCGGTGCTCGCGCATCAGCGGCGGCTTCACCAGAGGCAAAATGCGGCTGGCGTCGGGTATCGGCGAGAACGCGGAATAGTACACCCGCCTCAGCCCGTAGCTTGCGTACAGTGACGAGCTTTGTCGCAAAATCGCGCTGTCATCAGACGGGTCGGCGCCGATGATCATCTGCGTGGATTGTCCGGCGGGCGCGAAGCGCGGTGCCTTTCGACTTTCCTTGCGCTCGGCCTTGGCTCCGTCAATGCGCAGGCGCATGCCGCCCATCGCCTTGCGGATGCGTCCGGCATCCTTTTCCGGCGCGAGGCGCCGCAAGCTCTCCTGCGACGGCATCTCGATGTTGATGGACAACCGGTCCGCCCAGCGCCCGGCTTCGGCCAGGAGGTCGGGATCGGCGTCGGGAATCGTCTTGAGGTGGATATAGCCGCCGAACCTGTGTTCGGTGCGCAGCTTGCGCGCCACCGCCACGACCTGCTCCATCGTATAGTCGGGCGATTGAATGATGCCAGACGAGAGGAACAGGCCTTCGATATAGTTGCGCTTGTAGAAGCCGAGGGTGAGGTCGACCACCTCGTCCACCGTGAACCGCGCGCGCCGCACGTTCGAGGATACGCGATTGACGCAGTAGTGGCAGTCAAACCGGCAGTAGTTCGTCAATAAGATCTTGAGCAGCGAGATGCAGCGCCCGTCCGGCGCATAGGCGTGACAGATGCCCATGCCCTCGGTCGACCCGATGCCTCTCGTTTTCAGCGACGATTTTTTGTCCGTGCCGCTGGAAGCGCACGAGGCGTCGTACTTCGCGGCATCGGCGAGGATCGCCAGCTTCTCGAGCGTCGTTTGCATCGTTCCCACTTTGTTCATTGCCGGCCCGAAGGCAATATCGGCTGGCGAATGAACCTGGGACAAAGTGTAGCCAGGCTCTTTCGCCGTCTTGCGCGCGGAGCGCCGAAGCCCGAACGAGCGCACTGCCCTGCGGCAGGAGGATCGCTTTGCCCGGCCCGGCTTTTCCCGCCTACGAGCAGCGGCTCGCTGCCGAGACGCGCATGCCCTCTCGCGTTTCGCGCGGAACGATCGGCGCCGATGTCGTCCTCGCCTACGAGCTTTACCAGCCGACGGGTCCGTTTCGCGATCTGCTCGTCTTCTACCACGGGGCTGGCGTCAACATGCGATGCGGCTACGACCGCCTTGCGGCCGCGCTCGCCGCCGAAGCCTCGGTCGCGGTGTGCCTTACCGATGTGCGCGGACACGGTGCGTCGGGCGGTCGTCGCGGACATACCCGGCGCAAGACGCTCGTCTGGGACGATGTCGAGCGGATGCTCGAGGCGATGTCGAGCCTGCATCCGAGCGCCCGCATCCACGTCGGCGGTCATTCCAGTGCCGCGGGACTGCTCCTCAATGCTCACGCGCACGGGAACCTGAAGAGGGCGGCAAGCCTGTTGCTGCTCGCGCCGAACTTCGGCTACCACGCCGCGCTCGATCGCGCGGACTCTCCCTTCGGCGGCGCCAGGTTCTGGCCCTTCGTTGTGAACTGGTTTGCCAATGGGCATCTCGCTGGCGGCATGCCTGCGGTGACCTTCGACTTTTCCCAGTTCAACATGGCACGCGTGGTCGGGTGCGTGCCGAGCTACACCGTGAACATGGCGCTCGCGGTAACGCCCGACGACCCCGGCGGACAGCTGGCGCGCCTCGATCTCCCCACTTGGGTGGGCATCGCGGACCGGGACGAGATTGTTGACGGCGCCAAGACCGAAGCTTTTCTTGGACGCCATGCTCCGGCGGTGCGAAGGGAGTGGCTCGCGGGCAGCTCCCATCTCGCTGCCATTTTGGAGGGAGCTTCGGCGATCGCCGGCGCGCTCCGAGGCTTTGGGTTCCTCGACGACGAGAGCGCGAAGAGCCATGGCGAGGGCCGGGGGCGAGAGCGCGAAGCTACGGAATTGCGTCCAACAAATTTTTTCGAGGCATGGGGTTGACATGCGGAACATTCTTGAACGTCGGCCGTTCTGCTCCCGAGACGCACAATGTGCGAATGCGGACTGAGGTTCGCGGGGTTTCGGGGGGCCGATATCATGGTCACGACGAAGAAAAGACTTCGGCGCTCGGTTGCCAAGTTGGCGGTCGCGGCTTTCACGTTCGCTTCGATCGGCGCCGCATGTGCCGCGCCGTTCTTGGCACACCCAATCACCTTGGCGAAGTCCGAAATCGGAATGCTTCAGCCGCTGGCCGCCGGCCCGTCCATCCAGCTCGCCAAGGCGGGGCCGGGTGAGGCAGAAGATTGCGTCCGTGTCACTCGTATCACCGGCCCGGATGGAAAGACGGTCCCCACCTTCGGCATGGTGTGCACCAACGATTGAGTGTGCGCCGTCTAACGCATGCGCCTTGACGGACTGATAGTTATCGCGCCCGAGGGACTTTATTGTCCATCGGGCGATTTTTTTATCGACCCGGTCCGCCCGGTTCAGCGCGCGCTCGTTACGCACGGCCATTCGGATCACGCCCGCTCCGGCCACGGGTCGGTTCTCGCCACCCGTGAAACGCTCGGCATCATGGCGGTCCGTTACGGCGCGGACTTCTGCGGATCCGCGCAGGCGATCGAGCCGGGTGAAACCGTCGTGCTTGGCGATGCCCGAGTCAGTTTCCATCCCGCTGGTCACGTCTATGGGTCGGCGCAGATCCGCCTTGCCTTTCCCGGTCTGACGATCGTGGTTTCCGGCGACTACAAGCGCGAACTCGATCCGACCTGCGCCCCCTTCGAGGTCGTGCCCTGCGACGTTTTCGTGAGCGAGGCGACATTTGGCCTGCCGGTCTTCCGCCATTCCCGCACCGACGCCGAGATTGCAAAGCTGCTCGCCTCGCAGCGGCTCTTCCCCGAGCGCGCCCATCTCGTGGGCGCCTATGTGCTCGGCAAGGCTCAGCGGGTTATGGCCCTGCTTCGCCAAGCCGGATACGACCGCCCGATCTACATCCACGGAGCCGCCGAGCGGCTGACCGACTTCTACAGATCCGAAGGCATCGACCTCGGCGAGATCCGAAGAGTCTCGCCCAAGGAACGGGCGAAACTCGGCGGCGAGATCGTCATCTGTCCGCCCAGCGCATTGCAGGACCTTTGGGCGCGCAAGTTCGTCGACCCCGTCGTTAGCTTCGCGTCCGGATGGATGCGCGTGCGCGCCCGCGCTCGGCAGAAAGGCGTGGAACTCCCGCTCGTCGTCTCCGACCATGCCGACTGGGAAGCGCTCTGCACGACCGTCGTCGAGACGGGCTGCTCGAAGCTGCTCGTCACCCATGGCGAGGCCGACGCGCTCGTGCATTGGGCACGCGGGCAGGGCATCGAAGCCGAACCGCTGCATATCCTCGGCTATGGCGACGAGGATGATCTTGGACCGTCCGAAGAACTTGCGGCGTGAGCGGACGGATCGACCTATCCGCTTTCCCAGTCCTCAAGAAAAACCGTCATAAAACAAGTCTAGGCAGAACAGGGTGTCGGGCTGAGAAACTGCGTATGTCGATGCTTTTGAGGATTTTTGCCGCTCTGGTGATGGCGCTTGGCGCGGCGCATAGTGCGGCGGCTCAGGAAAAGGCGGCTCCAGAAAAGCGCCCGCACAATCTCGTTCTGTTCGTGCCCGATGGCCTGCGGGCCCTTGCCGTCACGCCGCAGACCGCACCGACCTTGGCGGCCCTCCGCGATGCTGGGGTCAACTTCAAGAACCCGCATTCGATGTTCCCGACCTTCACCACCGCCAACGCCTCGGCGTTCGCCACGGGCCACCTCCTCGGCGACACCGGCGATTTCAGCAACACGATCTTCGTCGGCTTTCCTGTGGCCACGGCGAACGGGAGCATGACGCCCTTCCTCGAATCGGATGCCGTTCTCGGCGAGGTCGACGCCCATTTTGGCGGCAACTACCTCGACGAGGACACGATTTTCCTTGCCGCCCGGCACCAGGGATTCAGCGTCGCGGCGCTCGGCAAGGTCGGCCCGGTGCTGATCTTCGATCACACCGAACGCAGCGGGCAGGACACGATCATCGTCGATGATTCGACCGGCGGCCCGGCCGGCATCCCGCTGTCCCAAGAAATGAAAGACAAACTCGGCGCAGTCGGGCTGCCACTTGCCGCGCCCTCGCGTGGCGCCAACGGCAAGATCGGCGATGCAAAGACGCCAGGCACCTTGACCGCCAACAGTCTACAGCAGGCCTATTTCGCCGATGTTGCCGCGAAGGCCGTGCTGCCCGTGTTCAAGGCGCGAAACAAGCCTTTCGTCCTGGTCTTCTGGTCGCGCGATCCCGACGGCACGCAGCACAATCAGGGCGACAGCCTGAATGCGGTGACGCCGGGCATCAACGGACCGACCTCCGCCGCCGCCGTCAGGAACGCCGACGACAACCTGAAACGTCTGCAGGACGCTCTCGCGACGCTGGGCCTTGCCGACGAGACGGATATCGTCGTCGCCGCCGACCACGGCTTCTCGACGATTTCCAAGCAGAGCGAGACGAGCATTGCCGCGAAGGGCAGCTACGCGACCGTGCCCGCGGGGTTCCTCCCGCCCGGATTTCTCGCCATCGACGTCGCGAAGGCGCTTGGACTTCCCTTGTTCGACCCGGACGGCAAAAATCATTCGATCGGTGACAACGCCTATCCTCCGCGCGGGAACGGCTTGATCGGCCAGGATCCGGCCAAGCCGGATGTCGTCATCGCCGCAAACGGCGGCTCCGATCTCGTGTACGTCCCAAGCAAGGACCGCGGGCTGACGAAACGCATCGTCGATGCCCTCCTGTCACAGGATTACGTCAGCGGGCTTTTCGTCGACGATGATCTCGGCGAGATCCCTGGCACGTTGCCGCTGTCGGCCATCAGTCTCCGGGGAAGATCCCGGACGCCCCGTCCGGCGATCGTCGTGAACTTCAGGTCCTACGCGACGGACTGTTCCGAGCCGGTGATGTGCACTGTCGAGATCGCCGACACCCCGCTGCAACAAGGCCAGGGAATGCACGGCACGATCAGTCGCGCCGACACGATGAATTTCATGGCGGCGATCGGACCGGACTTCAAACGCGGCTTCGTCGACGAGGTACCCGTCAGCAACGCCGACGTCGGCCGGACCATCGGGAGCGTGCTCGGGATCAAAATTCCGTTCGGGGGCGCTCTGACCGGGCGTATCTTAGCTGAGGCTCTGCCGGGCGGGTCGACACCGTCCGCGTCAAGCGGCACGGTCGCCTCGGAAGCCGGCGCTGGGGGCCTGCGGACAATACTGGTTGGACAGCAGGTCGGATCGACCCGGTATTTCGATGCGGCCGGCTTCCCCGGGAAAACCGTCGGCGTTGCGGGACCGGCTACGCACTGAGCCGCGCTTCGTTTCTAGACGAACGGGGCGCGGCACCCTCATATAAGCCGGCATGAACCGCTTCGCCCTGCTGCTCGACCGCCTCGGCTACGAGCCGTCGCGCAACAATAAGCTGCGTCTGCTCGCCGACTATTTCCGCACGACGCTCGATCCCGAACGCGGCTTCGCGCTCGCCGCGTTGACCGGCGTGCTGTCGTTTCAGCATGCCAAGCCGAATCTCATCCGCACGCTCATAGCGACCCGTGTCGATCCCTATCTCTTCGATCTGTCCTATGACTATGTCGGAGACTTGTCGGAGTGCGTCGCGCTGCTGTGGCCCGCGCCGCCGCCTGCCACTCACGGCATCGGCCACAACCGGCCGCCGCTGCACCTCTCCGAAGTCGTGATCACGCTGGCGACCGCGGGCAAGCTCGATCTGCCGCGCCACCTCGCCGGCTGGCTGGACATGCTCGACGAGACCGGTCGGTGGGCGCTGCTGAAGCTGATCACCGGCTCGCTTCGCATCGGCGTTTCCGCCCGCCTCGCCAAGACGGCGGTAGGCGAACTCGGCGGCATCGCGGCAAACGAGATCGAGGAAGTGTGGCACGGGCTCAAGCCGCCCTACATCGACCTTTTCGCCTGGGTCGAGGGACGCGAAGGCAAGCCCGATGCGACCGATCCCGCGCCGTTCCATCCCGCGATGCTCGCCCATCCCATCGAAGATCGCGACTTCGCCCAGCTGCAGCCGGATGACTTCCGCGCGGAGTGGAAGTGGGATGGTATTCGCGTGCAGGCCACGCGGGGCGTCGGCAAGGACGGCGAAACCGTCGTGCGCCTCTATTCGCGCACGGGCGAGGACATCTCCGGAACCTTCCCCGATCTCGTCGAGATGCTGGCGGTGCTGCGGTCCGCCCGCTTTTCGCTCGACGGAGAACTGCTCATCGTGCGCGACGGTCTCGTCCAGCCTTTCGGGATCCTGCAACAGCGCCTCAACCGACGTACGGTGTCGTTGAAGGTCATCGCCGACTACCCGACCCATATTCGCGCCTACGACCTGCTCCAGCTCGATGGCGAAGATTTGCGACCGCTGCCTTACGTCGCACGCCGTGAAAAGCTCGCCGCTTTCGTCGCGCATGCCGCGCACGACAGTCTCGACCTTTCCCCAAACGTCGCGTTCGCCGGCTGGGACGATCTGGCACGCGCGCGCAGAGATCCGGCGTCGGCTGGCGGCGGCGCGGATGCCGAGGCGATCGAAGGCCTCATGCTGAAACGTGCCGACTCGATCTACGTCCCGGGCAGGCCCAAAGGCCCGTGGTACAAGTGGAAGCGCGATCCGTTCACCGTCGACGCCGTAATGATGTATGCCCAGCGCGGGTCGGGCAAACGCTCGTCTTTCTACTCGGATTACACCTTCGGCGTGTGGCGCGCCGACGAGGGTGGCGAGTCGCTTGTCCCGGTCGGCAAGGCCTATTCCGGCTTTACCGACGTCGAACTCGCCAAGCTCGACAGGTTCGTTCGCAACAACACGATCAACCGGTTCGGGCCGGTGCGCGAAGTCGTGCACGGCAAGGAGGAGGGCCTCGTGCTCGAGATCGCCTTCGAAGGACTGAACCCGTCGACCCGGCACAAGTCAGGGGTTGCGATGCGGTTTCCGCGGGTCGCCCGAATCCGTTGGGATAAACCTGCGCGTGAGGCCGACCGCATCGAGACGCTCGAGGCGCTGCTTCGCGTTCCCATCTGAACACCGGACGCTTGTCCGCCTGCGCTCACGACATCGCGCGATGCAACCAAGGCGTGAGACGCTTCGATCTGCCGAAGCGGCGCGCTCACCCCTTAAAACGGCAGGCGAGCCTAGCGCTATGCCGCGTCGATGAGCGCCGTGGGACGCCATGGAGCAAGCCGCACCATGGCGTCGCAGGGCCGGCGAAGAGAGTGGCATCGACGCGCGCCCGCGCCATTTCTCGACCATGATCCACCAACATGCGCGCCCTGACGTCGTTATCATCGGAGCCGGCGCGGCGGGCGTTGCCGCGGCTCGCGAGACGCTCGCATGTGGCCTGACCTGCCAAGTACTCGAGGCCCGTGGCCGGGTCGGCGGGCGCGCCCAGACCGACCGGTGCGGGACGCCGTTTTCGCTTGATCTCGGCTGCGAGTGGCTGCACTCCGCCGATCGCAACATCCTGGCGGGTTTAGCCCCAAGCCTCGGGTTCGCGCTGGACAAACGCGAGCCGCCGTGGCGCAAGCGCCATCCGCAGCGCGGTTTCGGCGAGTCCGAACAGGATCTGTTCGCGGCCGAGCAGGATGCGTTCTGGGAGAGGCTCGAGCAGGCCGGAGCCAAAGCTCGCCGTACCGGTATCGACCGAGCCGCGGCAGAGCTGCTCGATCCACATGCCCGCTACAATGGCTTCATCGATGCAGTCTCGACCTACTACAACGGCGCGCCGCTCTTGCGAGTGTCGGTGCTCGATTTCGACCGCTACGTCGACACGGACGTCAATTGGCGCGTCGAGGAGGGTTATGGCTCGCTAATCGAGAAGCTGGCGGAGGACCTGCCGATCTGGCTCGGATGCGAGGTCGCATCGGTCGACGCCAGCGATCGCCTGATCAAGGTTCAGACGGCAATGGGCACGGTCCAAACCGAGCGCTTGATCGTGACGGTGCCCTCGAGCGTGCTGGCCGCGGGTGCAATCCGTTTCACGCCGCCGATCAACGAGCATGTCCAGGCCGCTGCGGGCCTCCCGCTCGGGGTCGCCGACAAGCTGTTCCTCAGGCTCGAGGAGCCCGAAGCTTTCGCTCCCGATACCAGGCTGATCGGCTCGCCCGAGCGCCGGGACACGGGCACCTACACGATGAGGTCGCGCGGTCGCCCCCTGGTCGAGGGTTATTTCGGGGGCGACTATGCCCGGCATCTGGAGAAGGGCGGTCTCGACGCCTTCGTTGACGCGGCCCGGCGTGAAATCGCGAGTGCTTATGGGAGCGACATCGGCGCCGGTCTGACCCCCATCGTTGCGACGGGCTGGGCGCTCGATCCGCTATCGCTGGGGTCGTACTCTCACGCGCTCCCCGGTCATGCCGATGCCCGCGCGATCCTCGCAACCCCGATCGAGGAGCGCATTTTCTTCGCCGGTGAGGCGACCTCGCCGCATTTCTTTTCCACCGCGCACGGCGCCTACGAAGAAGGGCTGCGAGCCGCCCGCGCCGTGGCCGCTTCAGCCGCCCTTACGGCATCGTGAGGAGAGGGCGACCTCGCCGCCGGAAGCGCCGGGACAGGACGAAAAAAACCCCGCCGAAGCGGGGCTTTCATCAACGCCGAAGCGCGTCTTAGTAGCCGTAACCGTAGACGCCATACCCGGGGTAGCCGTAGCCGTAGCCCGGGTAGCCGTACCCGTACCCGTAGCCGCCATAAGGGTAGCCGTAGTAACCGCCGGCCAACCCTCCAGCGAGAAGCCCTGCTCCGAGGCCGATGCCGAACCCACGTCCGCCGAACCCGCGTCCGCCATAGAAGCCGCCACGGCCGAAACCGCCACGGCCGAAACCGCCGCGACCAAAGCCGCGGGCATCGGCCGACGTGGACATGGTGGACATCGTGGCGCCGATGGTAAGGGCGGTGACGCCGACCGCGAGAGACTTCTTCAACAAACCACTCATGCTTAATCTCCTGCTGGAACGTGAATCTTCAACGCCGAAATGCGTCCTTCGATCCCGGCCATTTAGTCTAAAGGACTTGGCTGCGTGGTCGCATATGGGACCGACCCGGCCGCTTGCACGCCAGAGCAGCATCACAAGAATGAGAGGACAGGCCAAGCGTTTCACGCGTTAATGCTTAAGCCGTACGGCGCTGATATGCTGTCAAACTATATTCATGTAACGTTCATTTACGACGCCTTTGGGCGCTGCTTGCAACATACCGTCCCACCCGACGCGGCATACTGGTCGCTCCAGCCGTGAGGGGCTATGGTCGACGTCGTGACTGCGTCCCTGTCCCTCGAACGCGCGCCGGTGGCGAGCGACGTCCCGCTGCTGCCGCGGCCTTTCCAGGATTGGTTCGCCGCGCGGGGTTGGGCGCCGCGCGGGCATCAGCTCGACCTGCTCGCTGCGGCGCAAGACGGGGATGACGCACTGCTGATCGCCCCGACCGGCGCGGGAAAGACGCTCGCCGGCTTCCTTCCCAGTCTCGTGGAACTCGCCCAGCCCAAGAACCGCGCGCGGCTCCACACTCTCTATATCTCTCCACTCAAGGCGCTGGCCGTCGACGTCGAGCGCAACCTGCGCGTCCCCGCCGGCGACCTCCGGCTCGGCCTTCGTATCGAGACTCGCACGGGCGATACGTCCGTCGGCAAACGCAAACGCCAACGCGTCAATCCGCCCGACATTCTCCTGACGACGCCCGAGCAGGTCGCGTTGCTTCTCGCCAGCCCGGATGCGGCTCACCTCTTCGCCGATCTCCGCCGCGTCATCTTCGACGAGTTGCACGCCATCTCGTCGAGCAAGCGCGGCGACCTGCTCAGCCTCGATCTCGCGCGGCTTCGCACGCTGGCGCCGGCGATGCGGACCACGGGGCTCTCCGCGACGGTTCGCGATCCGGCCGAACTACAGCGCTGGCTTGTCGCGCAGAACCCGGCGGACGGTGAAATCCGCGAGGCACGATTGATCCAGGCGCCGGCCGGCGCGAAGGCCAACCTCTCCATCCTCGACACGGAACAGCGCATGCCCTGGTCGGGCCATTCCGCCCGCCACGCGCTCGCCGAGGTCTACGCCATGGTGCGCAAGGCCGGCATGA
>CAXTFG010000089.1:0-12642 GCA_964243415.1 uncultured Beijerinckiaceae bacterium | reverse complement strand
CCGGCATGATCGCCTATTCCACGAGCAAGGGCGCGCTTTCGACTTTCACGCTGGCGCTCGGCAAAGAGGTCGCGCGCGAAGCAATCCGCGTCAACGCCGTCGCGCCGGGCATGATTGTGACCGACATGACGGTCGGCGTCGCCGACACGATCGGTCCGACCATCCCGCTCGGCCGCTGCGGCGAGCCACACGAGATCGCCGCCGCCGTCGCTTGGCTGCTCTCCGAAGATGCGAGCTATGCGACCGGCACGATCCTGACGGTGTCGGGAGGCCGTTGACCCGATCATGCTGTTCGCCATACCGATCGCGCCGCTGGCGCTAGGCCTTGCCGGGCTGATCCCTTTCTGGGGACTCGCCGTCGCCCTGCTTCTCCGCGGCGCCTTCGGGATCCAACCATCGGCACTGGATGGCGCGCTCGCGACCTACGCCGCCATCATCATCTCCTTCCTCGGCGGCATACGGTGGGGACTGGCCGTGAACGCGAAGGACTCCGAGGGAGACTACGTCGTCGCGGTCGTGCCCTCGCTTGTCGCCTGGGCGCTCCTCGCCGTTCCCGAGCCTTGGCGGCTGATCGGCTTGGCTGTCACCGCGCTGGCGCTCGGACCGATCGACCTCGGCTTGGTGCGTTCCGGCCTGGCGCCGCGCTGGTTCGGGCGGTTGCGGCTCATCTTGTCGACCGGTGCAGGGGTGGCGCTGATGCTGGGCGCCTTTGCGGCGTGAAACATCGCACCTCGCGCGGTCGCATGATCGCGGCCATTCCGGCCGCAGAACGGCACGGCCGGTCTTGCTGCTGGCCGAGATCACCGAGAAGCTCGGGCGGCTGGCGGAGCGGCTATCGCTCGATCCGGATCTGGCCATCCATAGCGGGCCAGTCGGAGTAGCCGACCGAGCCGCCGCCATACCAATACTGCTTGGGAGCGTCGGCCAAGGGGGCGCCGGTACGAAGGCGGTCGACCAGGTCGGGGTTGGCGAGGAACGGGCGTCCGAAGCTGAACAGGTCGGCGTCGCCCTTGGCGAGCACCTCTTCGGCGAAGTCCAGCGTGTACTGGTTGTTGGCGATGTAGGCGCCGGAAAAGCGCTTGCGGAGTGCGGGGAAGCTGATGTCGCCGGACACCTCACGAGTCTGCTGGGTCACGCCCTCGATGTCGTGAACGTAGAGCAGTCCAGCCTTGGAAAGCGCATCGATGAAGGTGCCGAACGTCTTCATCGTGGTGCTGTCGAGCGGTGTCTCGCCGGGCATGGTGGTGGCGGGCGAAATGCGGATGCCGACCCGATCCGCCTTCCATACGCCCACGACGGCCTCGACGACCGCGAGGGGAAAACGAAGACGGTTCTCGATCGAGCCACCGTACTGGTCGGTGCGGTGGTTGGTACTGTCGCGGACGAATTGCTCGAGCAGGTAGTTGTTGGCGGCATGAACCTCGACGCCGTCGAAGCCGGCCGCTTTCGCGTTCTCGGCGGCGCGCCGGTAATCCTCGACGATCGACGGGATCTCGTCGGTGTCGAGCGCGCGCGGCGTGACGTGATCCTTCATGCCGTCGTTGGTGAAGGCTTGGCCCTTCGGCCTGATGGCCGAGGCCGAAACAGGAAGGTCACCGTCGTGAAGGTCGGGATGTGAGATCCGGCCGGTGTGCCAGAGCTGCAGGAAGAAGATGCTGCCGCGGCGGTGCACGGCATCGACGATCGGGCGCCAGGCCTCGACCTGCGCATCCGACCAAATGCCTGGCGTGAGGGCGTAGCCGCGCGCCTGGGGTGAAATGTTGGTCGCCTCGGTGATGATCAGGCCGGCGCCGGCACGCTGCGCATAATAGTCGGCGGCGAACTTCGGCGGTATGCCCCCGGCGCTCGAGCGGCTGCGGGTGAGCGGCGCCATGACGATGCGATTCTTCAGATGCAGGCCGCCGATCGTGACGGGCCGCAGAACGGGGCTCGAGGCATCTTGAGGCATCGTGCAGATCTCCTTTGAAAAAAGTCGCGGTATGGCGACGACTGATGGCGCCCCCAGGCAGCGATGCGTCCCCGATCGCATCCAAGCATGACGCTGATCGATGATGCCGCACCGCGCGCCCGTCAGCAGGACGTCCTATGGCATGGGTGCGGTCGTCGGAAGCGACCAAGGAGAGCCCTACGCGACCGCGTTCGCCTCTCGTAGCCGCCATCCACGATGTCAGGTGTCCAACGTCTTGCGCGCGAACGCCTCGATGTAGTCAACGAGACGATCGGAGGCGACCGACGCTGCAGCACCGTCGCGATCGGCGATCGCCTCGCAGACGTCGGCATGAAGGTTGGCGGCGAGCGGGAGGTCGGCGACCTCTTTGTAGTGCTGGTACCAGAATCGCCGCGACAGAGCGGACATGGTTTGTAGCGCTCCTACCGCGAACTCGTTGCGCGACGCGGCGGCGACCGCCTCATTGAACTGATGGTCAAGCCGCATGAAGGCGAGATCGTCGGCGACCTCGGCGGCCGCTCGCATGCTTTCGGCGATCGATCTGAAAACTTCACGCTCTCGAGGCATCGCCCGCTCGGCAGCAAGACGCGCGACCAGTCTTTCGAGGACACGCCGGGTTTCAAGAAGCCGCAGCTGTGTGCGGATGTTGATTTCAGAAACCAGGATGCCGCGCCGGGGCAGAACGACAATCAACCCGTCGCGGGCCAGCCTTTGCAGCGCTTCGCGGATGGGTGTTCGGCCGATTTGCAGTCGTTGGGCCAAGCTCTGCTCGCCGAGCACGGTCCCGGGCGGCAGTTCGAGCGTCGTGATCAGCTCCTCCAAGGCCCGGTATGCCCTCTCGGTCAGCGAGATGTCGGGCGTCTGCTCCAACCCGGGGGACGTTGGCGCCTTCTCCGAGGCCATCGCCTTCGGTGGCGGCCTGTTCGCATGCACTGTCGCCGCCTTCGCTCTCACCAGGTTCCTCGCGTCCGCTCGCCGATCCGTCGGATATCATGGGGCGTCCGCTCGCGCACCAAAGCGCTCGAGAGTCTATCCCCCAACTGATATATCTTGTGTGGATCAACCCCATGCCTCATGGTCGCGACCAACCAAAAGGCGTTGCGAGGGGGGAGGAATCATGGCCAGCCAGATCGTGCTGCCGGTCGGCAGGTCTATGCCGGATGTCGCGTCGTCGGGCCTTGACGCGGTCCGCGGATCCGACGTGATGATCGCGGCGCGTTTGGAACGGCTGCCGATGACCCAGTTCCAACGCACGATTTTTCTCATCATCGCGACGGCCTGGTTCTTCGATTCGATCGACCTCGGCTCGCTCACCTTTCTGCTCGGTTCGATCAAGACGACCTTCGGCCTTTCGACGGCGCAGGCTGGTCTTCTCTCCAGCATGAGCTTCATCGGCATGTTCCTGGGCGCGGCGGTCTCGGGCATGCTGGCGGACCGGTTCGGCCGCAAGGCGGTGTTTCAGGTCAGCATGATTTTCTGGGGTTTGGGCAGCGCGTGGTGCGCCTACGCGCCGGATGCCGCCTCGCTGGGCTATGCGCGCCTCCTGCTCGGCTTCGGCATGGGCATGGAATTCCCGGTCGCCCTCGCGATGGTGTCCGAATTCGTGCCGACGGCGAAGCGCGGGCGGTATCTCGCGATCATGGAGGGCTTCTGGCCGCTCGGCTTCATTGCCGCGGGCTTGTTGAGCCTGACGCTCCTGAGCTTCTTTTCCTGGCGTTCGGTGTTCCTCGCGCAGGCGGTCCCCGCACTGTTTCTGCTCGTCATCCGAGCGATCGTGCCGGAATCACCGCGGTGGCTCGCAGACCGCGGTCGCTTCGAAGATGCGAACCGTGTCATGACCGCCATTGAAGCCAAGGTCAGCGCTCACCTCGGCGATCGTGCCTTGCCGGAACCGGAGCCGTTGCCGGCGCAATCTCGCAACGAGCGTCGCTTCTCGTTCATGGAACTCTGGCAGCCGACCTATGCCAGCCGCACCGTCATGATCTGGCTGACGTGGTTCTTCGCCCTGCTCGGCTTCTACGGACTCACCACCTGGCTCGGCGCGCTGCTCCAGCAATCGGGATTCAGCGTGACGAAGTCCGTCTATTACACCGTTCTGATCTCGCTTGCCGGGGTTCCCGGGTTCATCACGTCGGCCGTCCTCGTCGAGCGCTGGGGCCGCAAGCCGACCGCCGTTCTGATGCTGCTCGGCAGCGCCGTAGCGGCCTATCTGTACGGCCACTCGCCGTCGTTCAATTGGCTGATCGCATTCGGCCTGCTCATGCAGTTCTTCCTGTTCGGCATGTGGTCGGTTCTCTACGCCTACACGCCCGAACTCTATCCGACCCGGGCCCGCGCGACGGGCGCGGGTTGCGCCTCCGCCGTCGGCCGCATCGGGTCGTTGCTCGGCCCCTATACGATTGGCATTATCCTGCCGAGTCTCGGTCAGGGCGGCGTGTTCGCGCTCGGGGCCGGCTCGTTCGTGCTCGCGGCCGCCGCCGTCGGGTTCCTCGGGATCGAAACCAAAGGCCGCTCGCTCGAGGCCATCTCGCGATAGCGGGAATGCAGGCGCACGTCGGAAGCCTTGCGTTCTGATATATCAATGGTATGTAAGGGCGTCAGGGAGATCGCCATGGAACTCGCAGTCAGCAACATGTCTGAACGGCAGCGCGTTTACCGCGCCAACTATCGTCAGCGCGTCGCCGGCTGGTACAACGGGCTTCTGCATATCGCGATCATCTACACGATCGGTTTGACGGCGCTCTACATCTATCTCTCGAACCTCGACCGGGTGACCTGGGTCGAGGCGTTGACGGTGCCCGTCGTCTTCCTGTTCTGCAACTTCTTCGAATGGTGGCTACACCGCTTCGTCATGCATCGGCCGTCGAGCAATCCCGTTGCCCGGGCGGTCTACAATCGCCACACGTTGCAGCACCATCAATTCTTTACCGAGCATGAGATGCGCTTCGCCGACCACCGCGACTACCGCGTCACCTTCTTCCCGCCTTACGCGCTGGCGACCTTCACGCTGATGTCGATCCCCGCCGCGATCGTGCTCGGAGCCGTCCTGTCGCCGAACGTCGGCTGGCTGTTCATCGGCACCACGACCAGCGTCTACCTGATCTACGAGTTCATGCATTTCTGCTGTCATGTCGACGATAACGCCTTCGTGCGACACATGCCTTTCATCAACACCAACCGTCGCCATCACACCGCCCACCACGACCAGTCGATCATGATGGAACGCAACATGAATCTTACCTTCCCCATCATGGACTGGGTGTTCGGCACGTCCGACCTCAATCGCGGGCTCCTCGGGACTCTCCTCAACGGCTACGACACGCGTTTCGTGAAGACCGACATGCGCAAGACCTCGCGGACTCCGGGGGCGCCTGCGACCGGCTTCGCTCAACCCGCCGAGTAGCCGACCGGCTCGGCAAGGTGTCGCCCATGAGCCAGGAGTCGAGCGCGTGAAAACGATCGAGCCGAACGTGAGCGCTCTGCTCTGGTTCGCTGCATTCTGGGGAATGGTCAGCCTCGGGTTCTACGTTCTCAGCGGGGCGTTTCCGCTCGACACGCGCCCCGACCTGCGACGGCGGCCGGTCGGTTTGGCGCTCGTGGCCGCCAACGTGGTGCTGCTCATCGCCCTTGCGGGCGGCAGCCTCGTTTACGGCTGGGCGCATCTGCGCTGGACGAGCTTGGTCATCGTGGTGGGCCTCGGTGTGCTGTTTGCGCCTGGTCTGTTCAACATCTGGCCGGAGCGTTGGCGGGACGGGCTCACCGGATTGGTGATCGTGCTGGTCGGTATCGGAGCCATGCTCGCTGCCCTCGGCGCGGTCACCGACATCTCCAACCTCTAGCTTCGAGACGGGACAGCTTGGATGCCGCCCAGAATTAAGATCGCACTGTCCCTCGCCGTGGCCGCAGCGGCCTTGGGCGGCTGGTTCTACATGCGGCATCTCGGGCAGGTCGGGCCGCAATGGGCCCTCGCATTCCTCGGGCCGTTCATGATCGTCAGCCTCTGGATCTTTCCCGAAGTCATGCGCAACCGGTCCGACGGGCGCCTGCCGCGGCACAAAATGCGGGACGCGCAGCAGCAATGAGGATCTATGCCGGTGACCGAACCATCGATGGCGTTGTCGTCACGGTGGACGGCGAACCGCTCCGCGATCACGCCGACACCAGGCGTTTCTCGCGCAACGGCTTCGAGTGGAGCTACGAGGGACCCGAGCCGTCCCAGCTCGCCTACGCGATCCTTGTCGAGCATTTCGGCGATGCCGGCAGGGCGGCCGGGTATCAGGAGCGCTTCATGCGAAGTGTGGTCGCCAACTTTCAGAACGAGTGGGAAATGTCCTCCGCCGATATCGACCGGGCGTTGGCGGCTCTGCCGACGTCGGTCGAATGAGGGCGGCTTGCAGTGAGCCTCTGCCGAGATGCCAACCATGAGACCAGAATGAACGAGACCGCATCGCTCGACCCCGCGGCCGTGAGCGCGCCGAAAAAGGTCGAGAAGCGCACCATCAATGACATTCGCGGGTCCAAGCGGACCGGCGAAAAGATGGTCTACGTGTCGGTGCCCGATTACACGTCGGCGCGCTGGGCCGAGATGGCGGGCGTCGACGTCGCCGTTCTCGGCGATAGTCTCGCCATGGTCGCGCACGGCCACGCGAGCACGGTCCCGGCCACCATGGACATGATGATCATGCATGGACAGGCTGTGCGCCGCGGTGCGCCAAACACGTTCGTACTGGGCTGCATGCCCTATCAGAGCTACAATACCGTCGATCGCGCGCTGACCAACGCGACGCGCTTCATGCAGGAGGCGCTCTGCGATGCGGTGAAACCGCAGGGCGGCAAGAGCCAGGCGCACATTCTGCGGGCGCTCGTCGATGCCGGTATCCCGACGGCGTCGCACATCGGTCTCACGCCGCACACCATCGCGATGTTCGGCGGCTTTAAAATTCAGGGCCGGACAGCGGACGCGGCGATGAGGATCCTCGGGGACGCGCTCGCGATCGAAGACGCAGGGTGCTTCATGCTGGAGTTCGAGGCCGTCCCGGCTCCGATCGCCAAGCTGATCTCCGAACAGCTGTCTATCCCGACGATCGGAATCGGAGCCGGCGTGGGGTGCGACGGCCAGATCCTCCTGGCATACGACCTGCTCGGCGTCTTCACGGATTTCAAGCCGAAGTTCACCAAGCGCTATGCCAACGTGACGGACATCGCGGTCGAGGGCCTCCGCCGCTATGTCGACGAGGTCAAGTCGGCATCATTCCCCGACGACGCCCATTCTTACCGGATCGAAGACAAGGAGCTCGACAAGTTCGCCTCGATGGTGGCGAAGCGCCGTCAGCTTTAGCGCGACGTAAGTCCATAGCCGGCGAGGATTGATCTCCGCCGATAGGCGGGCCAAGATTGCGCGTCGTCGTCACCAATTGATCATCGCGAGGTATGCGATCAGATCTCTCCGCCAACCGTTTGCCGTCCGACGGCTTCGGGTGACGACATCGTGAGAGATTCAACTTGGTCTCATGAGCCGCGAAGTCGATCAAGACTCTTAGCTTCGCCGTCAGCGACCGATCAGCTTGCATGAGGAGGTGCACGGGAATAGGCAATTTCCTATCTTCGGGCGCGCTCGCCTTCCGCCATGATCTGCCGAAAGCCGAGGTCGTCTTGCTTGACACTGGCCACTTCGCACTGGAAATCAATGCGGTGAAGATCGGGGATGCAATTCACCGCTTTCTCGCAGCCCATGTGACGAATGCTTAATCTATCATCCGCCTGATGCCCGCTCGCCGCTGACCGCCGTCCGCGCCGGGCTCATTCTTGACGTCTGAAGCGTTCTAAGGCGCGCCCGGAAACGAACGCTCGTTTGTCACGATTCGTCGCCGGAACCTCGGCGGGCGAGCGCCGGTTTTCGGCAGATGACCCCAGACGAGCAACGATCTGCCTTCGTGACGGCCGTGGCGCGCTTCCAGCCTGGCGACGTCTTGATCCTCACCCACAACGACGCCGACGGGCTTTCGGCCGGGGCGTTGTTCGCGCGCGCCTTCGATCGTGGGGGCCGCTCCTGGCAGGTTCGCATCCTCGGACGCGGTGAAAACCCATGGTCGGAGGTGATGAGAGCTGAACTGAAAGGGCGCGACGTTGGTGGGTTGATCGTGGCCGACCTTGGTTTGCGCGAGGGCGCGGTCATGCCGGGCACGCCCACGGTCGTCGTCGACCACCACGTGCCGACGGGTGCAGCCGGCGACGCCGTGGTGATCTCCGGCTTCGGCGAGGACCCGATCCCGACGACCAGCCTGCTCGCGTGGCGCTGCGCTGGCGCGCTTGGCCAGATGGACGATCTGCTTTGGCTCGCCGCGATCGGGCTCATCGGCGATCTCGGCGACAAGGCGCCCTTCGAAGAGCTCGGCGCAGCCAAGAAGCTGCACACGGCCACGGCGCTGCGCGAGGTCACGTCGCTTGTCAACGCGCCGCGCCGGACGAGCGCCGGCGATGCGCGGCCGGCGTTCGAACTCCTGATGAAAGCCGGCGGGGCCAAGGACGCGATCTCCGGACGGTACCCGGAAACCGCTGCGCTGAAGGCGGCCCGCGAGGAGGTGAAGACGGCGCTCGATGCAGCCAAGCGCGTCGCGCCGCGCGTCAGCGGCGCCGTCGCGCTGATCGGCCTCGACACGCCTTGCCAGGTCCATCCGCTGGTGGCGCAGGCCTGGCGCTTCCGGCTCAAGGACAAGATCGTGATCGCGGCGAACCACGGCTACCGGCCGGGCTGGGTCCATTTCGCCGCCCGCTCCGCTACCGGCCGCAACCTCATTATGTTTCTGCGGGAGGTGGCGCCGCCGAGCGCCGACGAGAATTACGGCAACGGTCACGAGCAGGCGACAGGAGGAGCCTTGCGCACCGAGGACTGGCCCGCGTTCCTGCGCAACATCGGCTTTGGCCTCGACGGTGGTGGCCTGGACGCCAGGGGGACCGCGGCGTGAGGAACGCTCTCGACAACCCGCCGCACCGTCGCCTCGGCTTCCCCGTCAAGGTCATGACGCGCCCCGACCTCAAGAGCAATGACACCCGGCGCTGGCAGCAGAACCCGCATCTCAAGGTGTCGCTCGAGCACATCGACGGCATCCTCGACCACCTCGCGGCGAAGAAGATCGACATGTATCGGATGTCTTCGGACCTCGCGCCCTACGCGACCCATCCCGACATGCCGCAATTCCACGCCATGGTGGCGGAGAGCGACAGCGAGTTGCGGGCGATCGGGGCCAAGACCAAGGCGCTCGGCATCCGTCTCTCGTTCCATCCCTCGCAGTACGTGGTGCTGAACAGCCCAGATCCCGAGCTCGTGCGAAAAAGCGCCTGGGATCTGATAAGCCAGGCCGAGATGCTCGACCGCATGGAGCTTGGCCCCGAGGCGGTCATGGTAATCCATGTCGGCGGCACCTACGGCGACCGCGAAGCCTCGAACGCGCGCTGGGTCGAGACTTGGGCGACGCTGGCGGAACCGGTGCGCCGCCGCCTGGTGCTGGAGCACGACGACATCCGCTTTTCGGCCTCCGACATTCTGTGGATTCACGAGCACACCGGCGTTCGGCTGATCTTCGATCATCAGCACTTCTGGTGCCTCAATCCTGACAAGCTCGACATGATGGAGACGGTGCGGGCGATCCTGCGCACGTGGCCCGATGGGCAACGCCCCAAGATCCATTTCTCCTCGCCGCGCACGGAGCTGCGCGAGGTCAAGCGCAAGGTGGGTGACGCGAAAGCCGTCACGACGACAAAAAAGGCGAAGACGCCCGATGGCAAGAAGCCGGTCCGCAAGCCGAAGTTCAAGACGGTGCAGATCGCGCCAATCTGGACCGGGCATGCCGACTACATCCATCCCTTCGAGTTCATGGCCTTCATGCGCGAAGCTAAGGATCTCGCCTTCGACGTGATGCTCGAGGCCAAGGTCAAGGACATGGCGCTCATACGCCTGCGCCCGGATATGCTGCGTTACGCTCCGGACGTCGCGGCCCAGTTCGGGCTCGCCGAAACAGAGAAAGCGGCGCTCGAGGCGGAAGACGCGGCACTGGAGGAATCTGAGTCGACCGATGTCAGCGAAGCGGCCTGACCGAAGTCTCCGGCTGTCCTCCGAACGATCAGGTCGAAGTCCCGCCGGTGCGAATGGTCGGCATCTGTGGCCGACACCAACGGTTCGGCTCCCCACGTCTGTCCCCGGCGCCGATCTTCGTCTCCGCGGGCCGACAGCGCGAGCGCGGAGCGGGAGGTCGTCCGGTCGATCACCGAGACTTGCTCCGGATCCGACGGAGATAGAAAACCTAAGCCGACCGCGCCAGGACCATCCTTCCTTCTCGCGGCATGTCTTGCGCCTCGCCGTACTCCGACGTGAGCGCCGCAGTCGGTATGCTGCGCTGGCCACTGTGCTCTCTACAACACAGGACGCCGACAAGCATGTCTGCTTGTAAATACGGCTACTTGCTCGTTCCCGAGTATGACAGGTAAGTCGCACGACATACAATCGAGTTAGCGCCTCCAAGATGGACCGAGCTCTCTGCGGCGGCAAGGGTTAGGGCAGCCCGTATGGTTCGGCCGCCACGCCGGGCCGGTCTCCCCGATGACTGAAGCGTATCCAGGATGTGAAGCATGCGTACCAAGTCGATGTTCTGCGCTGTGACGATCACCGCGGCAGTCTCCACCACTCTTGCCGCCGCCCTGCTCCTGTCCGCAAGCCTAGTGGCGCCGGCCCATGCCGCATCCAAGACGATCGACATGGCCGCGCTGCGCAAGATGGTGAGCGGCCTCGGGCTGGAGGACATCGGCGACGGCAAGACCTTCGTCAAGGTCGAGAACCAGGGCAGCCGCAGCCTGACGATCGACTACCAACCCAGCACAGACGGCTCCGACGTGCTGGTCTACGCGCCGCTCGCCGCCGTGCCCGACGATAGGATGGCGGCGATGCCTGCGGCCAAAATGCTGGCCTACAACGACGGCCACCTCGCATGCTTCACGCTGGGCGGGGACGACGCCCACACCATTTATCTCGCATATCGCATCCCAGCCGCCGCGGTCACGCCGCAAAGTCTGCGAGCGGCCACCGACGCCGTGCTCGCCGAAGCGGACGAGGCCGCCGACCTGTGGAACAGCGACAAGTGGACGGCAGGCAAGGCGGCCAGCACCACCCTTTGGGGCAGCGGCACGTCGACGGACGCCGAGGTGGCCCCCGTTCCGTTCGGGGTCGGCAACGTGATGTTCACGGCAACGGATACGGACGGCTTCAGCGCCTACCAGAAGCGCCCGTCCAGCGTGTTCACACCCGACGAGAAGATGTTCACCTACGTCGAGTTCACCGGACTGACCTACCGGCCGGACGGCGACGGGTTCAAGTCCGCCATCAAGATCACCGCCTCGGTGCGCGCGTCGAACGGAACGATGCTCCTGAGCGACGCCAACGTGGGCACCATCACCAACAACAAGCACGCGAAGGTCAGGGAGGTTTATGCCGGGCTGAGCTTTCGCGTCAACGGCATCGCGCCCGGCGAGTACGTGCTGATCTACAAGCTCCAGGACGTGGAAGGTGGCGCCACGGCGACCACCGAGCAGTCCTTCTCGATCGCGGCGGCGGCCGCCTCGCGGTAAAACCGCGAGCCACCTGCCACCAGGTTCGATAACGGCGCCATTCAACGGAAGGCGCGAACTCGGGAGCAACGACAAAGCATGAAGGCGGCCATGAGCTTATCGGCATCTTGCGCCTGCTCGCAGTGGCGACGCTCCTGCTCGCGCCGCCGCCGGTCTTCGCTGAGCCACTCACGGTCAACGATATCACGGTCGATGTGCCGGCGAGCTTCAAAGCGTCCAAGTCGGACCGCGGCGTTGAGATGAAGACGTCGGACGAGGAGGTGTTCGTTCGGGTTGAAACCTACACGACCGACCCCGAGGACGCGATTATGGGCGAGCACGAGACGTATTGGAAGGAGCAGGGCGTCAAGCTCGCGGGCGCGGCGAAATCCATCAACGACAAGCGCAGCCCGCCGACCCACGCCACCGACTACAAGGGCACGACCTGGAACGGCGACCCGACGGTGTTGCGCTTCTTCCACGTCGGGCCGTTCGGGAAAAGCAACAAGTCCATCCTGGTGACGCTGTGCGCGTCGCCGGCAAGCAACGACGGGCACGTGGCCGACCTGCAAACCATCTACGACAGCATCAACCTCAAGGAATGACCAGCATCAGCTGGGCACTCTGTTGGGGCTGCCTGGATCGAACGTCAATCGCGATGCCTCCTTACCTGCCGGAGTCTGCAACCATGTCAAGATGCACCACAGCGCTGTCCCTAGGTTCGCGAAAGGCCCTGTTCTCAGCCGCCGTCTTTGCCGCCGTCGCGGCAGCCCCGGCGGTGGCCGAGGAGTACACGTTCACGCTGCACAACGAGTCGGAGTACAAGATCAATGGATTTCAAACCTTTGAGGACGGCAAATGGTCGAGCTGGACGTCCTTCTCGCTGGCACCCGGACAGTCGACGCCCATGAACTGGAACAGCGATAGCGGCGAATGCAAGGTCCCATTCCGCATCATCTACAAGGATGCCGAGACGGAGCAGTACACAATCGATTGGTGCAAAATTACTCAGATCCACGTCAAGGACGACGAGGTTTACGGCGATTGAGGCCAAAAGGTCATGCCTCTGTAGTCTCGCCAGATTTGTTGTGTCGGCG
>CAXTFG010000088.1:0-12669 GCA_964243415.1 uncultured Beijerinckiaceae bacterium | reverse complement strand
CTAGGCCTGGTAACGAAGTATGAAGTCGTTGACGGCAAGAGAGCTCAGGTGCGCGGCCTCGGCCTGGATTTTCTCGTCGGGCCAGTTCCACCATGCGATCGCCAGAAGGGCCTTGATCTGGGCTTCGGAGCAGCGTTTGCGCACCAGGCGCGCGGGGTTGCCGGCGACGATCGCGTAAGGCTCGACCTCCCTGGTGACCACGGCGTTGGCGGCGACGATCGCGCCGGAGCCGATCCGAACCCCCGCGACGACGGTGCTATGGGCACCAAGCCAGACATCGGAGCCGATATGGATGCCGCCGCGGTCCTCGTGATCGGACGGCGCCTCCGCGGCGCCCGGCCAGTAGGTGCTCAAGACCTTGAAGGGGTAGGTGCTGACGAGGTCGGTGCGGTGGTTGCCGAGGATGAGCGACACGCCGAGCGCGATCGAGCAAAATCGGCCGATCGACAGGTCGCCATAGTCGTAATCGAAGATGAGCGGCGCGCCGTAGGAATGATCGCCGATGCGCCACCCATAGCGCTCGATCTCCTCCGCAAGACAGAGCTTCGTCGCGAGCGGATTATCCGGGTGCTCGGCTTCGATCATGGCCTGATGCCAGGATAAACTGGAAGATTACCAAGTCTTCTTTCTGGCGACACTCCTGTCAACCCTCGACGGCTTCGCGGCGCATCTCGAGCGCGAGCCACTCGTCCTCGGCGGCGGCGATCTCGGCCTCGATCTTGGCGTAGGCCTCCGACTGCTTGCCGAACCCCGCCGGATCGCGCGCGTAAAAGCTCGGGTCGTCGAGGACGATGCGCAGCTTCGACTTGCGCGTGTCCAGCGCCGCGATGGTCTTCGGCAACGTCTCCAGCGCATGCTTTTCCTTGAACGTCAGCTTTTCGCGCGAGGGTTTGTCGGCACCTCTGGCGCCGGTCGTGGCCCGCGCGGCCTTCGGCGCCTGCGCGGCGGCGCGGCCGGCGATCCCAGCGCCGCGTTGCGCGACCATGTCGCTGTAGCCGCCGGCATATTCCTGCCATGCGCCGCCGCCCTCGGCGACGATCACGCTGGAGGCCACGCGATCCAAAAAGTCGCGATCGTGGCTCACCAGCAGCAGCGTGCCAGGGTAATCGGTCAGCATTTCCTGCAGCAGGTCGAGCGTCTCGAGGTCGAGATCGTTGGTCGGCTCGTCGAGCACGAGCAGGTTCGAGGGCTGCGCGAGCGCGCGCGCGAGCATCAGCCGGCCGCGCTCGCCGCCGGACAGGCGGCCGATCGGCGTGCGCGCCTGCTCGGGGCCGAACAGGAAGTCCTTCATGTAGCCCATCACGTGCTTGCGGCTGCCCGCCACCTCCACGAAATCGCTGCCGCCGCCGGTCAGCGCGTCCTTCAGGGTCGTCGCGGGATCGAGGCTGGCGCGATTCTGGTCGAGCGTCGCCATCTCGAGGTTGGCGCCGAGGCGCACGCTGCCGGTATCCGGCTTGAGCGTGCCGGTGAGCAGCGAGATCAGCGTCGTCTTGCCGGCCCCGTTGGCGCCGACCAGCCCGAGCCGGTCGCCGCGCAGCACGCGCGTCGAGAACGTCGTGACGATTGGCCGCTCGTCATAAGCCTTGGCGATCCCTTTCGCCTCGATGACGAGCTTGCCCGACGTCGCGCCCTCGCTCACGGCGAGCGTGACGTTGCCCTCGACGCGACGATGCTCGCGATGCGACGTCCGCAGCGTCTGCAGCCCGGCAAGGCGCTTGACGTTGCGCTTGCGCCGCGCGGTGACGCCGTAGCGCAGCCAGTGCTCCTCGTCGGCGATCTTGCGCTCGAGCTTGTGCTGCTGGCGTTCCTCCTCCTCGAGCTGCGCGTCGCGCCACGCCTCGAACTCGCCGAACCCCTTGCCGAGCGCGCGCGTGACCCCGCGGTCGATCCACACCGTGGCGCGCGACAGGTTGGTGAGGAAGCGCCGATCGTGGCTGATCAGCACGAGCGCCGCGCGCGAGGCCTTCAGCTCGGCCTCGAGCCATTCGATGGCCGGCAGGTCGAGATGGTTGGTCGGCTCGTCGAGCAGCAAGATGTCGGGATCGGGCGCCAGCGCGCGGGCGAGCGCGGCGCGGCGCGCCTCGCCGCCGGAGAGGGTGGCGGGGTTCTCCTCGCCCGTGAGGCCTAGACTTTCGAGCAGGGACAGCGCGCGATAGGGATCGTCGAGCGGGCCCAACTCGCTCTCGGCGACGGCGCGGGTCGTCGCGAACGCGGAGAGGTCCGGCTCCTGCGACAGGTAGCGCACCGACGTGCCGGGCTGCAGGAAGCGAGTCCCGGAGTCCTGCTCGACCATGCCCGCGGCGATCTTGAGCAAGGTCGACTTGCCCGAACCGTTGCGGCCGACGAGGCAGAGACGCTCGCCGCGCTCGACCGAGAGATTCGCGCCGGCGAGAAGCGGCCGCCCGATGCCGCCGAGCGTGAGGTGGATGTCTTGCAAGGTAAGGAGAGGTGGCGCCATCGCGCTCGTTTAGCGCAAGCCGACGATGTTGGGCAGGGCCAGCCGTCATCGCACCCTCATGCGGGCCATATACCTAAGCCATGCTGCACTGCGGCGGAACATAAATGGCGCGCAATTGGTTACGGTTGTCCGATTGTTGGAGGATTGCCAAGGCTATGAGCGCTGGTCGCTGCGACCGCGGAACGGCGCCACGCCTCCTGCGGCACGCTAAAGTCTGTGTGGCGTCCTTTGCCCTTGCCGCTATCGGTGCATCCGCATGTCTTGCCGACGGCAAGCCCGGTGATCTCCTGGCGCAAACCTCGATCCCCGGCGCGCCGGACGGTGCCACGGCATGGCGTATCCGCTACCGCACGCTGGACGAGAAAGAGCATCCCGTCGAGGTGACCGGGATGGTCATCGTGCCGAACGGCCAGGCTCCGAAGGGCACCCGAGACGTCGTCGCCTGGGGCCGCGGGACGGTGGGGCTGGCACCCGTCTGCGCACCTTCAAAGACACCCGAGAAGGTGTTCGAGAAGACCCCGGGAATTCCGGCGATGTTGAAGCGCGGCTTCGTCATCGCCGCCCCGGATTTCGCGGATCCGGATTCACCGCGCCCCCATCCGTATCTGGTGGGCCTCGATGAGGCTCATGCGATGCTCGACATCGTCCGGGCCGCCGACCAGATGGCGTCCGCCGCGGCCGGCAAACGTTACGCGCTGTCGGGCGAATCTGAGGGCGCGCATGCCGCGCTTTGGGCGGCGAAGCTCGCGCCCACCTATGCGCCGGACCTGACCCTCGTCGGCGTCGCCGTCGCGGCCCCGCCGACCGATCTGATCGCCAATTTCGACGGCATCAAGAACCCAGGCGTGCGCGCATTAATGACAGGATACGTGAGCGACAGCTGGTCGAAGGTCTACGGCATCCCGCTGTCGACTTTCGCCAATCCGATTGGCCGCTTCTTCATCCGACGGCTCGCCAAGGACTGCACCCGCTTCGATCTCACCTCGACGTTCTCGAACGTCGGATTTCTCGTGCTCAGCGGGCAAGTGCCGAACAAACTGGGCGAGCCGTGGACGAAGCCACTGCGGGAGAACTCGCTGAAGGCCTGGCATCTCGGCGTGCCGCTGTTGGTGGCGCAAGGCGGCCAGGACGACGTAGTCGTCCCGGCGCTGACGAAGCGGTTCGTCACCGACAGTTGCGGCCTGGGGGTGACCGTCCACTCGATCGTCATGCCCGACGCCGGCCACCTCGACATCGCGGAAAAGGTGACTGTGCCGACCGTCGACTGGATTGCCGCACGCTTCGAGGGAAAGCCCGCCGGGTCGGACTGCGCGGCGCTCCCGAAGGCGGCCGGCAACGATACGCCCCGTCCAGTCGCGGATTAGCCGCGCATCGGATTGAGCGCGCACCGATGCTCATTCCGCCCCGGCGCCGTCATCGCGCCGATCCCGCAGCCGATTCCGCATGGCGCTCGCGACCCGAAGAGCCGCCGCCAGGTCCGAGGCCGGCAACCCCTCCACGAGGGTCTTGACCCATGGTTGGGAGATCTCGCGCGTCGCCTCGAAGGTCTGGCGCCCTCGATCGGTCAATTCGACAAGCATGGCTCGCTGATGATGCGGGTTGCGCTTCAATTCGACCAGGCCGAGCCCCAAAAGATCGTTGGTGATGCGTTGCACGCCCTGCCGATGCATCCCGAGATCGCGCGCTAGCCAAGCGACCGGCCGCGCGGGATCGCTGAACGCGACCGCGCCGAGGCGCGACCGCAAGAACTGCTCGCGAGCGTCGGTCTACGTGATGCGCTAGCCGAGCAGGCCTATGCCATCGAGACGCAGAACACCCTGATGAACGGCGTACCGACAGCCCCCATGGAGCTCGACCAGGTCTCAAGCCCCTATCCGAATGTGCTCTACAGCGGACAGGACGTGATCGAGACGACGTTGAACGAGCGTTTGGAGGCTGCCGGCGGTCGGATCGAGCGCGGTTGCGAGGTCATTGACGTCGACTCGGACGATACGGGCGTCACCGTGACATTTAAGCGAGGCGAGGGTCCGCCGGAGCGTCTGCGTTGCCGTTACCTCGTCGCGGCAGACGGAGCCAAAAGCACGGTGCGATCGCGGATCGGCCTCGACTTCGAGCCGGAGCGGTTCGAAGGCCGCATGAACCGGCAGGCGGATGCCAAGCTCTCGTGGCGCATGTGCACGAGCTGAACCAGTTGTGGTTCTTCTATTACGAGAGCGGCTTTTGCGGAGTGATGCCCGTTTGGGGCGGCTACCACAGGCTGTTCTTCCTACAGGATGACGCCGGGGTGCCCGACCGCGACCCGACGCTCGAGGAGATCCAGGCGCTCGGCCGCAAGGCGACGGGCGACGAGACGCTGACCCTCACCGACCCGATCTGGTTCACTCACAGCCGCTTTCAATATGGCGTGTCGGCCGATTACTCACGGGGCCGGGTGTTCCTTGCTGGCGACGCTGGTGCACCTGTCGCTGCCGATCGGCGGTCAGGGCATGAACGCAGGGCTCCACGACGCGGTGGAGATCGCATGGCGACTGGCAATGACGCTGCGCGGCGAGGCGGCTCCTGTTGTGCTCGACTCTTATGGCCCCGAGCGCGGCGGCGAGCACGCCCGCCTCAACGACCAGCAGGCCAAAGGCTTTCGCCGCGTGTGCTATCGAAGCTCGATAACCGATGCCGCGCTCGGAGCGGCGGCGCGGGTGATGCCGGGCATCGGCTCGCTGATCCTCGGCACGGACGATCTCCAGCAGCTGGCGGTCGGCTATCCCACCAGCCCGCTCAACGAGGATCACTTATCCGGGCTGGTCGACAAGCTCACGGGGCGGGGTGCGCGGCCGGGCGAGCGGGCCCCCGACGCGGAGGTGACGCACCGTGGCGAGACCACAAGCTTGTTTCAGTACCTCTACAACGCCGACGGGCGGAGCACGGGATGGGCGCTGCTCTGCTTCGACGGTAAGTCGGAGGATGCCCGCGCCTCGCTGCTCGACGCGATCGAAATGGTCGCGCCGTGGGAGGGCGTGCGACCGCGCCTTTTGCTCGCGGGTCCGATGATGGAGGCGGGCAACGCACCGGTCTTGTCCGACATGGACGGAAAAGCCCACGCCGCCTACGGCTTGGAAGGAAAGCCAGCCCTGGTGCTGATCCGTCCCGACGGACACATCGCCTTCCGAGACGCCGCCAACCGGTCGGACCGTCTCATGATCTACTGCCGGAAGGTGTTCGGGGACCGCGCGTCGGATAGGCTGTCCGCTGGTGGCGAGCAGCTGAAGGAGGCGTCGTGAGCAAGTCGGTGCGCTAGACCAGCGGCACCGGCCTGCAAATCAGATGAACTCGCGCGCCTCGCGCATCGTCGAGAACCGGCGCGTGCCGAGGATGGTGTCGACCTCGACCGATCCGTCGCCGAGCGTCCGGTATGGGCGACGCTCCTTCGGCGCTGGCGCGGCGTCGACCACGGACGGAGCTGACGAAGGCGCGGTGCGCTGGGTCGAGCGTGTCAGGACCGCGGAAAAGAACCGGTTAAGCGTCCCGAAGCCGCTCTGCAACGCGCCGACGATCGCCAAGGCGAAACCGCTGCCGATCACGCATTTGGCGATGTCGAGAAGATCACTGTGGAAACTCGGCGGAAGCCGACCATCGTGCGCCGGCAGGATGTCGGCGACCGTCGCCTCGCCGATCAGCAGCGCCCATCCGAGACTCGCGACGACGAGGCCCATCCAGGTCAGGCGGCCGATCTCGAGCGCGTCGAAGTCGGCCGGGCTCGCCGCCGCCTCGGACCTCCTGGCCATCATTTGTCGTTCTCTTCTTTCGAGATGAAGGTGAAGTCCTGCACGAGCACGTCGTGGACGACATCCTCCCCGAGCCGCGCGTTGGTCGCCGCCACGAGATGCTTCGTCAGACCGCCGATGTCGTATTTCTCGAGGTGCAGGAAATCGAGCTTGTCGTCGGTGTAGACGGCTCGGAACGCCTCATCGAGCAGGAAAGCGTCGGGCGGAACGGGCAAGGTCTTCGCCTTGCCGGCGTCCACCGTGTAGGCGAACTGGGCGACGATGAATCCGCGTACGGCGCCGCCGGCGATCATCGGCACGTTGATGACGCGCGTCTTCTGCATCTCGAGCGCCGGCTTCGCCGCTGCCGCGCCGGGCTTGCCCGGCATCTCGAGAACGGCGACCGCGTAGCTCGTTCCCAGCGCGACCGCGAGCGCCCAAAGGCCGGCGATGAAGGCCTTCATGCGTCGTCATAGGTCGCATGGCCGAAGCCACGCGAATAGGTGCCGTCGGATTCCGAGTCGCGCATGACTTTGACGATCAGCGCCGTCACCTCCTGCACCGCGCGCAGATGGATGCGCAGGACGGTGTCGTTTTCCTCAAGCCTGCCGCGGAAGGCGGCGAGGCGCGCTAGGATGTCCTGGCTCGGGATCGTCCGCTCCATGGCCTTCATGATCCGGTTGAGCTCTAGGAAGCCCTGCCGCTTCTGCCGGGTGAGATCGACGATACGACCGGTGCTGTTGGCCGCCAACGCCGTGGTCTCGGCGTCGATCGTCGCCTCGAGGCGCTCGATGACGGCGAAGAACGCGTCATACGTCTCGGCGGAGACGAACGTGCGATCCTCGGGAAACCAGGTCGCCTCAGGGCGCGCGGCAATGCTCATGGGTCAGGCTTTCGCGATTTGCCGGGTGGTGGGAGTGGCCGAATGCGCGGGGTGGGCGTGCTCGACGGCCTTGGCGATGCCGATGCCACCGGCCTTGGCGATCTGGCTGGCGAGCTGCTCCGCCATCATCGAGCGGTAGGCGCTGGCGGACGTCTTGTCGCCGTAGAGGTCGTCGTCCTTCGGCAGGATCGACTCGACGAAATTCTGCAGCAGAACCGCCTCGAACTTTTGGTACACATCGCCTTTGTGGCTGGGCGTTCGCTTCAGCGAGACGATGTCGCTGGCGGTCGTGTGCGGCGCCGGGACGCCGGGCGTCGTCGCCTTGCCGGCGGCGGACGCGGCGGCGAGCGCCTTGCCGAAATCCTTGTCGACCGCGGCAGGCTCGGCCGCGAGCTTCGCGAGCCGCAGCGTCGCCGCGCGCACCTTGGCGGGATCCGCGGCACCGGCGACGTCGAGAAGAATATCGGATGGCGGCTGGATCGCCATAACGGCTCCGCGAGGCTTGTGGGCCGACTATCGCGGGCGAGCCTTACGGCAGGCTGTCGTGGCAAGCCCTACGGCTCGTGGTCCTCGGGCAGCAGGAACAGGTCGAGCCGGCCCTGCGACGGGCGGGCGTCGCGCCAATCGTCGGTGTCGAAGCCGATGATCGCGAGCCCGCAGGGCGGATACTTGCTGCTCATCCGATCGATGTCGGTCACATCGCCGTCGCGCGAGAGCATGACGGCCGCGTCCGCGACGCCGGGATTATGGCCGACGATCAGAAGCGTCGCGACATCCGGCTCGATGGATTGCACGAGTTCGCAGATCTCGGCCGCAGTCGCGTTGTAGAGCCTCTCGCTCACGATCGTCGGAAACGGCCGCGGCAGCGCGGCCCGCATACCGTCGACGGTCTGCCGCGTGCGGGCCGAGGACGACACGAAGGCGAGGTCCGGAACAATGGCTCGATCGGCAAGGTAGCCGCCGAGACGAGCGGCGTCCGCCTTGCCCTTCTCTTGGAGATCCCGCGCGAAGTCGTCACCGCGCGAGTTCGAGACCGCCTTCGCGTGGCGAAGCAGCATGAGGGTCAGCACGATGCAATGGCCTGATCGGACAATGGCATGATCGAAGACGTAGCCCGGCTATGGTCTCGGGTCCATCGGCCGCCCCGCGAAGACTGCCCCCACGCCGGTCAGCCATGCGTCATCGCATCGCCGGCGCGCTTCATCTCCTCACCGGTACGTTCGGCGGCTTGCGTCATCTTGTCGGTGCCCTGCTGAAAGGCGGCCTGGCTCTGCTTGGCAAGTTCCATCGGCAGCGTCATCATCAGTTCGCTGAACCGACGCGTATTGTCCGCGTAGCTGGCAAATCCCTTTTGCATGAACGACGTCTGGATGGAGATGACATCCTCCATGGACTTCGCGCCGCGCAGGTTTTCCATCAGCTGCGTCGTTTGGTCCATCGAGTCTTTGGCCATTCGCTGCATCTCGGAGGCGAAGGTCTGGAGGCTCTTGGCGCCGGTGGAGAATCCACCCAGCGCGGCGTCCATGCCGGGGGCATTACGGGGGTCCATCGAGTCCGTCATATCGCGCGTCCTTCCACGTCCGGCGCCGAATATCGGCGGCCTCTGGGGCCAACGCGCGCGACGCGAACAGGTCCCAGGAATACGTCAGCCGATCCGCCTTTCGTCTGGTGCGTCGTCGGCGCCCCAATGGGGTGGGCGATGAAGTTGGCGCGCGGCCGCGGCCTAGTTTGTAGCTATTCTAATTCCAATGTTACTAGCGTCGATTGATGCGCCCGACGGCGTGGACTATGGCCTGGGGGTCGGATGTCTACCAAGGGACTGTCGCCATTGGCCGACATGCCAAATTGGTGCCAGACAATACCAGGGTCGCGTTATGCTCGTCGCTTTTCTCATCATGCTGCGCGAAGGGATCGAGGCGTCCCTCATCGTCGGCATCATCGCGAGCTACCTGACGCAGACGGGGCGGCGCCGCTATCTCGGCGCGATCTGGGCCGGCGTTGCCGTCGCCTCGGTCATCTGCCTCGCAATTGGGGTTGGGCTCAGCGCGGCAAGCGCGGAATTCCCGCAGCGCCAGCAGGAGGCGTTCGAGAGCGGCGTGGCCCTGGTTGCCGTCGTGATCCTGACGTCGATGGTGTTTTGGATGAAGACGGCGGCGCGCTCGATCAAGGCGGCGCTGCACGACAAGGTCGACGCGTCGATGCAGACCTCGCGCAACGCGGCCATGGCGCTCGTCGCGATGGCGTTCTTCGCCGTCGGCCGCGAAGGGCTCGAATCGGTGTTCTTCCTGCTGGCGATCTTCCAGCAGAGCAGCGGCTACAGCGTGCCGCTCGGCGCGTTCCTCGGTCTGGCTTGCGCGGTCGCGGTCGGCCTTCTCATCTACTGGGGCGGCGTCAAGCTCGACCTGCGTCGCTTCTTCCGCTTCACCGGCGTGTTCATTCTGTTCGTCGCGGCGGGCCTGCTCGCCAGCGGCCTGCGCAGCCTGCACGAAGCCGGCGTCTGGAACGGCCTGCAGCAGGTCGTCGCCGATTGGAATGGCGTGCTGCCAGCCGACGGGGCGCTCGGCACCGTGCTCGCCGGCATGTTCGGCTACAACGACAACCCGACGCTCGGCGAGGTCGTGATCTACTTCGCCTACCTCATCCCCGCGCTGATCCTGTTCTTCATGCCGGTACGCCAAACTGCGCCAGTCCCCCGTCACGCCTGACCCTTTATCTATCCGGAAGAGACCTCATCCATGCGCTTCCTGCCCGCTAAGTCCCTCGTCGCCTCGGTCTCCGTGATCGCCCTCACCTGGATGCTCGGCACCGCCAGCACGACGCCCGCCCGCGCGCAAGCCGCCAGCCCGATCAAGGTCTTGCTGACGATCAACGACAAAGGCTGCGAGCCGATGCAGCTGACCGTGCCGCCCGAGAAGATCGCCTTCCAGATCAAGAACGAGAGCCATCGCGGGGTCGAGTGGGAGATTCTCAAGGATCACATGGTCGTCGACGAGCGCGAGAACATCATCCCGGGCTTCACCTCGACGCTGACGACGAAGCTCGACCCGAGCGAGTACGAGATGACCTGTGGTCTACTCTCGAACCCGCGCGGCAAGCTGCTCGTCAAGGTGGCGACGAAAGGCGAGGCGGAGCCGAAGCCCACGAATCTCGGTGAGGTCATCTCGACCTATAAGAGCTACGTCGCCGGCGAGGTGGATCAACTCGTGGTCTATACCAAGGTGCTTGTCGACGCGGTCAAGGCCGGCAAGCTCAAGGAGGCTCAGGAGGCGTACGCCCCGGCGCATATGTATTACGAGCGCATCGAGCCCGTCGCCGAGGTGTTCGACGACCTCGACAAGAGCATGGATTCCCGCGCCGACGATTTCGAGAAGAAGGCGGCCGACCCGAAGTTCTCCGGCTACCACCGCATCGAGTACGGCCTGTTCCACGAGAAGTCGACCAAGGGCCTCGACGCCTACGCCGATCAGCTCCAGAAGGACGCCGTCGATCTCCAGGGCCGCATCGCCAACCTGAAGATCACGCCGAAGGTGCTGGTCGGCGGCGCCTCGGAGCTGATCGAGGAGGTCGCCTCGAAGAAGATCTCCGGCGAGGAGGACCGCTATTCCAAGACCGACCTGTGGGACTTCCGCGCCAACCTCGACGGCGCGCAGAAGATCGTGAAGCTGCTGCACGGCGACATCGAGAAGCGCGACCCGGTGCTGCTCGAGCGCATCGACACCAACTTCGCCAAGGTCGACACGAAGCTCGACACCTACAAGGCCGGCCCCGGCTTCGAGAGCTACGACGCACTGAAGGACCAGGACAAGACCGCGCTGAAGGGCCCGATCACCGCGCTCGCCGAGGACCTCTCGAAGCTGCGCGGCACGCTGGGCATCGACTGATGGCACGCTGCCCGTTCTCTGCTGAAGAGATCCTCGCCTCGCGCCGCGCCTGGCTGCTCGGCGCGGCGGGGCTCGCGGGCAGCGCGGTGTGCCCGGCGTCGGCGCAAGCGCCGACCCACGACCATAAAATCTCCAGCGACAGCCTCGCCGCCGACCACACGCACGATGCCGCGCCGCACGACTTCGACAACGACGGCACGCGCGAGGCGCAGCCGTTCTACGGCCAGCACCAGTCGGGCATCGTCAACCCCCAGCCGGCGGCGGCGATCGTCGCCGCGTTCGACGTGCTGGCCTCGAGCCGCGCCGACCTGCAGCGGCTGTTCGAGACGCTGACCGAGCGCATCGCCTTCCTCACCACGGGCGGCCCGCTGGCACCCTCGAACCCGTTGATGCCGGCGCCCGACAACGGCCTGCTCGGCCCCGACGTCTTCCCCGACAACCTGACCGTCACGGTCGGCGTCGGCGCCTCGCTGTTCGACGATCGCTTCGGCCTTGCGGCGCACAAGCCCGCCCGCCTCGTTGCGATGGACCAGTTCCCCAACGACGCGCTGCAGGCCGAGCGCTGCCACGGCGACCTGGTCGTCCAGTTTTGCGCCAACACCGCCGAGACCAACCTCCACGCCCTGCGCGAGATCGTCCGCGCGACGCCCGACCTGCTCTCGGTGCGCTGGACGATGAACGGCTTCCTGCCGCCGCACACGCTGAAGAAGCTCGGCAAGGACACGATCCGCAACCTGCTCGGCTTCAAGGACGGCACCGCCAACATCGACGCGCAGGATCGCGCGCTGATGGACGAGCTGGTCTGGGTCGGCCCGCACTCGTCGGGCGAGCCGGACTGGGCGCACGGCGGCAGCTATTACGTCGCCCGCCTGATCCACATGACGGTGGAGCGCTGGGACCGCACGCCGCTCGGCGAGCAGCAGACGATCTTCGGCCGCGAGAAGATGTCCGGCGCGCCGCTCGGCATGGCGCGCGAGCGCGACGTGCCCGACTACGCGGGCGCGCAGGGCCAGACGATCCCGCCCGACGCGCACATCCGCCGCGCCAATCCGCGCACCGCGGCGACGCAGAAGAACCTGATCCTGCGCCGCCCCTACAATTTCGCGCGCGACTCGATCACCAAGGCCGGCCAGCTCGAGATGGGCCTGCTGTTCATCTGCTTCCAGTCGGACCTCGACGCGGGCTTCCGCACCGTGCAGTCGCGCCTCAACGGAGAGCCGCTCGAGGAATACATCAAGCCGTTCGGCGGCGGGTACTTCTTCATGCTGCCGGGCGCGCGCGACGCGGGAGACTATCTCGGCAAGGGGCTCTTGGAGCGCCGTCCGGCTTAGGCTGTATACAGGACGTCACTGCGAGCCGGAGGCGAAGCAGTCCAGGGCCGCGAGATCGTATCTTTCTTGATCGAGCCCGGCCGCTCCTGAGTTTCTTCGTTTCGCTCGCATGACGCATCGAGATGTTGAATTTGCTTGCTGGCACTGTGTACGTATTGACGATGCACATACGCCGTGGTTGTCTTCGCCAATGGTTAACTGGAAACCAGCCTATGGCCGTCACCGACGGCGAGCGCCCGGTATCCCCGCGCGTGCCTAGTGGAACGAGCATTAGCATGCGGGTGTCGCGGCAGACGCTCAGCCTGATCGACGACGCGGCGGCCGTCGATGGCAAGTCGCGCACGGAGTTCGTTCTCGA
>CAXTFG010000087.1:0-12781 GCA_964243415.1 uncultured Beijerinckiaceae bacterium | reverse complement strand
TCGGCGAAGGCGTAGTAGAGATTGTAGACGATCTGGTTGTTCATCGTGTCCCCGAACTGGGGGTGCGGATGGAGGATGATCGCGATCGGGGCGCTCCGTTTCGCCGCCGGATGAAACCTGCCCTCGAGCCGGCCTGCCGGACCGTTGAAGATGATTTCGGGCATATTGTCTCCAACAATGCGCGACAGCGGACTGCCGCGACGATTGTGCGCCGGATGAGCGACTGCGTAGGCCTCCGTGCCTTGACGATGCCAGGTGCTGCGCGTAGGTGTTAGAATAATTCTAACACTCTCTGCAGCGCTGACCGATCTCGTGCGTGATCTTCGGATCCGAGGGCAACCGCCTTCTAGCATGGCTCCGACCTCGCATTGCAAGTGTTTCGGCATCAATGCGGCTCGCGGGCCGAACACGATCTGAGGCGATGGGACCAAAGGCGTCGACCACGCAACGCAGCTACCTTGACCACAATGCGACGACGCCGCTTCACCCCACAGCGCGCGCCGCGATGATGGCGGCGTGCGAGATCGTGGGTAATCCGTCTTCGATCCACGCGGAAGGGAGGCTGGCGCGTGCCCTGCTCGACGACGCGCGGAGGAGCGTGGCCTCGTTCGTCGGCACCGGTTGGGATAGCGTCTTCTTTACTTCCGGCGGCACGGAAGCTCTCAACATCGTGCTCACGCCGGAACTGACCCGCTCCGGATGCAGCCATCGGCGCCTGCTGGTCGGCGCCGGCGAGCACCCAGCGGTCCTGAGCGGACATCGCTTCGGCACTATCGCAACAACAGTGCCGCTTCGGGCGGACGGGCGCCTCGACCTCGGTCGGCTGGAAGAGCTGGTCGCCGGCGAGCCGGTCATGCTCGCTCTCCAGGCAGCCAACAATGAGACCGGAGTCCTCCAGCCCGTTCGCGAGGCTGCGGAATTGGTGCATGCCGCGGGCGGTTTCGTCGTATGCGACGCGGTTCAGGCGGCCGGAAAGGTCGCCTGCGATTTCGCGGCCTTCGGCGCCGACGCCCTCGCGATATCGGCCCACAAATTCGGTGGCCCGAAAGGGGTCGGAGCGCTTTGTTTTTCGGGGACGAGTCACCATCTTGAACTTGGTGTCGTCAGGGGCGGCGGCCAGGAGCGTGGGCTCAGGGCTGGCACCGAGAACATCATCGGGATCGCTGGCTTGGGTGCCGCGTGCCTGTCGGCCGGTGAGCGCCGCCAGGGACAGAGCGAGACACTCGCAGCCTGGCGCGACGCCATCGAGACAAGCGTGCTCGCAACGGTGCCGGAGGCGGTCGTCTTCGGCAGGGGCGCACAGCGGTTGCCGAACACGACGTGCTTCGCGCTTCCCGGCGTGGACGCGCAGCTCGTGCTGATGAACCTCGACCTGAACGGGGTTGCCGTGTCGGCAGGGTCGGCTTGCGCGGCCGGGAAGCTCGGGCCGTCGCACGTGCTGCGTGCGATGGATGTCCCACCCGGTCTCGCCACCCGCATGCTGCGGGTCAGCCTGGGATGGACGACGACGCAGCGGGATGTCGAAGCCTTCGCACAGGCTTTCGCGAGGACCGTCGAGACGATGAGGCCGCGGATCGCGGCATAGGATTGAGCCGGCTGCGGCCGGAGTGATGGAGAGTTGAATGGCTGCTGTTCAGGAGACCGTCGATCGGGTCAAGTCGATCGACGTCACCGAATACAAGTACGGTTTTTCGTCCGTTATCGAGATGGATATCGCGCCGAAAGGCCTCAACGAAGACATCGTCCGGCTCATCTCGAAGAAGAAGAACGAACCGGATTGGCTGACTGAGTGGCGTCTCGATGCCTACCGCCGCTGGCTGACGATGGATGAGCCGGATTGGGCGCGGGTGAACTACCCGCCGGTGAAGTTCGACGAGCTGCATTATTACGCGGCTCCCAAGAGCCACGCCGGACCGCAGTCGCTTGCCGACGTCGATCCCGAATTGCTGCGCGTCTACGAGAAGCTTGGGATCCCGCTCTCCGAGCAGGAAGTCCTGGCCGGTGTCGAGGGCGCCTCGCAGCGACGCGTTGCCGTCGATGCCGTCTTCGACTCCGTGTCCGTCGTGACCACGTTCAAGAACGAGCTCGCCAAGGCCGGGGTGATCTTCTGCCCGATCTCCGAGGCCGTGCACACGCACCCCGAGCTGGTGAGGAAATATCTCGGGTCCGTCGTGCCGACCTCCGACAACTACTACGCGACGTTGAACGCCGCGGTGTTCTCGGATGGCTCGTTCGTCTACATCCCCAAGGGCGTGCGCTGCCCGATGGAGCTGTCGACCTATTTCCGCATCAACGAGCAGAACACCGGGCAGTTCGAGCGCACTCTGATCATCGCCGACGAGGGCTCGTATGTTTCCTACCTCGAGGGCTGCACGGCGCCAAAGCGCGACGAAAATCAGCTCCATGCGGCGGTGGTCGAGCTGATCACGCACGACGATGCGGAGATCAAGTATTCCACGGTCCAGAACTGGTATCCCGGCGACGCCGAGGGAAAAGGCGGCATCTACAACTTCGTCACCAAGCGCGGTGACTGCCGCGGCAAGAACTCGAAGATTTCGTGGACGCAAGTCGAGACCGGCTCGGCGATCACCTGGAAATACCCGTCCTGCATCCTGCGAGGCGATGGGTCGCGTGGCGAATTCTACTCGATCGCGATCTCGAACGGCTACCAGCAGGTCGATTCCGGGACCAAGATGCTGCATCTCGGCAAGAACACGACGAGCCGCATCATCTCGAAGGGGATCTCGGCCGGCAGGTCGCAGAACACGTACCGCGGCCAAGTGTCGGCGCATCGCAAGGCGACCAACGCGCGTAATTTCACGAACTGCGACTCGCTGCTCATCGGCAACGAGTGCGGGGCGCACACCGTGCCCTACATCGAGGCGCGCAACAACACCGCGCAATTCGAGCACGAGGCGACGACGTCGAAGATCTCCGAAGATCAGCTGTTCTACTGCCAGCAGCGCGGGCTCTCGGGCGAAGAGGCGACCGCTCTCATCGTCAACGGGTTCGTCCGTGACGTCCTGCAGCAGTTGCCGATGGAGTTCGCGGTGGAGGCGCAGAAGCTGATCGCAATCTCGCTCGAAGGCAGCGTCGGCTAACCCTGTCGTTCCCCGCCTTATCCAATCGCGGGAGCCAAGGCGTCGCGGCGCGGCCGTGACGGACGAGGAGCTGTTCGCTCCCGCCGCTTTCCGATTCGACCCTGCGCCGCGCTGGGCCGCCTTCTTCCGCTGACGGAAGAAGGATCGACTCGCCAACCACCGGACCACCAATGCTCGAAGTCAAAAACCTCACCGTTTCCGTCGAAGGCAATACGATCCTCGATGGCTTGAACCTCACCGTGAAGGATGGGGAAGTCGCCGCCATCATGGGGCCGAACGGCACCGGCAAGTCGACCCTGGCCTACGTCATCGCCGGTAAGGAGGATTACGAGGTCGACTCGGGTGAGATCCTGATCGATGGCGAAAGCATTCTCGAGAAATCGCCCGACGAACGAGCGGCGGCAGGTGTGTTCCTCGCCTTCCAGTATCCTGTCGAGATTCCCGGCGTCGGCACGATGACGTTTCTTCGGGCCGCGCTCAACGCCCAACGTCGCGCTCGCGGCGAGGTTGAGCTGACCACGCCGGCTTTCATGAAAAAAGTCAACGAAGTCGGCGATATGCTTGAGATCCGAAAGGATTTCATGAAACGCGCGCTCAACGTTGGCTTTTCCGGCGGCGAAAAGAAGCGCATGGACATCCTGCAATTGGCGCTGCTTGAACCGTCCGTCGCCATCCTCGACGAGACCGACTCGGGGCTCGACATCGACGCTATCCGCATCGTGGCGGATGGCGTCAACAAGCTCCGGTCCGAAAGGCGCAGTTTCCTTCTCATCACGCATTATCAGCGGCTCCTGAACTACATCGTGCCCGACACGGTGCACGTGATGTCCGGCGGCAAGATCGTACGCACTGGCGGCAAGGAACTCGCGCTCGAACTCGAACAGTCCGGCTACCGCGAGTTCGCCGTGAAGCCGGCGACCAAGGCGGCGGAGTGACTATGCCGGCTCGCATCGTCTCCTCCCGCACCGACGCCGAAGTCGCCCTCGCCGACGCTTATGGTGCGGCGAAGAACAAGCTGCCCGGCGCCGAAGCTATCCGGCATTTCCGCGATGCTGCGTTCGGCACGTTCGCCGCCGCCGGCCTGCCGCACCGCCGTATCGAGGCCTGGCACTATACCGACTTGCGGACCTTGATGCGCGAAGCCTTACCGGTCGCGCCGAAGCCGGACTCGACGGCGCTCGGCCCCATCAACCAGGAGCTTACCGGGCGCCCGACGCTCGGCGGCGGCCGCCTCGTGATCGTCGATGGGACTTTCGTGCCGTCGCTCTCCGATGCTTTGCCGGAGGGCGCCAGCGTGCGATCCCTCTCCGACGTGCTGAGCGAGGGCAGGCCGGAGCTGATCGACCTGCTCGCGGCCAAGGATTTCGGCGACGGCGACGCCGTGTTCGCGCTCAACGCGGCGATGATGCAGGATGGCGTCGTCATGGAGATTGCGCCCGGCACCGAGATCGCCGAGCCCATCGAGATCGTTTACGCGACGGCGGCGCAGGCCCCAGCTGCGCGCTTTTTCCGTTCGCTGGTGGTCGTCGGCGAAGGCGCGAAGGTGCGCATCGCCGAGACCAGCATCGGCCGTGGCGGTCGTGCCGGACAGACGTTTGGTTGCCTCATCTTCAAGGTCGGCGACCATGCCGAGGTCGGGCACACCTGTGCCCTTACCCGGACGGAGGCGGGCAGCCTGCGGCTCGACAGTTTCGTCGCCGATCTCGGCAGTGCGGTGCGGTTCGACAGTTTCGCCCTGATCGACGGGCAGGGCCTGACGCGGCGGCAGCTCTTCATGCGCTTCTCCGGCAACGACGCGAAGGCGCAACTGCGCGGCGTGTCCCTTCTCCAGGGACGCGAGCATGCCGATACCACTCTCGACGTGGTACATCGCGGCCTCGGCTGCGAGGGGCGTGAGCATTTCCGTTACATCCTCGACGATGCCGCCACCGGCGTCTTCCAGGGGCGGATCCGTGTCGAGAAGCAGGCGCAGAAGACCGACGGTAAGATGATGAGCCGGGCTTTGCTGCTCTCCGACGACGTATCGATGCACAACAAGCCGGAGCTCGAGATCTTCGCCGACGACGTGGTCTGCGGCCATGGCGCGACCGTCGGCAGCCTCAACGCCGACCAGATGTTCTACCTGCAGGCGCGCGGGCTCGATCGGAAGACGGCGGAAGGGCTGCTGCTGGAGGCGTTCGCCGCCGAACTGGCCGACGAGATCGGCCACGAAGGCCTCGTCGCGCAGTTTCGCGCCGAGATCGCGTTCTGGCTGGAGCAGCGGTCCAAGGCGGGCAAAACGGGCGTCGATGACTAAATGAATGGTTCCTCCGGAGAGGATTGATACATGACCCATGACCCCGCTATCGCGACGCTGAACGTCGAGGCGATCCGGGCGGACTTTCCGGCCCTGACGGTCCGGCCCTACGGCAAGCCGCTGGTCTACCTCGACAACGCCGCCTCGGCGCAGAAACCGAAGCCCGTCGTCGAGCGCATGGTCGAGGCGTCGTATTACGAGTACGCAAACGTCCACCGCGGACTGCATTACCTCGCCAACGCCGCCACCGACAATTTCGAGGCGGCGCGTGAGAGCGTGCGCTCGTTCCTCAATGCCGAGTCGCTGGAAGAGATCGTCTTCACCAAGTCGGCGACCGAGTCGATCAACATCGTCGCCCGCGCGTGGGGCGACGGCAACATCGGGGAGGGCGACGAGATCCTCCTCACGATCCTCGAGCACCACGCCAACATCGTCCCCTGGCACTTCCTGCGTGAGCACAAGGGCGCAGTGCTGAAATGGGTGGATTGCGACGAGGACGGTGTGATCACCGCCGACGATATCGCCAAGGCGATCACGCCGCGGACCAAGATGATCGCCGTGACGCAGATGTCCAATGTCACCGGTACCGTTTTGCCCATCAAGGCGATCGTGAAGCTCGCGCACGAGCGCGGCATTCCGGTGCTCGTCGACGGCTCGCAGGGAGCGGTGCATCTCGAGAACGATGTGCGGGATCACGGCGCGGACTTTTACGTCATGACCGGCCATAAGCTTTACGGGCCGACGGGCATCGGCGTGCTCTACGCCAAAAAGCCGTGGCTGGAGAGGCTGCCGCCGTTCCTCGGCGGCGGCGAGATGATCGGCGAGGTGACCCAGGAAGCGATCACCTACAACGATCCCCCGCACCGTTTCGAGGCCGGGACGCCGCCGATCATCGAGGCCGTCGGGCTCGGCGCCGCGCTCGACTACATGCGCGCGGTCGGGCGCGAGAAGATCGCAATGCACGAGAAAGCGCTCGGCGATTATGCCATGGACCGGCTCGGCGAGATGAACTCGCTGAAGATCTTCGGCAAGGCGCCGGGCAAGGGCGCGATCGTCTCGTTCGAGATGAAAGGCGCCCACGCGCATGACGTCGCCACGATCATCGATCGATCGGGAGTGGCGGTGCGCGCCGGCACGCATTGCGCGATGCCGCTGCTAAAGCGCTTCGGCGTGACCTCCACATGCCGCGCCTCTTTCGCGATGTACAACACCTTCGAAGAGGTGGATAAGCTCGTCGAGGCTCTCCGTAAGGCGGAAGGCCTCTTCGCGTAATCTGCTGGCACCAGGGAACACCGGCATGACCGCTACCACCGACGACGCTCTCGACCTCCCGAACGCGCCGACCTGGACCTTTGATGGGGCGATCGACGAAGCCGAGAAGACACGTCTGCAGGACGAGATCGTCGCCGCGTGCAAGACGGTGTACGATCCCGAGATCCCCTGCGATATCTACGAACTCGGTCTCATCTATAAGGTCGACGTGCCGGACAATCGGCTGATCGCTGTCCAGATGACGCTGACCGCGCCGGGGTGTCCGGTCGCGGGCGACATCGTACAATCGGTCGAGGAGGCGGTCAGCGGCGTCCCGGGGGCGATGGGGTCGACCGTGGAACTCGTTTTCGACCCACCGTGGGACCAGGGACGAATGTCGGACGAAGCGCGCATCTCGTTGGACATGTTCTAACGAATAGCACCTAGTCTTCCCCAAGCTGTCGTGATCGCCCATATTGCGATCAGGAGTTTTTACAATGGCCCGTTCCCGTTTCGCCGTGATGAGCATGACCGATGTCGCGGCTGAGCGTGCGCGCACCCTCATCGCGAACGCCGATCGCCCGGTGATCGGCCTGCGCGTCGGCGTGAAGAACGGCGGCTGCGCCGGGATGTCCTACACCGTCGAATTCGCCGAGGAGAAGCAGCCTTTGGATGAAGTCGTCGAGGACAAGGGCGTGACGCTGCTCGTCGATTCCAAGGCGCTCATGTTCCTGCTCGGCACGCAGCTCGATTTCGAGACGACCAAGCTGTCTTCCACCTTCACCTTCAAGAACCCGAACCAGATCTCGGCCTGCGGCTGCGGCGAGTCCGTATCGATCAAGCCCGCGATGCTGGACGAGGCGGCACATCACTCCCACGCCTGAAGCCGATCGGTCCACCGCAGCGGCTGGCGGCGTCCTATCGATCGGCTAAGATCGCGCTCCGCTCGCGGCTGCAGCATCCATGCGCTTTCGTCTTGTCGCCGCCATCGCCTCGCTCGGCGGCTTGCTGTTTGGCTATGACACCGGTGTCATCTCCGGCGCGCTTCTTTTCATCAAGGATGCTTTCGGGCTGTCGCCGACGATGCAGGGCATTGTCACGAGCAGCGTTCTTGTTGGGGCCATGGTCGGCGCCGCGGGTGGAGGCCTGCTGACGGACCGCTACGGCCGCAAGCGCCTCATCATCGCCATGGCCGCGCTCTTCGCGGCGGGTTCGCTGCTCAGCGCGGCGTCGGTCGCGGTCTCGATGCTCATCGCCGCACGCTTCCTGCTCGGGATCGCGATCGGCGTCGCGTCCATGCTGACTCCGCTCTACCTCTCGGAGACGGCGCCCGCCGATAAGCGCGGCATGGCCGTATCGCTGAACCAGTTCTGCGTCACGTTCGGCATTCTCGGCTCGTACCTCGTCGACTACGCGATGACGGACGTGCCCGGGACGTGGCGCTGGATGCTGGGACTCGGCGCCGTTCCCGGTGTCATGTTGGGGTTTGGCATGCTGCTGCTGCCCGAAAGCCCGCGATGGCTCGCGGCGCACGAGCGCTGGGACGAGGCGCGGGAAGTGCTGGGACGTTTGCACGCGCGACCCGCCGCCGCCCTCGACGCCGAGATGGATCGGCTGAAACGCGACATTCAGGTCGATCGCTCGGCGGCGACGCTCCGGGCACTGTTCGCGGCGCCGCGGGCGCGCACGCCGCTTATCGTCGGCGTGGGATTGGCCGTCTTCCAGCAGGTCACCGGGATCAACACTGTGATCTATTACGCACCCGCCATCCTCAAGCAGGCAGGCTTCGCCTCGAACGCGGCGGCCATCCTCGCCACCGCGGGAATCGGGCTCGTCAACGTGCTCATGACAGTGGCGGCGCTGCTTCTCATCGACCGGGTCGGGAGGCGTAAGCTCCTCCTCGGCGGTCTCGTGGCGATGGCTGCCTGCCTCGTGATCCTGACGGGAGCGTTCGTAACAGGGGAGCCGCAGCGCCTCGGAACCATCACGGGCTTGGCGCTTGCCGCCTACGTCGGCGGGTTCGCACTGGGACTCGGTCCCGTGTTCTGGCTGCTTATCGCCGAGATCTTTCCCCTGGCGTTCCGCGGCCAGGGAATGAGCGTGGCTAGCGTGGCCAATTGGGGATCGAACCTCGTCGTCGCGCTCGTCTTTCTCGACCTGCTCCGGCTGGTGACGCCGGGCGGCACCTTCGGCCTTTTCGCCGGGCTGACCGGGCTCGCTATCGCCTTCGTCTGGCGCTGGGTGCCGGAGACGAGCGGGAGGAGCCTTGAGGAGATCGAGGCCGACCTCGACGCCGGCGCTAAGCTGCCGAAGGTCGCCGGCACGGGCGCGGCTTGAACAGTCGCGCCGTCACCGGGCAGGTTCTGCTCGCGGAGCGCGGCCTAACGACGAATCGAGGGCCTGACAGAGCTTCGCGGGACGATCCAGACGACGTGAACGTTCCTGCTGCCATAATACCGTCGTGATCAGGCGTCCCGTTACCGGTCGGAGGACGAGCGATGCGACTAATGGGGAGAATAGGCCTGGCGTTCGCGATCGCGGCCGCGCCTGTGACGTGGCGGCTGGCCTCGGCTCAAGAGGGTCCGTTGCATGAGCCCTCGGCGGTGCCCGCCGCAGCCAAGACGAGGCCTGCCAAAGCCGCAAAGACCCGTGCTCGCAAGACGGGATCGCTTCCTACAAAGGCAGACGCTCTCCCGCAGCCCTCGTCCGCGCCAACATCACTTCCGTTCTCGGCTGCACGCCGCAATGCAACGACGCCTGCCAATCCGATCAGTTTCGGCTTGAAGTGGAACGGGGCCAACGACACGGCCGAGCGGACGCGCGTGCAGAACTACAACGGCGAGGCAGCCGGGACCGGGGCCGCCGTCGGCCTCAAGCTCCACTTCTGAGCGTCAGCGGTCCTTCGTCGCGAACGCGCGGGCCATGTCCACGAACTCGCTCGGCATCATGATGATGGTCATGGTGTTCTGTTCGGCGCCCACTTCCTGGATCATCTGCATCCGGCGCAGTTCGAGCCCCGCAGGGTTGATCATGATGATCTCGGCGGCTTGACGCAGTAGGCTCGCCGCCTCGACTTCCGCCTCGGCCTTGATCAAGCGCGCCCGCTTCTCGCGAAGCGCTTCCGCTTCCTGGGCCATGGCGCGCTGCATCGAGTTCGGGATCTCGACGTTCTTCATCTGCACGCGCTCGACCTTGACGCCCCAGGGTTCCGTCACGGTGTCGATGTGCTCCTGAAGTGCGGCGCTGATCGCGTCTTGCGATTTCAGGACCTCGTCGAGCGAGTGCTGGCCGATGACGTTGCGCAGCGCCGTGACCGCGACTTGCACGACGCTGTCGCCGACATCCGCGACCTCGATCACCGAGGCTTCGGGATTGACTGTTCGACGCCAAATCACGGCCTCGATCTTGATCGGGACGTTGTCGCGCGTGATCGTCTCCTGAGGGTCCACAGCCGTGGTCAGGATCCGCAGGTCGGTCATCGTCCGCCATTCGATTAAGGGGAGCGTGAAGTAAAGGCCTGGACCGGCCGTGCGACTGTAGCGGCCGAGCCGGAACACGACGGCGCGCTGGTATTGCGCCGCCGCGTGCACGGTGGCCGCGAACAGCACGACCGCGACTAATACGATCAGAAATCCGAGGGTCAGCGTCGCCGGTTGCATCACCTGATTACCGTTTCTAAATCGTGCGACGGAAGGTCCGGCGGCTTGTCACGTTGCTTGCTACGCCTGGGACCCTACGTTACGGGTCACCAAGCGAATTTGGAATCGATCTTAATTGCGAGCGGGTGCTCGCGACCTCGGCGGGGCGATGCAGAGTATTCTGGGCGACTATCTTCCACTCGTCGTCTTCGTAGCGATTTCGGCGATCATCTCCGGCGCGCTTCTCGTAGCGCCGTTCATCGTTGCCTACCAGTCTCCGGATCCGGAGAAACTCTCGGCTTACGAGTGCGGCTTTAACGCCTTCGACGATGCACGGATGAAATTCGATATTAGATTCTACCTCGTCTCGTTGCTGTTCATCATCTTCGATCTCGAGGTCGCGTTCCTGTTTCCTTGGGCTGCCGCGTTCAAGCGGATCGGCGTGCTGGGGTTCTGGTCCATGATCGTGTTTCTCGGTGTGCTGACAGTTGGTTTCGTCTACGAATGGAAGAAGGGAGCTCTCGAATGGGAGTGATCTCGACGGCCCCGCATACGGCGCCTGCGCCGGCCAAGGGCGTCGTCCATCCCGGCGCCGTCGATCCCTCGACGGATCCGTATTTCCTCACGCTGAATGACGAATTGGCCGATCGCGGCTTCCTCGTCACCTCGGCCGACGACCTCATTACCTGGGCGCGTACTGGCTCCCTAATGTGGATGACATTCGGGCTCGCCTGCTGCGCCATCGAGATGATGCAGGCCTCGATGCCGCGCTACGATATCGAGCGTTTCGGCTTCGCGCCGCGCGCCTCGCCGCGGCAGTCCGACGTGATGATCGTCGCCGGAACGCTGACCAACAAGATGGCGCCCGCTCTGCGCAAGGTCTACGACCAGATGCCGGAGCCGCGCTACGTGATCTCCATGGGATCGTGCGCGAACGGCGGCGGCTACTACCACTATTCTTACTCAACCGTGCGCGGCTGTGACCGCATCGTGCCCGTGGACATCTACGTCCCCGGCTGTCCGCCCTCGGCCGAGGCCCTTCTGTACGGCATCCTTCTTCTCCAGAAGAAGATCCGCCGCACTGGAACGATCGAGCGGTAAGGCTCTCGATGAGGCGGCGCGTTTCGCGCGCCCTGCGAAAGGCTTTTCTGAATGAACGTCGCTGCAAAAGATGCCGCTACGAAAGATACAGCCGCGAAACAGGTCGCCGCGAAAACCGTGGACGACCTCAAGGCGCTCGGCGAGCATGTCGCGTCGTCGCTGCCGGGCGCCGTCTTGAACCAAGTCATCTCCTATGACGAGCTCGCGCTCACGATCGATATCGCGCGTTTCGTCGAGACCGTGACCTTTCTCCGCGACGATGCGCTCTGCCGTTTCGTGTGCTTCATCGACCTGACCGCGGTCGATTACCCCGAACGCGAGAAGCGGTTCGACATTGTGACGCATCTACTGTCGCCCAAGTACATCCGTCGCATCCGGCTCAAGGTCGAGACTGACGAGCGCACCTCGGTGCCGTCGCTGACCAACGTCTATCCCGCCGCGAATTGGTACGAGCGCGAAGTGTGGGACCTGTTCGGCGTGCATTTCTCCGGTCACCCCGACCTGCGCCGGCTCGTCACCGATTACGGCTTCGAGGGTCATCCCCTGCGCAAGGATTTTCCGATGACGGGCTACGTCGAAGTGCGCTGGGACGACGAGCAGAAACGCGTCGTGACCGAGCCGGTCAATTTGAATCAGGCGTTCCGCTCCTTCGATTTCCTGTCGCCGTGGGAAGGGTCGGGCCAGTACGTGCTGCCGGGCGACGAGAAGGCCGGCACGCAGGAGGGTCAGCGATGACCAAGAGCGCACCCCTACCCGAAGACATGGGCGTCCAAACGGTCGCGCCGCCGGTCCGCAATTTCTCCATCAATTTCGGACCGCAGCACCCGGCGGCGCACGGCGTCCTGCGCCTGGTGCTTGAGCTCGATGGCGAGATCGTCGAGCGCGTCGACCCGCATATCGGTCTCCTGCATCGCGGCACCGAGAAGCTGATGGAGGCGCGCACCTATCTCCAGGACATCCCGTATTTCGATCGGCTCGACTACACCGCGCCGATGAATCAGGAGCATGCCTTCTGCCTCGCCATCGAGAAGATGATGGCCATCGAGGTGCCGCGCCGCGCCCAGCTCATCCGCGTGCTCTACAGCGAGATCGGCCGCATCCTCGGTCACATGCTCAACGTCACGACGCAGGCGCTCGACGTCGGCGCGCTGACGCCGCCGCTGTGGGGTTTCGAGGAGCGCGAGAAGCTGATGGTCTTCTACGAGCGCGCCTCCGGCGCTCGGCTTCACGCCAATTATTTCCGCCCCGGGGGCGTCCATATCGACTGCCCGAAGAAGCTGATCGAGGACATCGGTGCCTGGTGCGAGACCTTCCCCCAGGTGCTGGACGACCTCACCAGCCTCTTCATCGAGAACCGCATCTTCAAGCAGCGCAACGTCGACATCGGCATCGTC
>CAXTFG010000086.1:0-13095 GCA_964243415.1 uncultured Beijerinckiaceae bacterium | reverse complement strand
CGACCCAGCTGGCGTCGACTTCGCCCTTGTCGGGCTGGAAGCTCGGGATGCAGCCGAGGTGGGTGCAGACGCCGACGAGGACGAGGTACTCCGGCTTCACGGAGCGATGGAAGTTCGACGCATAGTCCGGCTGCTGCAAGATCTTCGAATCGGGATCGGAAAGCCTGGCGACGAGCGCAGGATCTTCGAGCGTCTTCAAGGCTTCGGGTGGCCGGTTGACGATGAAGATCGGGTGGCCGCGCCACTTCACCAAGATCTGTTGGCCCGGCGCGATCGCGCTGACGTCGACATCGATCGGCGCCCCTGCAGCGATCACCTTGGCGTCGGGTTCCATTTGACTGACGAGGGGAACGACGATGCTGGCGGCGCCCACCGCTCCGACCGCGCCCGTTGCGATGAACAGAAAATCCCGCCGGGTCGATTCAACCGGCATGGGACCGGACGTGTTCGCGACGGCCATACGACAACAACTCCTCAGCGGCACAACGCCGTTGCGCGCGAACCGCTTTCGTCAGCTGCGGATATCGCTTTCTCGCGCTACCACGACGGCGAACAGGTCGGCAAGGGCGGCGAGGCTTGCAGCCTGCAAGGCGTCCGCCGCGACGATGGAGCCGTCGACGGCGGGCAGGTCGCGGGTCGCCGTGGTGGCAGCTACGACGGTCGGATTGAAGCCGAGATTGAAAGCGCCGCGAGCGGTCGAATTCACGCACATGTGCGTCATGAAGCCGGCCAGGATGACGTTCTTGACGCCTGCTGCCTGGAGCCGCGCCTCCAGATCCGTGCCGACGAAGGCGCTCGGGTATTTCTTTACGATCACGGCCTCGCCGTCCTCCGGAGCCACCTCGGCACTGATCGTCCCGATCGAGGTGGCGAGGTCGTAAGGCGAGCCGGGTCCCGCATCGTGCTGGACGTGGAAGACGGGCACGCCCGCGTCTCGTGCGCGACGCAGCAGCTTCTGCGCCTCGACGATCGCCGGCTCGACACCGACAAGGCGCATCACTCCCTCGCGATAGGTGTTCTGCAAGTCGATCATGACCAGCGCCGAGCCCTTGAGGCCGGGAGCCGTCTTCGACAGACCGGAGACGTCTCGAAGCGTCGCTGGAAGGCTCATGCTGGGGACCTCGGGAGGTTGATGGAAATCAAGGGTCGGATACCACGCCGTGACGTAACGGCACACATCGACAGAGCTGTGGCGCCCTTGGATCAAGGCGACGTTCGGCTGCATCACCTCGTGGGCGCGACCGAGTTGCCCGGCACCGTGCCTTCGTCCAGCGCCACCGTTTTGACCAAGGCGTTCACCGGCGAGCCGACCGCGAGCCCAAGGTCGTGCAGCGCTCGCCGCGTCACCATAGCGACGAGAGAACCGCTCCCCCGCAATTCGACGACGACGGCGGCCAGCGGGCCATCGTCTTCGATTGCGGTGATGCGGCCCGCGAGGGCACTGCGGATGGACAGTGGGCCCGTCTCGCCCGGCGCCAAGGTGACATCGGTGGCATAGACGAGCGCGCGCACGGCGCGGCCGGGCCGGCCTGCCGATCCCGCCAGCCAGAGTCGCCCGGCCGGGTGGTCGAGGGCCGTGAGACCGAAAGCCTCGTCATGCTCGCCCGCCGTCGTCGTGATGAGAGACGCGCGGCCAAAGCGCGCGTCGCTGCCGCGCATCGCCCCGAATACGGCCTCGGGCGTCCCACTCGCGGTGACGCGTCCGCCGTCGAGCACGACCACTTCTGCGGCGAGCCGTACGACCTCTTCGATGGCATGAGAGACATGGACGATCGGGATCGCGAACTCGTCGCGCAGCCGCTCGATCAGGGGCAGGATGTCGAGCTTGCGCTGCCGGTCGAGCGCGGCGAGCGGTTCGTCGAACAGCAGCAGGCGAGGGTTGGCCATCAGCGCGCGCCCGATGGCGACGCGCTGCCGTTCTCCGCCGGACAAAAGCCCTGGATGGCGCTCGAGGACGGCGTCCAGGCCCAAGGTGCCGACGATCTGATCGAAGGCGATGCCGTCCGCGCGCCGCCCGGCGAACCACCGACCGAACAGAAGATTGCGGCGCACGCTCAGGTGGGGGAAGAGCTGGGCATCCTGGAACACCAGCCCGATGCGGCGCCGATGCACCGGCACACGGATGCCCCGGGCGGTGTCGAGAAGGACGACATCGTCGACGCGAACGTGGCCCTGATCCGGTCTGCTGAGCCCGGCGATGAGGCCGAGTGTCATCGACTTGCCGGAGCCGGACCGGCCGAACAGGGCCGTGATCCCGGCGTCGCTTCGGAAAGCGATGTCGAGCGAGAAGCCCGGCACCGTCCGTTTCAGCACCACGTCGAGCATCAGCCGGCGGTCGACAGGCGGCGTTCGGCGCTACGCTGCAACAGGTCTGAGGCGATCACGGCCGCGAGCGAGATCACGATCGACACGAGGGTCAGGCGCAAGGCGCCGGCGTCGCCGTCCGGATTCTGCACATCCGTGTAGATCGCCGCGGCGATGGTCTGGGTCTCGCCGGGGATGTTCGAGACGAAGGTGATGGTGGCGCCGAATTCGCCGAGTGCGCGGGCGAAGGCGAGGATCGAGCCGGTGATCAGGCCGGGTATCGCCAGCGGCAAGGTGATCAGCGCGAACCGCCAAGCCGCATTGGCCCCGAGCGTGCCGGCCGCGGCCTCGAGCCGGGTGTCGATGGCCTCGAACGACAGCCGCATGGCGCGCACCATCAGCGGGAACCCCATGACCGCGCAGGCGAGGGCCGCTCCCGTCCAGCGGAACGACAGGACGATCCCGATGTCGGCGAGGGCTCCGCCGAGCAGCCCACGTCGTCCGAACGTCAAGAGCAGCACATAGCCCGTCACCACGGGCGGCAGCACCAGCGGCAGATGGACCAGGCCGTTGACGAGCGCCTTGCCGGGAAAACGCCAGCGCGCCAACGCGTAGGCAACAGCCACCCCGAGCGGAAAACTCGCCGCGGTCGCGACGACGGCGATGCGGAGCGAGAGCTCGACGGCGGTCCAGTCTTCGGCCGACAATCCCAGCACGCCCGAACTCGGCACGCGGTCGCGCTACTTCGCCATGACCGTGAAGCCCTGTTGCTTCAGAATGTCCACCGACTCGGGCGCGTGCAGGAAGGCCTCGAGCGCGACGGCATCGGGTCTCTTCGAGTCCTTGGTGACGGCGACAGGGTAGACGATCGGCGCGTGCGAGTCCTCTGGAAAGACGTCGACAACCTTGACCTTGGGTTCGGCCTTGGCGTCCGTCGCGTAGACGATGCCGAACTTCGCTTCGCCGCGGGCTACGAGGAGCAGGGCCGCGCGGACGTTCTCGGCCTGGGCGAGCTTCGGCTCGATCGCCTTATAGACGCCGAGCTTCTCCAACGCTTCCTTACCGTAGATGCCGGCCGGACAGGACGACACGGTGCAGACGGCGAGCTTGCCATCCCCGAGTGCTCCGGCGAGATCGAATCCCTGGCCGATCTTCAGCTTCGTCGAGGTGTTCGCCGGCTCGACCAGGACGAGGGTGTTGCCAAGGAGCGTCTGGCGAGTCTCAGGCTTGATCGCGCCCTTGTCGGCGAGATAGCCCATCCACTTCTCGTCAGCGGAAATGAAAAGGTCGGCCGGAGCGCCCGCTTCAATCTGTTTGGCCAGGACGCCCGACGATGCGTAAGAGATGATCGGTTTCTCACCGGTACTGGCAGCGAACTTTGCGGCGATGGCGTCGAGGGCTGTCTTCATGCTTGCGGCCGCGAACACAACGGGCCCGTCGGCTGCGACGGCCGGCTGAGTCGCCAGCAGTGCGGAGGCCAGAAACAAACCCAGAAAAGCAATCGAACCCTTGCCAGCCATACCGCCCAACCCCGTCGCCGTTATGCCCGTTCGCATACAGCGGTGGCATATAGGGCCAAGTCAAGCACTGCCCGTGTGGGAGCGAGCGCTGTCGTCAGCGGCTCGTTCGCATCTCCTCCCGTCGCATCGGCATCGCGTCGATGAGGGCGAAGAGCTGTCTCGGCTCGACGACGTCGCGCCACACCTTCTTGACCTCGCCATCCTTGCCGACGAGCACGACCGCGAAGCCGGCGTCCGCAATGGCGAGCCGTCGCCGCAGCGCGCCGCCGGCTCGGCTCTCCTGAAGCACACGGATGTCGCGATCGCGGAGGCCGGCCGATAGACGCTCGAACGCCGCCAGCTGCCGGGCGACCCGCGGGGCGTCCGGCGCATCGCCGAAGACGATCACGGGCCGCGCCTTCCACCTGAGCGAACCGAGTTCGTCAGCGCTTGCCGCTGTCGTCACAGGCGCCATCGCGAGAAGGAATGAAAGGCAAATTGCAAAATGGCGCATCGCGCACCTTTGATTGCTGCTGAAAGAGATGACGGTTCGCAACGAATTGCGTCGCGTGTTGGTTCGTGCGGCGGCGGGTGCATTGCCGCAAGTCGAGTTTTGCTCCAACAGAACGAAGCAATGAGCGAACCTCTCATCATTATCGGTCAGGGTATGGCCGGCACCAAGCTGTCGGAAGAGCTGAGCACACACGCTCTCGGCCGTTATTCCATAATCCTCATCGGGGACGAGCCGAGGCGCGCCTACAACCGTGTTCTTCTCTCGTCGTTGCTGGCGCGCGAAGTGGCCGCCGACGACATCGAGCTGAAACCGCGCGTCTGGTGGGAAAAGCAGGGGATCACCAACGTATTTGGCCAGGCGGTGCTGTCGATCGATCGGCAACGTCGGTCGGTCACGATGCAAGGCGGTGCCCAACTCGCCTATTCCAAGCTCGTGATCGCCACGGGCTCGCACGCTGTGACGCTACCGACACCGGGGATGACGCTGCCGGGCGTGATCACTTTCCGCTGGATGGGCGACGTCGACCGCATGCTCAACGGCGTATCGCCGGGGCGCCCGGCCGTGGTGATCGGCGGCGGCCTGCTCGGGCTTGAGGCCGCCTACGGACTGGTCAAAGCGGGCGTGAACGTGACGCTGTTGCACCTCGGGTCTCGCTTGATGGAACGCCAGCTCGATGATCCCGCCGCATTGCTTCTCAAGGAGGCGATCGAGTCCAAAGGGTGCGAGATCATTCTGGGCGCCAACACGACGAAAGTCGTTGGCACCGACAAGGTCGAGGCGCTCGAACTGGCCGATGGTCGCGTGATTCCGGCCGATCTCGTCGTCTGCGCCGTCGGTGTCCGCCCCAACACGGACCTCGCCAAAGAAGCCGGCCTGGACTGCAAACGCGGGATCCTCATCAACGACCAGATGCAGACCTCGGACCCGAGCATCTATGCGCTCGGTGAATGCGCCGAGCACCGTGGCGTCGCTTACGGTCTGGTGGAGCCGGCCTACGAGCAGGCGCGCGCCCTTGCCCGCACTCTCGCCGGCGATCGTGCCGCGGCCTACGAGGGATCGATCCTCGCGACGAACCTCAAAGTATCCGGGGTGTCGCTGTTTTCCGCCGGGGACTTCATCGGCGACGGCAAGGAAGCCCTCATCTACGAAGACCTCGGTCAAAGCGTCTACAAGAAGATTGTCCTCGACGACGGCAAGGTCACGGGGGCGGTGCTCTACGGCGATACCGCGGACGGCCTCTGGTACCTCGACCTGATCAGGACCGGGACGCCGGTCGACGACATACGCGACGACCTCATCTTTGGTCGCGCGATCGCGACCAGAGAGGCGGCTGCGGAGCCTGGTGTTTAGGTCGGACCAGGCGCCAAGAAGCGGGCTGAACGGCGCGGGTTTGCTTTGCCGCCATTCCCGTTCGGCAAAGCGCGGTCGGGCGCAGCAACGACGTCGCAGCTTTGCGCCGTTTGACCGGCATACGTTTTGCTGCTGATGACGTCTTGATCCCACACGCGACGACGGGCGATGTCGAGATCCGAGCCGGAGACGGTCTGCGTCGATCGCGGCTGATAGCATAGTTGAAGGACAGGGCATGGACGGCGAGTTTTCGGCCGAACAGAAGCGCTACCTCGAAGGGTTTACGTCGGGGATTCAAGTCGGCCGCGTCAAGTCGAACGCGGCCGTGCCCGCGGCCGCTGTCCCGAGCGGCCCAGATGCGGCCCACGCGGCCGCGCAAGCCCGTTTCGAGAAAGAGGGCAAGAAGCTCGCCGACCAGGAAAAATGGAAGAGGGAGCAACATCCCTTCGACGCTTACAATCGGCTGAAGGAGCAAGCTGCCAAGGACGAGTTTCCCAAGCCACCCGACAATTTCCGCTGGCGCTATTATGGTCTGTTCTACGTGTCGCCCGCGCAGGACGCCTATATGTGCCGCCTGCGGATCCACAACGGCATCCTGAAGCACTGGCAATTTGCCGGCGTCGCCGATCTGGCGGAGCGTTGCGCCGGCGGTTTCGCGCACGTGACGACGCGCGCGAATTTGCAGATGCGCGAGATACCTGCCCGGAACGGGGTCGAGATCATCGAGAGCATCGTCGACTTGGGTTTGTGCTCGAAGGGGTCAGGCGCGGACAATATCCGCAACGTGACCGGCGACGCCACAGCGGGGATCGCGCCGAACGAATTGCTCGACACCAGGCCCTACGCCCGCGAGTGGCACTTCCACATTCTCGAAAACCGCTTGATGTACGGCCTACCGCGCAAGTTCAATGTCGCGTTCGACGGCGGGGGTCCGATCGCGACGCTCGAGGACACCAACGACATCGGTTTCCAGGCCGTCTGCGTGAAGGAAGGCGCGGGGCTCGATCCCGGCGTGTATTTCCGCCTCGCGTTGGGCGGGATCAGCGGCCACAAGGACCTCGCGCGCGACACCGGCGTGATCTTGAAGCCGGGCGACGCCACGAAGGTCGCCGACGCGATCGTGCGCGTCTTCATCGACGCCGGCAATCGGACGGACCGCACCAAGTCACGGCTCAAGTATGTGCTCGACGATTGGGGCTTCGACCGGTTTCTCGCCGCCGTCGAAGAAAAGCTCGGGTGGAAGCTCCCACGGGTCGACGGCACCTTCGTCGAGCCCCGGCCGATCCCGGACCGGCAAGGCCATGTTGGCGTTCATCCGCAGAAACAGCCAGGGCTAAATTACGTCGGCATCGTGCTGCCCGTCGGCAAGATGCTGGTCGAGCAGATGCACGAACTCGCGGCTATCGCGCGGGACCTCGGCGACGGCGACATCCGTCTCACGGTTTGGCAGAACCTGCTCATTTCCGGCATAGCCGACGACAAGATCGAGGCGGCGAAGCACCGGATCGAATCCGCGGGGTTGGAGTGGCGGGCGTCCTCGATCCGCGCGGGGCTCGTCGCTTGCACCGGCTCCCAGGGCTGCAAATTCGCAGCATCGCCGACCAAGCTGAACGCCGAGGAGATCGCGGCATTTCTTGAACCGCGGATCGCACTCGATACGCCGGTGAACATCCATCTGACCGGGTGCCACAACAGCTGTGCGCAGCACTACATTGGCGACATCGGCCTTATCGGGGCGAAGGTGCCGATCAACGAGGACGGGGATACGGTGGATGGCTACGACATCCTTGTCGGAGGCGGCTTCTCCGACCAGGCGGCGATCGGGCGGGAAATCTACCCCAAGGTGTCGGCCGTCGATGCGCCCGAGGTCGTCGAGCGATTGCTCAAGACCTACCTCGCCAACCGGTCCGGTCCCGAAGAGACCTTTTATGCTTTCACCAGCGCTCGCGATGTCGAGGTGCTGAAAGAGCTTGCCGAGAAAGTTTGAGGGATGACGTTTCAGGCCCCGACGCCCAACGTGGCGCCCTTTATCCCTGAAAACGCACCGTTCTCGCCGGAACAGCGGGCTTGGCTGAACGGCTTTTTCGCCGGGTTCGTCGCCCCCCAGGCCGGCGACGCCCAGCCCATCAGCGCCGACGCCGCCGGCATGGCGGCGGAGGACGAGGATGCGCCCTGGCACGACCCGGCGATGCCGCTCGACGACCGGATGAAGCTCGCCGACGGCAAACCGATTCAGCGCCGCATGATGGCGGCGATGGCGCAGCAGGACTGCGGCCAGTGCGGCTATGATTGCCACAACTACTCCAAGGCCATCGTCGAGGGGGCGGAAGCGCGGCTCAATCTCTGCGTCCCGGGCGGCAAGGAGACCGCGCGCAAGGTCAAGGAGCTGATGGCAGACATCGGTGACGCGCCGCCGCCGAAAGCCGAGGCCACAGCCGCTGCCGCGGCCCCCAAGGAAGATGCAAAGCCGGGCTATGCGCGCTCGGCGCCGGTCGACGTCGTCTTCCAGTCGTGTCGCCGCCTGAACATGAGCGAGTCCGAGAAATCGACCTTTCATATCGAGATCGATCTCAGCGAAGCCGGCATCGAGTACGTCGTCGGCGACAGCTTCGGGCTGTTCCCGAGCAACGATCCCGAACTGGTCGAGCGCGTGATCGCGGCGATCGGGGCGCCGCGTGAGTTTCCGGTCGGCGACAAGACGCTGGTCGATTTTCTGACCAGCGAAGCCTCGCTCGGCATGGCGCCCGACGCGTTGTTCGATCTCGTCTCCTACATCACCGGCGGTGAGCGCCGACAAAAGGCCAAGCTGCTCGCCAAGGGCGAGGATCCCGATGGCGACGTCGCCACGCTTGACGTGCTCGGCGTCCTGGACAAGTTTCCCGGTCTCCGGCCCGATCCGGAGGCGTTCGTCGAGGCGTTGGATCCGCTACAGCCGCGTCTTTATTCGATCTCGTCGTCGCACAATGCGACACCGGGGCAGGTGACGTTGACGGTGGATCACGTGCGCTACGTCGTCGGGCAGCGGACGCGCCGGGGCGTCGCCTCGTCGTGGCTTGCCGAACGGCTCGCGCCCGGCGCGAAGCTCAAGGCTTACGTGCAGCGGGCGCACAATTTCGCCCTGCCGCAATCGCCGGATACGCCGATTATCATGGTCGGGCCCGGGACCGGCGTGGCACCGTTCCGCGCATTCCTTCACGATCGCAAGGCGCATAACGCGAACGGTGGCGCGTGGCTGTTCTTCGGCCACCAGCGCCGCGCCGCCGACTTCTTTTATGAGGAGGAGATGGAGGACTTCCTCCAGGACGGGACGTTGTCGAAGCTTTCTCTCGCGTGGTCGCGCGATGGCGGCAAGAAGACCTATGTCCAGGACAAGATGCGCGAGGAAGCCAGCGATCTGTGGTCCTGGATCGAGCGGGGCGCTCACTTCTACATCTGCGGTGATGCCAAGCGGATGGCGAGCGATGTCGAGAAGACCCTCACCGAGGTCGTGGCCAAGGGAAGCGGTCAGGACGAGGCGGCGGCCAAGAGCTTCGTTGCCAACCTGAAGAAGAGCGGTCGCTTCCAGGCTGACGTGTATTGAGGAAGGTATCGTGATCGCGAACGCGGTCAGGACGACCTGTCCTTATTGCGGTGTCGGGTGCGGCGTCCTGGTGACGCCCGACGGCAAGGGCGGCGCCTCGGTCGAAGGCGATCCGCAGCACCCCTCGAATTTCGGACGGTTGTGCTCGAAGGGGTCGGCCCTTGGCGAGACGCTCGATCCGGCGACGCGACTTCTGCATCCAAGGATCCACGGCGAGCGGGCCAGCTGGGAAGCGGCGCTCGATCACGTCGCCGCGGGACTTCAGAACACGATCGAACGGCACGGACCGTCAGCCGTCGCCTTCTACCTGTCGGGGCAACTCCTGACCGAGGACTATTACGTCCCCAACAAGCTGATGAAGGGCTTCATCGGCTCGGCCAATGTCGATACGAACTCACGACTGTGCATGTCGTCGTCCGTCGCCGGCCACAAGCGAGCGTTCGGGTCGGACACGGTGCCCGGGTGCTACGAGGACCTCGACGAGGGCGATCTGTTCGTGCTTGTCGGATCGAACGCGGCCTGGTGCCACCCGGTCCTGTTTCAGCGCATGGTGAAGGCGCAGGAGACGCGCGGCGCCGCCCTCGTCACGGTCGACGTGCGTAGGACGGCAACCGCCGAGACCGCGACTCAGCAGCTCGCGATCGCGCCGGGTCAGGATTCCGCTCTTTTTTCCGGTCTGCTGGTCTACCTCGTCGACAACGGGCATCTCGATCAGAGCTACATCGACGCGCACACGGAAAATTTCGAGGCGACAGTCGCCGCGGCGCGCGCGATCGCGCCCAATGTCGCCGCCACGGCGTTGCGGACGCGTCTTCCCGCAGAGGAGATCACGCGGTTCTACCGCCGGTTTGCCACGACGGAACGCGTCGTCACCTTGTATAGCCAGGGCGTGAACCAGTCCGCGCAGGGAACGGACAAGGTCAACGCGATCCTCAACTGCCATCTCGCCACCGGTCGCATCGGCAAGCCGGGCATGGGGCCGTTCTCTCTCACCGGTCAGCCGAACGCCATGGGCGGACGCGAGGTGGGCGGCCTGTCGAACCAGCTCGCCGCGCATATGGGGTTCACGCCGCCGGAGCTCGACCGCGTCGCCCGGTTTTGGCAAGCGCCGAACATGGTGGACAGGCCGGGGCTGATGATCAACGACATGATCAAGGCGATCGATGCCGGTTCGATCAAGGCTCTATGGATCATGGGGACGAACGCCGCGGTCAGCCTGCCGCAGGCGCTGGACGTCCGTGCCGCCCTCCGAAAGCTCGATCTTTTCGTTGTCTCGGAGGTCGTCGCGTCGAACGACACCCTGAACAGCGGCGCCCACGTCCATCTCCCGAGCCAGGGCTGGAGCGAGAAAGACGGCACCGTCACCAATTCCGAGCGCCGGATCACACGGCAGCGGCGCTTCAGCCCTCCCATCGGCGAGGCCAGACCGGATTGGTGGGCGGTCAAGGAAGTCGCGCATCGCCTCGGGTTCGCCGGTTTCGACTACGCTGACGCGAGCGAGATCTTTTCCGAGCATGCCCGGCTGTCCGCGTTCGAGAACGAGGGGACGCGCGACTTCGACATCGGGCGTCTGGCCGGGATCGACGAGTCATCGTACGCGACAATGCCGCCGATCCAGTGGCCGGCCCCGGCGATAGGCCTCGGGACGAAGCGCTTCTTTTCGGACGGGGGTTTTTTTACGCCTTCCCGCCGGGCGCAGTTCGTCGCCATAGCGCCGCCTCAGCTTTCCGAGCAGGTTTCTGTCTCGTTTCCGCTTCTCCTCAACACCGGCCGCATTCGCGACCAGTGGCACACGATGACCCGTACGGGGCTCTCGCCGCGCCTCGGCAGTCACATCACCGAGCCGTTCGTGTCGGTGCACCCGATGGATGCAGACCGCTTCGGGTTAAGCGACGGCGGCCTCGCCCGGATCACCAACCATCACGGGGCCGCCACCTATCGCGTCGCGATAACCGACAAGCAGGAACGTGGCAGCGTCTTCGTGCCGATCCATTGGACTGACGAGACGGCGAGCGATGCGCGGACGGGTTCTCTCGTCCACGCCATCGTCGACCCCATCTCCGGGCAGCCCGACTCGAAGGCGACTCCGGTCGCCATCGCCCCGGTCATCATGCGATCCGCCGGGTTCGTCATGTCGCGTCGACGCTTCTACCTGCCGCGGTCGACCTTTTGGGCGTGGAGCGCCATCGAGGACGGCTATGCCGCACGCGTCGACACGAACGGCGACGGTGCCGATCTCGTCGCGGCGCTTAAAGGCGGCTTGGGTGTCGAACATGAGACGTTGTCTTACAGCGACGCACGCCGCGGCATCTCGCGCACGGCGCTTCTTGCCGGCGGTCGTCTCGTCGGAGCAGTCTTTCTCGCTTCCACCGAGGTTGCTCCGAAATGGTCGATCCTCTCCGAGCCGTGGAAAGCGCCCGCGATCGACAGGGCGTCGCGTCGCGTTATCCTGTCAGGCAAACGGCTGGACGGGATGGCCGACGAAGGCCCGAATGTCTGTGCCTGCTTCGGTGTTCCGCACGGCCGCATCGTCAAGGCGATCGTCGAGGGTGCGGGTACGGCGGCGGCCATCGGTGAGAAGGTCAAGGCCGGCACCAACTGTGGGTCGTGCATCCCCGAACTGAAGCGCATTCTTGCCGACGCGGCTCAAGGCTCGGTGGAGCGCGTCCTGCAAGGCGTATAGCAGGGCCCACCTTCCAGTCCGGAGGCGACGCTCGCTCGTTCGGCGTCCTCACGCCCGAGGTCTTTCCTTCCAGCACCGTTTGGATTAGGCAGAGGTTCGCTTTTTGCGGACGCGAGCGGCCCGGTCCGGAAGGGCAGCAAGATCGGTTTTTCGATCTTGAGCGGGGGTGCGCTTCATCGCGGCGCATGGAAGACGAGTTGGGAGCGATTGGTGGACACGAAGGATCAGGCGGCGGAGGCGGCACCGGGCGCAAAAGAGCCCATCGACCACGATGAACTCGTCGCCAAGATCGTCGACACGATCGCGACCGAAGGCATGATCGACCGTGACAAGGTCACGCCCGATGCCACCATCGAGAGCCTCGATCTCAAATCGATCGACATCGTCATGATCCTCACCGCGATCGAAGACAAATTCGACGTCTACATCCCCATGGACGGGCCCTTTCACGACGCCAAGGACGTGAAGGGCCTTATCGACGCGATCGCGAACTACATCATCAAAGAAAAGCAGAAGGCCTGATGCAGGAACGCACCGAGGTTGTCGTCACCGGCATTGGTGCGGTGACGGCCGCCGGCGTGGGGGCCCAACGGCTGTGGCATGCCGCCCGGGACGGACGAGCCTGCATCAACCCGCCCATATTCCCGCACCCCTATCGCGGACGCATCAAAATTGCCGCCCAGGTCCAGGACTTCGAGGCCACAGCCCATCTCGAGAAATCCGTCCTGCCGTTCTGCGATCCGGTCAGCCAATATCTGCTCGTCGCCGCCGATGAAGCTATGGCCCAAGCTGGCTTTTCCCGTGACACCCGCTTGGGTCCGCGGGCGGCGACGCTTGTGGGGACCGGCATCGGCGGCATGACCACGATCGAGGACGGGATCTATCAGTCCCTGACGACGAGCGCGCGTCCGAACCCTCTCACTGTGCCCAAGCTGATCCCGAGTGCCTGCCCCGCCAATCTCTCCATGCGTTACGGGCTGCAAGGACCGAGTTTTGCGGTCGCGTCCGCCTGCTCCTCTTCGACGCAGGCCATCGGCATGGGTCTGCAAATGATCCGCGCCGGAATCGTCGACATCGCCCTGGTCGGCGGAACGGAAGATTGCATCACGAACAATTCGATGTTCGCCTGGGAAGCGCTGCGCGTCATGACGCCGGATTTCTGCCG
>CAXTFG010000085.1:0-13199 GCA_964243415.1 uncultured Beijerinckiaceae bacterium | reverse complement strand
TGGCACGCGCAATCTCGATATCGGTCGGCATCGAGCGGTCCTCCAGCTCTCGTCGGCGCGCAGATGCGCGCATTGGTCCGGCCTTGCCATGCTTCCGCCGCGAAGGGCAAGCGGACGAATGGCGAAAAGGCAGGCCAGGGGACCTCGGGCCTGCTAAATGGTTCAGGGCTCGATTCGAGAGAATTTGGAGGGTGCATGGCGACGGTGCCGCCCCCGCAGGGAATGAACGAAGTCAATTACGAGGCCATCGAGGCGGCCGTGACTGAAACGGTCCGTGGCCGATGGTTTCTCAACGAGTTCGCGCGCCGTAACCGCGCGACGGAGATGCGGCAGCTCCTCGACGCGATTGGTCGCATCGAGGGCGTCGTCGCTTCCGGGCAGGCGACTTTGCCGCCGGCCGATCCATCGGTCCGTCTCCTGATGCAGCGCATTAAGGAAATTGCCGGTCAACTCGACATGCTGTCGATGGACATGCGCGAAGCGGGCATCGAGGAACGCTACGCCGCCGCCGTCGAGAAGGAGGCGCGCGCCGTATCGGGCATGATGCGGGGGCCGGCGCTGCCGAGAGCCGCCCCGGGTGCATCGGCGTTGCCCCGAACACCCAGGGTCGCGGTGGTGCAGCCCGTACCGCCCTCGTCTGAACCGCCCCAACCCGACCCGCCCAGGGCCGAGGGCTCCACTCCAACGCCGCAAGAGCCGGCTTCTCTGTCGAGAGGCGGCGAGACTTCAGGGTTTCGCTCTCTTGATGCGGACGACGCTCGTCTAGACGCGCTGGCCGCGCTCGACGAACTTCCACTTTCTGAAAAATTGATCCTGTTCGCCTGAGCGGGTACGGGCGCCGCTGACGACCTTATATGGCGGTCGCGACAGGATTGATCACGGAGCCGGTCTCGCGCGAAACACCTTGCGGTTGTTCACCGCCTTTCGCCTGCCAAGTGATGATTTCGAGACGGCCATCGTAATGTTCTGCGACCGCCGTACAGGATTCGACGAAGTCGCCGGTGTTTACATAGGTGATCCCGTCGATCTCGCGGATGACGGGGTGGTGGATGTGGCCGCAAACAACGCCCTGGGCGCCGCGTTTGCGGGCCTCTTCGACAAGCGTCTTCTCGAACGTTCCGATGAACTTGACGGCGTCCTTGACCTTGAGCTTGGCCCAGGCCGAGAACGACCAATAGGAAAAACCGAGAGCCCGGCGCACTTTGTTGAACCAGACGTTCGAGGACAGGGCGGCTTCATAGGCCCAGTCACCGAGGAGGGCGAGCCATCGCGCGTTGGTCACTACGATATCGAACTGGTCGCCGTGGATGATCAGGAAGCGGCGCCCATCGGCCATGTCGTGGACCACCGTGTCGAGAACCTCGATACCGCCGAAGCTCATGCCGAGATAGTCGCGGGCAAACTCGTCATGGTTGCCCGGCAAAAAGACGACTCTCGCGCCTTTGCGAACCTTACGCAGCAGTTTCTGCACGACATCGTTGTGCGACTGTGGCCAATACCATCCGCCTTTGAGCGCCCAACCGTCGATCATGTCACCGACGAGGAAGATCGTGTCCGCCCCATGGTAGCGGAGGAAATCAAGGAACAGATCAGCCTGAGTTCCCCGCTTGCCGAGATGCGCGTCGGACACGAAGAGTGTGCGGAAGTGATGTGTTTCCGGTTCGTCAGTCACCCAACCCTTGCTTGGTTACAGAGACACATGTGCCTCGGCCGAGCCCAGCGGCCTCTAAATAAGATTCTTGTGGCATGCCGATGACGGAACTGGCTCCTTCCCACATTTCCACGGTTCGGTTTCAGGAGGGTGACCGCAACTCGCACAAGTCGGCGAGCTAGCCCCAAAGCGACGCGGCCGGGGGATGAACCGTCGATCCTTCGTAAGCGAGGCTGCCCGGCCTATCGGCGGCGAGCAGGAGGGGACCGTCGAGGTCCACATACCGCGCCCGTTGCGCCAGCAGCAGCGCCGGCGCCATGGCGAGGGACGTCGCGACCATGCAGCCGACCATGATGTCCAGGCCGAGGGCCGCGGCGTGTTCCGCGACGGCGAATGCTTCCGTCAACCCGCCGGTTTTGTCGAGTTTGATGTTCACGGCATCGTAGCGTCCGCGCAGCGAGGCCAGGCTGTGGCGATCGTGCACGCTCTCGTCGGCGCAGACCGGCACGGCGCGGTAGATACGTCCGAGCAGGGCGTCGTCACTCGCTGGCAATGGTTGTTCCACCAGAGCAACCCTCGCGGCGGCGCAGACCTTCAAGAGAGCTTCCACATCGGCAGGGGCCCAGGCCTCGTTGGCATCGACGATCAGCGTGGCATTCGGAGCGACGGCGCGGACGGCTTCGATGCGCGCGACATCGTCGGCGCCCGCCAGCTTGAGTTTGAGCAACGGGCGCCAAGCCGCGCGCCGGGCTGCCTCGGCCATGACATCGGGCGCATCGACGGAGATGGTGAAAGCCGTCGTGACAGGGCGGAGCGGAGCCAAGCCGGCGCGTTGCCAAGCCGGCATGCCGGTCCGTTTGGCCTCGTAGTCCCAGAGAGCGCAATCGACCGCGTTGCGCGCCGCGCCTGCCGGAAGGAGCTCCTGCAGGTGCGCTCTGTCGGGCGAGTCCTCCAGCGCCGACCGGGTTCCTTCGATGGCTGCAACGACGCCCTCGACCGTTTCGCCGTAATGCGCGTACGGTACGCATTCCCCGCGCCCCGTGTTGTGTCCGTCGGAGATCGTCGCCACGACGACGCGCGCTTCGGTCTTGGCGCCGCGGGCGATGGCGAACCGACCGGCAATGCGGAAGCTCTCGACGGTGCACGCCAGGCGGATCAACGTCGTCTCCTGGATGGCTGCCGAATCGGTCGCGCCCTTCGCTAGGCGGCCATCTCGACGTTGCGACGTCAAGTGCACCGGCCATGGACGAAGAAGTGCCTACTGGCTCGCTTTGGCCTTGTAGCCGGAGGCGCGGTCGAGCCCTTTGGCCGACGCGAGACCTTTGGCGCCGGTCAGCAACGTGTGGTCGAGCACCACGCCCGTGAGGTCTGCGCCCGTAAAGTCCGCACCGCTGGCGTCCGCTCGTGTCAGATCGGCGCTTTTCAGGTCGGCCCCGATAAAATTGGCCCCCTTGAGGTCGGCGTAGCTGAGATCGGCACGCCCCAGCTTGGCTTGGTGAAAGTCGGCGCCCGCGAGCTTCGCGCCGCCCAACTCGGTATGCAACCGGCCAAGCGAAACGTTGCCACGATCCGACGACATGTCCGCGCCCGTGAAATTAGCGCCGGTCAGATTGCCGCCGGTGAAGCGCGCCTGTACGCGGGCTCCACTCATGTTGGCACCCTTGAAAATGGGGACCTCTCCAGGCCTGGCATCGAGACCCTCGGCAACGACGGGAGCGACGAGGCTCGCGCCCGTCAGGTTGGCTTCGGTGAAATTGGCATGGATCAGCCAGGCAAGGTCGAGGTTTGCGCCTGTCAGGTCGGCTTTGCTGAGATTGGCGTCGGTCAGCTTGGCGCCGAACAGGTTCGCGTTCTTGAAGTTGGCTCCGCTCAGATCGAGTCCGGAAAGGTCCACGTTCCTGAAGGACTTGCTCGCGAAGTCGGGATGCGCTCCCGGCTTTACGCTTGCCAGCACATCCTTGACGTTCTCCACAGACATGTCGGCGGGCGTGTCAGGGCTGATCGGACTGGCAACCGCAGCGAAGCCTGCGAGACTTAGCACGGACACCAACGCGATCGGGAGTTTCTTGCGCACGCGACGCCCTCTCCTGCCCTGAAGGAGTATGCCTTCATCGAAGGTTTGTTGTTGGCTTGCGCGTGGCTTTTGCGTGATCTTGGATATCACCAGCCGCAGGCTGATCGTATTGCTCCTCACGCGTCCGACACGGCCCGGTCGCCGACGGTTTCGACAACGCGCTCGACGACGTTCTTCCAGGTCTCGTCGAAATGCTGCCGAAACAGCCGGATGGTCGGGTACCATGGCGTATCCTCGCGCTCGAGCATCCAGCGCCATTCCGGTACTGGCTGCAGAAGGAGGTATGTCGGGCAGGCCAGCGCGCCGGAGAGATGCGCGATGGACGTGTCGCACGTCACAACTAGATCGAGTTGGGCAATCACGGCTGCCGTGTCGAGAAACCCGTCCGGGCCGTCATCCAAGCCAACGAGATGCTCGAGCGGCCAAGTCGGGTGTCCATCCTCTCCTGTCGCCTGCAACGAGATCAGACGCACGCCCGGCAAGGCTGACAAAGGCTCGAAAAGCTCGATCGGCAAGGAGCGATGCGGGTCGGCGCGCCAATCCTGATTGCCCTGCCAGCAGAGGCCGACCCTGAAACCGTCGCCGCCGAGTCGCGCCGCCCAGTGCGCGACGCGGTCGGCTTCGGCGCGAAGGTAAGGCACCGTGGCAGGAATGGTCGGGAGCCGTGTTTCAAAGACGTAGGGCAGGCTGCTGAAAGGGATCTGGACGTCGAAGGCCGAGTCGGCAACAGCAGCGACGACCCGTGCGCCGTCAGTCGTGGGCTTGATAAGACGTTGAAGCCGCGCACGGCAGATCACGGTCACGTCGGCCGAGGCGGCGCAGAGGAGGGGCACGTAGCGCGAAAAATGTATAACGTCGCCGCTTCCCTGGTCGGCGAAGGCCAGAACGCGCAATCCGGCGAGGTCCTGCCCGGCCCAAAGGGGTACGTCCGGAAGCAGCGGCACATTCTGCCATTCCGTCTGCAGGCGCTGCTCGTAGTCGGGTAGTCCGCGTTCATAGTCGCCGTGCAGCAGGCGGAGCTTCCCGCGGTTGGTCCGCGCATAAGCGTTCGCGGGATCGAGCGCGAGCGCCGCGTCGAGAGCGGTCGCGGCCTCGTCGAAACGACCGAGCCACGTCAGCGCGAGACCCCGATTGGCGTGCGCGGCGGGGTAAGCCGGCGCGAGCGCGAGGGCACCGTCGAAGGCGAGCAGGGCGTCGGCATGCCGTCCGAGACGGGCGAGCACGTTGCCGTAGTTCAGGTGAGCTTGCGGCAACTGTGCATCGGCGGCCAGCGCCGTCTCGAGACAGTCGAGTGCTTCGGCGAGGTGTCCCAGGCCATGCAGCGCCACGCCGAGATTAGTTAGCAGGCCTGCATCGCCGGGTGAGTGGGCCAGCGCCGCCTCGAAAGTGGCGAGCGCCTCCTGGTATCGATAGGCGGCACACAGCAGGTTGCCGCGGTCGAGTACGGCGTCAAGGTAGGTCGGCTGCAGCCGGATCGCCTCGTCGAGGAAATGCAGCGCGCCCTCGAGTTTGCCCTGCTCGCGCAGAATATCGGCACCGGCGCGCAACGCCTCCGGAAACGCCGGACGAAGCTTGAGCGCACGGTCATAGCACGCGATCGCTTGCTCGAGCTTGCCCGCCCGCCGAAGTCGGCCACCTTCATTGTAGGAAGTGACGGCTAACGCCGTCGGATCGGGCTCGCGCTTCGGCTTGCGATGGTCAAGGAGGGCGTTCGCGGGCATGGGCGGCTTTCGCGCGTGATCCGGCGAGGTGACCGCAACGAGCTTGCCTCGGGCTGACCGCAGCGTCCTCAAACGTAGGCCGCGTAGGACTTCTCCTCGATGAGACGCGATCCGAGGGCGACATTGATCGCCCGCTTGAGGGCGGCGCGCGCGTCGTTGGTCTTGTAGACGGCTCGCGCCAGATCGACGAACCGGGGGCCGAAGTCGCCGCGGCGCTCGCATTCTCGGATGTCGTCTTCAATCGTCCAAAGCGTCTCGTTGACCGCGTGCAATCTGGCGCGCAAATCCGAAAGGCCGTCGACCTCGTCCAGCGTCGTGCAGGCCGCATGCAAGACGCGTCGCTCAATCTCGACGTTCAGTCGCTGGGCGGCATCGGTAAGGCGAAGGAGCTTGATGTCGAGGATCGTGAGCTTGTCGACGAGCTCTCCCGGCGCGACCTCGATGGTGACCGAACCCTGCATGATCCACCCCCGTGCCATGACTGGCACGACCATGGTGGAGGAAAGGTAAACGGCCGCCATCTCGTCGAAGAGGCGGCCAGAGGGCTCCGCTCACGCGCCGAGCACCTTGGCATGGTGGATGAAGTGATCTTCCATGAAGGTTTGCACGAAGTAGTAGGAATGATCGTACCCGTCCTGCATGCGCAGTCTCAGCGGCTGGCCGGCGTCTTCGCAAGCGGCCTCGAAGAGATGCGGGTGCAGCTCGCTCTCGAGGAACTGGTCGTCGGTGCCTTGATCGATGAGGATGTGCGACGTCGTATGGCCGGTCTTCACCAGCTCGGTCGCATCCCATTCGGTCCAGGCGGACTTGTCCTTGCCAAGATAGTTGCCGAGCGCCTTCTCGCCCCAAGGACAGGATGAGGGCGCGACGATGGGCGCGAAGGCCGACACCGACTTGAAGCGATCGGGATTGCGCAAGGCCGTGATCAGGGCGCCATGGCCGCCCATGGAATGGCCGAAGACTCCCCATGTTGAGACCGGGAAATGTGCCTCGACGAGATCCGGCAGTTCCTCCGAGACATAGGTCCCCATCTGGTAGCCCTGTTTCCAGGGCTCCTGCGTGGCGTCGACGTAGAAGCCGGCACCGATCCCGAAATCATAGTTCGATCGATCGCCGGGGTGTCTCTTGTCGCGCGGGCTGGTGTCCGGCGCGACGAGGGCGAAGCCGTGCTCGGCGGCAAGGCGCTGCGCGCCGCCCTTGATGATGAAGGTCGTGTGGTCGCAGGTCAGCCCGGCGAGGTAGAGCAGCGCCGGCATCTTCTTCCCCGCCTTGGCCTGCGGCGGGAGATAAATGGTGAAATTCATCGGACCGCCAATGGCCGCCGACTCGTGCTTGTAGAAGGTGTTGTCTCCCCCGAAGCACAAGTGAGAGCCGGTCTTTTGAGGAGCGGCGATCAATATTGCACCACGGTGCGGATGCCCTTGCCATCGTGCATCGCGTCGAAGCCGTCGTTGATCTTGTCGAGCGGAATGACGTCGGTGATCAGGTCGTCGATGTTGATGCGGCCGTCCATGTACCAGTCGACGATCTTGGGCACGTCCGAGCGTCCGCGCGCGCCGCCGAAGGCCGAGCCGCGCCAATTGCGCCCAGTGACGAGTTGGAACGGCCGGGTCGCGATTTCCGCGCCCGCCGGCGCGACGCCTATGATGATCGAGGTTCCCCAGCCCTTATGACAGCACTCAAGCGCTTGGCGCATCACGGTGACGTTGCCGGTGCAATCGAACGTGTAATCCGCGCCGCCCTTGGTGAGCTCGACGAGGTGGCCGACGATGTCCTTGCCGCCGAGGTTCTTCGGATTGACGAAATCGGTCATGCCGAACTGCCTGGCGATATTCATCTTGGAATCGTTGATGTCGACGCCGACGATCTGCTCGGCGCCGATCATCTTGAGGCCCTGGATCACGTTGAGCCCGATGCCACCGAGGCCGAACACCACCGCCCGGCAGCCGTATTCCGCCTTGGCGGTGAAGAGCACTGCGCCGACCCCGGTCGTCACGCCGCAGCCGATATAGCAGACCTTGTCGAAGGGGGCGTCCTCGCGAATCTTGGCGAGCGAGATCTCGGGCAGGACGGTGTAGTTCGAGAAGGTCGAGCAGCCCATGTAGTGATAGAGCGTCTTGCCCTGATAGGAGAAGCGGCTCGTCGAATCGGGCATCAGGCCCTTGCCTTGGGTGACGCGGACCTTCTGACAAAGGTTTGTCTTCTTCGAAAGGCAATAGTCGCATTCGCGGCACTCGGCCGTGTAGAGCGGGATGACATGATCGCCCTTCTTGAGCGACGTGACGCCGGGGCCGATCTCGAGCACCACGCCGGCGCCTTCGTGACCGAGAATGGACGGGAAGATGCCCTCCGAATCCTGGCCGGACATGGTGTAGGCGTCGGTGTGGCACAGGCCGGTCGCCTTGATCTCGACGAGCACCTCACCCGTCTTGGGGCCGTCGAGGTCGACTTCGACGATTTCGAGCGGTTTCTGGGCTTCGAACGCGACGGCGGCGCGGGTCTTCATCGGCGGCTTTCTCTCTGGATTGGGTTTGCCGTGTCCCTATACAGGTGTAGGGCGCCCGGCTAGGCAGGCCGTGCCGCAAACCATCGGTTCGGCATCTCCGTTGCACTATGCTTTGATGCGGTCGGACCCATCACCGGCTCATCGCCACTAACGGAATGGATCCAGTGAAACGCATCCTCCCGGGCGTCGGTCCGAAAGCACCCCAGGTCGTGGTTCTCGTCGGGGCCACAGGCGACCTGTCGCAGCGCAAGCTGCTCCCGGGATTATTCCACCTGTGCACCTCCGGCTTCATTCCTGGCTGCCGCATCATCGGCGTCTCACTCGACGATTTCGATCCGGACGGCTTTCGCGCCTTCGCGCGGACTGCGGTGAACACGTTCTCTTCCCGCAAACAGCAGGAAGCGAATTGGGCCGCATTCGCGGAGATGTTGGACTACGTGCCCCTGTCCGCCGGGGCGGCTGCCCTCAAGGCGGCGGTGGACAGGGCAGAGAAGATCCTCGGCGACGCGACGCAACGGGTGCACTACCTCAGCGTCCCTCCAAAGGCGGCTCTGTCGGTGGTGCGCCTGCTCGGCGAAGCCGACCTCGTGAAGCGCTCCCGCATCATCATGGAGAAGCCCTTCGGCGTCGATCTGGCAAGCGCAGTCTCGCTCAACGCGCAGCTCCACGAGGTCTTCGCCGAGGAGCAAATCTTCCGCATCGACCACTTCCTCGGAAAGGAGCCCGCGCAGAACATCCTCGCCTTCCGCTTCGCCAACGGGCTGTTCGAGCCGATCTGGAACCGCAATTTCATCAACCACGTCCAGATCGACGTGCCCGAGACGCTGGGCCTCGGAAAGCGCGCCGGCTTCTACGAGGCGACCGGGGCCTTCAAGGACATGGTCGTCACCCACCTCTTCCAGATCCTGGCCTTCATGGCGATGGAGCCGCCGACCGCGCTCGAGCCGATGCCGATCAGCGAGGAGAAGAACAAGGTGTTCCGCTCGATGGTGCCGCTCGACCCCAAGGACGTCGTGCGCGGCCAGTACATCGGTTACCGTGAGGAGGAGGGCATCGACCCCGAGTCCGACACCGAGACCTTCATCGCTCTCAAGGTGCACATCGATAATTGGCGTTGGGCTGGCGTGCCGTTCTTTTTGCGAACCGGAAAGCGCATGGCGGCCGGGCAACGCATCATTTCCATCGCTTTCCGCGAACCGCCGAAAAGCATGTTCCCAGCGGGTTCGGGCGTCGGCGCTCAGGGACCCGACCATCTGACCTTCGACCTCGCGGACGCCTCAAAGGTGTCGCTGTCGTTTTACGGCAAGCGGCCGGGCCCCGGCATGCGCCTCGACAAGCAGAGCATGCAATTCGCGATGAACGAGACGGGCCTCGTCAGCGACGTGCTCGAAGCCTACGAGCGGCTGATCCTCGATGCGATGCGCGGCGATCGAACCCTTTTCACCATGGCGAGCGGCATCGAGAGACTTTGGGAGGTGTCGACACCGCTTCTCGAGGCGCCCCCGCCGGTCCGGCTCTACGAACCAGGCTCTTGGGGACCGAAATCGGTTCATCAACTCGTTGCGCCGCACGCCTGGCGGTTGCCGTTCGAGCGCGCCTGGCGTGGCGCGCCAGCTAACGAGTGATGTGCGCGCCGCTGCTTAGAACGGGTGAAAGGCGAAGAAGTAGAAGCCGATGCCGATTGCCAAGAGGATGAAGAAGATGACGCCTTCGAAGACCAGCCTGCCGTTGAACCCGTGCTTGGGCCGTCGCTCGTCCGCCATCGTGCCTCGCCAGCTTCGTGCAGGCAGAAGCGTTATCCCATTCGGGACGTCCCACAACCGGGCTGCCGGAAGCTTTGAGCCGACGCGCGTCGTCGCAGGTTCGTTTCGGCCGTGACAACCGACGTACCATGTGGCTGCATTGAGCGATGATTTCCCCGCAAAGTTTCGTGCTCGTCAGTCTCCTGATCTGGCTCGTTCCGTTGTTGGCGCTCGCCGTGACCGGCCGTCGTGCCCGCGAGCGGTACACGAGCCGTCGCGGGACCCGCTACCGGCGCCTGACGACGGCTCAGATGCTGCGGCGTCTCGGCAGCCGATCGGCGCGGGACTGACCGGAGCCGGGGAGATCCACCCAATTCACAGGCCGCCCAATCCGAGGCTCGCGGACACCGACGACAGCCCAGCGGCTCAGGACAGGTCGGCTGGCGTCGCCCGTAGATACTCGATGACCGCGGAATAGTCCTTTCCGCGGCCGCTATTCGCGACGAAGCGTCGATAGATCTCGCGCGCCGCTTCGCCGAGCGGCGTCTGGACCGACGCCGCGGCGGCGGCGGTTTGCGACAGGCCGAGGTCCTTCAGCATGAGGTCGGCGGCAAACCCCGCCTTGTAGTCGCGATTGGCGGCCGAGGTCGGCACGGGACCGGGCACGGGGCAATGCGTCGTCAGGGCGAAACACTGCCCCGAGGCGGTCGAGGCGACGTCGAAAAGCGCCTGGCGCGAAAGGCCGACGCCGTCGGCGAGGTTGAAGGCTTCGCTGACGGCGATCATCGAAATGCCGAGGATCATGTTGTTGCAGACCTTGGCCGCTTGCCCGCTGCCGGCTCCCCCGCAATGCACGACCTTGCGTCCCATCTGGGCTAGGATCGGTTGCGCCCTTGCGAACGCTGCCGGCTCGGCGCCGACCATGAAAGTCAGCGTGGCTGCCGTCGCTCCCTCAGTGCCGCCCGACACCGGGGCGTCGACCGAGTCGAGGCCGGCCGCCCGCGCCAAGCGATGGGCGTCGCGGGCGCCGACGACGTCGATCGTCGAAGAGTCGATCATCAACGTGCCGGGCGCCGCGGCCCCTGCCGCTTCCGTCCAGACCACTTTCACCAGGTCGCCATTCGGGAGCATGGTCACGACCACGTCTGCACCGGCGACCGCCGCCGCAGTCGATGTCGCGAGCGTGATCCCTTTCGCCGCGGCGTTCGCGCGAGCCGCGGAACCCACATCAAAGCCGACAAGGCTATGCCCGGCCTTGAGCAGGTTCACGGCCATGGGGACGCCCATGTTGCCAAGACCAATAAAAGCGATGCGCGCCTCTGGCATCGACGCTCTCCCACACCGTTGTTTCGCGCCTATACAGCGCAACACACGGCCGCGGTAAATCCGGTCATCCGGCTAACCTTTGACAAGAAGCTTCGTCGAAGACCGGCTCCGGATCGGCTTCCTATCGCACGCGAGGCTCGTGGGCAGACAGTGCGTCTGGCTACACTCGCCGTGCCGTCTGCCCGAACAGGATCTTGTGCGAGTCCTCGTCAACCGAGGGAGCCGTGTTGATCTTCTCGGCTTTCTCGTAAGCCCGCTTTGTCGACGGCATCTCCTTGATGGCGTGGAACCAGCGCTTGAGGTGCGGGAAGTCGTCCAGATTCTGGCCCTGCCGCTCGTAGGGCACCACCCAGGGATAGCTCGCGATGTCGGCGATCGAGTAGCCGCCGGCGATAAAATCGCGGGTGGCGAGCTGCTTGTCGAGAACGCCGTAGAGCCGATTGGTCTCGTTGACGTAGCGGTCGATGGCGTACGGCAGCTTCTCCTTGGCGTACGTCTTGAAATGGTGGTTTTGCCCGGCCATCGGACCGAGCCCGCCGACCTGCCAGAACAGCCACTCCAACGCCACGACGCGCCCTCGCAGATCCTGCGGAATGAGCTTCTCGGTCTTGTCCGCGAGATAGAGCAGGATCGCGCCCGATTCGAAGATGGAGACCGCTTCGCCGCCACCGTTGGGCTGATGGTCGATCATTGCGGGAATGCGGTTGTTGGGCGAGATCTTCAGGAAGCCGGGCGAGAACTGGTCGCCCTTGCCGATGTTGATGCCGTGCAGCGTGTATGGAATGCCGGCTTCTTCGAGAAACATCGTGATCTTGTGCCCGTTCGGCGTCGTCCAGTAATAGAGATCGATCATCGGTCCTCGCCAAGCGCGTATGTCCTGGCATACATAGGCAGTGCAGCCGAGCCGGGCAGGGCCGCCATCGCACCTTTGTAAGTCGAGGACCGCTTCCGGCGCGGCCTTTCCTGAAGCGATCGGATCAAAAGCAAGCCATTGTTCACGCGATCTCGGTATAGGCAGAGCGCTATCGCCAGGATCTCGGGAGCGTAGAGGTGCCGACGCTTTTCCGCTTGCTCTTCGTCCTGGGCCTGCTGGCCGCGCTGGTCTATGGCGCGATGATCGCTCTGGTCACCTTCATCCAGCCGCAACCGCGCGACATCATCCAGACCATCACTCTTCCGCCCGCGCCGCGCTGACTTCCTCAAGCCTCGCGGGCGACGCCTGGCACGTACCCGAGCACTCGCGCGTAGCGGGAGACCTCTTCATCCGGGCCGAGGGATTTAGCCGGATTATCCGACAGCTTCACCGTCGGGCGCCCTTCCACCTCGATGACCTTGCACACCAGCGACGCCGGCTTGAGATCGATGGTGCTGTCGCGGGGGAGACAGCCGACGAAGTCGTTTGTCAGTGCGGTGCCCCAACCGATCGAGACCTGCACCTTGCCGCGCAGGGCACGCACGCTCGACTCGATCGAATCGATGGTCATCGCATCTGACAGGATCACCAGCTTGTCCCGGGGGTCGCGTCCATGCGCTCGCCACCATGAAATCAGCTCCTCCGCCGCCTCGACCGGCGGCTTCGAGTCCGGGCGCGCCCCGGTCCAGTCGGCCGTCCAGCTGGGCGCGGCGGCGAGGAAGTTCGTCGTGCCGAACGTATCGGGGAGGAGGACGAGCAGGTTGCCGGCGTAGAGCTTCGACCATGCCTGGAGGACGGAATAAGGGGCGGCACGCAGGGCCTCGTCGGTTTGGGCCTCGGCGGCGAACACCATGGGAAGCTCGTGCGCATTGGTGCCGATCGCCTCGCAGCCGAGGTCAAGCGCGTGCTTGACGTTGGAAGTACCGGTGAAGTTCGCCCCGAGACCCTCCGCAAGCGCGTCCACGCACCAGCGCTGCCACAGAAAGCTATGGCGCCGCCGGGTGCCGAAGTCGCCGAGCCGCAGCGGGCCCTCGGCGGCGAGAGTGCGCAGCCGCTCGATCTTGTCCCACAGCTTGGCTTTACCGCGAGCATAGAACAGGTCGAGCTCGAACCGGCTGAGGCCGCGCAGCGCCGCGCGTGCCCGCAGCTCGGAAATGATGGCGAGACAGGGCACCTCCCACATCGTGGTCTGTGTCCACGGTCCGTCGAAGCGCAGCTCGTACTGGCCGTCGCGCTCGGTCAGCTCATAGGCCGGAAGGCTGAAGG
>CAXTFG010000084.1:0-13500 GCA_964243415.1 uncultured Beijerinckiaceae bacterium | reverse complement strand
GGGCGAAATTGACCAGCACGCGCACGACATCGAGGTCTTCGGCGAGTTCGCGCGCGTGCGCCATGTCGCTGGTGTGAATGCCGCAGGAATGCCCCTTGCCCTGGAACTCTAGGATTTCACTTACACGCGCCTTGGCCGCGGCGAAGTCTCTCGCCCGGTAGACGGTCAGCACCGACGTCAGCTTCTCGCCTGAAAGGGGGTAGGCCTTGCCGACGCCGGTCTCCTCGACGAGGAAGAACTGCTTGCCGCGCGCTTCGCTAGGAAGCTCGAAGGCGTCCGCCAGCACGGAAGCATCGCGGGCAATCAGGTCGCGGTTAAGCTTCCCCCCAACCCAGAGCCGTTCGCAGACGCGACGCTTCTGGTCCTCGTTGCAGCGATAGGCGCCGGCGCGTTCCAGCGCGGCGATCGCCTCCTCGTACACGGCGTCGAGGACAATCAGCGAATTCTCGGAGGAACAGGATGTCGAATTGTCGAAGATCTTCGAGTCGCGGATCTTGCACGCGGCCGCGTCCAGGTCCGCCGAGTCGTCGATGATGACGGGAACGTTGCCGGCGCCGACGCCGATGGCCGGGGTCCCGCTCGAATAGGCGCGCTTGACGTTGTCTTGCGAACCCGTGACGACGACGAGGTCGCACGCCTGCATGAGAGCGGCGGTCGAGTCCTTGGTGACCGGTTGGGGCAAGATCTGGACGAGATCGGCGGGCAGGCCGACGCGGGCCAGCTCCTCTCGCATCCATTTGACCGCCCGAGCAGTCGTGCGATAGCCGAGCGGGGACGGCGCGATGACCACGGCGTTGCGGCCCTTGATCGCCATCATCGCCTTATTCACCGGAGTCGCGCCAGGGTTGGTCGAGGGGGTCACGGCGCCAACGACTCCCATCGGCTTTGCGTATTTGACGAGACCTTTGTCCCGATCTTCCTCGATGATACCGACGGAGCGCACACGGAGCAGATCACGAAGCGTCCCGAACGTCTTACGCTGCTTCTTGATGATCTTATCGGCAACGTTGCCGAGCCCTGTATCTTCAACGGCAAGTTCGGCGAGCTCGCGGGCGTGATCGGGCTGGTAAAGCGACCATGCGATGGCACGCACGGCAGTATCGGCGGTGTCCTGATCGACGTTGGCGAACAAACGTTGCGCGACACGGGCGCGCTCGACAACCACCCTCACCGGTCCGGGATCGTAAACCTTCGTTGGTGTGTGAACCAGTTCAGGCCGGTCGAGCTTCTGGGCGAGTGCAGCCGACATGGGCGTCCTTTCTTGGCGCGAGGTGGTGAGGTTCCAAGCGGTTCGGACGCCCGCTCAGGCGATGGGTTTCATCGGTACCGGGGAGAAACTCGACGCCGTCATATCCAAAGGCTCGAGGGTGTCGGTGAACAGTTCATGCGGACGGATGCGCAAGGCGAGACCAGCGCCCACGAGCAACAGAGCAAGGGAGGCGATGAAGGGCAAATTCCAGTTCCCCGTGGCGTCGATGACGGCGCCGAAGAAGATCGGCGAGATCATGCCCGCCAGCCCGAAGCCGAAATTCATAAAGCCGCTCGCCGTTCCGGAATACTGAGGCGCGATGTCCATCGGCGCGGCCCAGATCGGCGCGACGATCAGCTCGGCGAAAAAGAACGCGCCACTGAGACAGCACGCGATGACGACGAGGTCCTTGGCGAACAATACCGGCATCATGCAGACGAATGCGCCGAGGAAGCCGAACACGATCACGTAGACGCGCGCCTTGTAGACATCGCCCGTGGCACGCAGGATCCGGTCGCTCACCACGCCGCCGACGGTGTCGCCGATCACCCCCGCGAAGAAGACGCCGGACGCGAAGAGCGCCGACTTTTTCAGGTTAAGGTGGTACTCGTGGAAGAAGTAGGACGGGATCCAGTTCAAGAAGAGCCAGAGGGTCCAGCCATAGCAAAAGTCGGTCAGGGTCGCGGGCGTCATGCGTTTCAGCAGCGGAAGCCACGGCACCGCTTTGCGTTCCCCGGCGATTTTCAACGGTGGCAGCGCCGCGATCTCTTCCGACGTCACACCGTCGTGGACACGCGGATCGTCCCGGAAATACAGCCACCACACGGCGACCCAGACGAAGCTGATCACGCCGACAATGATGAACGAGGCCCGCCATGACAAGGACAGGATCAGCAGAGCGACGAGGGGGGGCGTCAAGGCGTTGCCGAGCCGGGCGGAAGCGTGGGTGATGCCCTGCGCGAAGCCGCGGCGGTCGGCGGCGAGCCAGTTGGCCAGCGCGCGTGTCGCGGTGGGAAACGCCGAGCCTTCGCCAATGCCGAGCAGGATGCGCACGAGAACGAGCGAGGTCGACCCGGTGGCAAAGCCGACAAGAATGGTCGCCGACGACCAGATCGCGCCGCAGATGAGAAGCGTTCGCCGCGGTCCGAGCCGGTCGCCGAGCCAGCCACCGGCAATCTGAAAAAAGGCATAGGGATAAGCGAAGGCGGCAAAGGCGACACCGAGCTGGGTGTTCGAAAGGCCGAGGTCTTTCTGCATCGCAGGGGCGGCTGTGCTGATGTTCACCCGGTCCACATAGGTGATCAGGTACATGACGCAGATCAGCAACAGAACGCGATTGGTGGTGTTGAAACTGACGAGCCGCCGCATGGTGCCTCTGACTGTCGTCAGATCTACCTGACAGCGGCAAAGAGGCACGCCGGAGTAGATCGTAGACGACGATTGAGCGTTTCGATCCCGAGCGGCCCCAGTCCAATCAGACGTTTGCTGAATTGATAGATGATGGGTGCCGACATAAAAGCTTAGTGCCTGCCGTTCCATGCAGGAAATTCATTCTTTTCATTTCTTGCATTCAGGACTTTGATGTGAATGGTCCCCGACCTCGAGATACCGTTGCTGCGGTCTTTCATTGCGGTCAACACCACCGGGAGCCTGACGCTTGCCGGCAAGCAGGTCGGGCGAACGCAGCCGGCCATCACACATCAGATGCACAGGCTCGAAAAGGCGCTGGGCAAACCTCTGTTCGAAAAAGACCGTCGGCACCTTACCCTGACGCGCGAAGGCGAGGTCCTGCTTGGCTACGCTCGCACTCTGCTCGGACTCAATGACGAGATCCGAACCCGCTTCGAAGCGCCCAGCGTGGCCGGGCACGTCAGGCTCGGTGTTCCCGACCTTTACGCCTCATTCCTGCTCCCGAATGTCCTTGCGGGGTTTGCGCGGGCCTATTCTCAGGTGGACATCGAGCTGCGCTGTTCGCGAAGCGTCCAGATCCATGCCGCCTTGCAACGCGAGGAGATCGACATAGCGCTCATGACGCGGCAGCCCGAGTTCGGGAAAGCCCTGACGGTGCGCGAAGAACCATTGGTCTGGGTGGCAGCTCGGGAGTGCCACATCGACTTTCATGGGACGCTTCCCCTGGCTCTGCTCCCGGCCGGGAGCATCTATCGCCAGCACGCGCTCGACACGCTCGGGCAAGCCGGTCGAGCTTGGACCATCACGGCCGTCAGCGACAGCATCGCGGGTTTGCAAGCTGCCGTCTACGCTGGTTTAGCCATCTCCGTCTTCCCGTCGTGCGCGCTAAGTCCGCTCGTCCGCCGGCTGGGGCGGCCGGAGGGTCTGCCGGAGCTCCCTGCTCTCGATATCGTGCTACAGCGCAAGCCGAGCGGCGTGACTTCCGCCGCCGAATTACTGGCTCAATACATCGTCAGCGAACTTGGCATCGGTACTCCGTAGAGCGCGGGCTCGCGGTCGACAGCTTGTCTCGCGGCCGGAGTGCTGATCTGTTCTCGACGAGATCAAGCCAGCAGGGCAGGGTCGCCCGATGAAGGCTCATGCCGTTTGGCAGAGGCCAAACCCTTCGATCAGCATTTGACACGATGTCGCCATCTCAAATAACTGAATAAAATATCTCGTAATCTGAGACGCTTCGAAGCGGACGAGAAATCCATGGGCCGCGTGGTTTGCTGACCGAGGAAGTATTCGACTACGTCGTCGTAGGGGGTGGCACGGCCGGATGCGTGCTGGCCAACCGTCTTTCGAAAGACCCACAGCAACGCGTTCTCGTGCTGGAAGCTGGCCCCTACGACCGCTCCCCATGGATTCATCTTCCCATCGGCTACGGGAAGACGATGTTCCACAGGACCCTGAACTGGGGCTTCTACACAGACCCCGAACCCACGATGCACGATCGACGCATCTACTGGCCGCGTGGTCGAACTCTGGGCGGATCGAGCTCGATCAACGGCTTGATCTACGTTCGCGGCCAGGCCGAGGATTACGACCGCTGGGCCGATCTCGGCAATGCTGGATGGTCCTGGCGCGACGTCCTCCCGTATTTCATCAAGTCCGAGCACAATTCGCGCGGCGCTAGTCCCGCGCATGGCGCGACGGGGCCGCTCTGGTGCTCCGACATCGAGAAAAAGCACGAACTGATCGAAGCAATCATCGACGGTGCCGAAGAACTCGGCGTCCCGCGCACGCGCGACTTCAACGGCGGCGATCAGGAAGGCGTCGGCTACTATCAACTCTTCACGCATAACGGTAAGCGCTGCAGCACATCGGTCGCCTATCTGCGTCCGGTTCGCTCGCGCCCAAATCTCAAGGTGGAAGTGGATGCCCAGGCGACTGGCCTAATCCTGGATGGTCGACGCGCCGTTGGGGTGCGCTACCGCCGCGGCGGCGAGACGCGTTCGGCTCGGGTGACCCGGGAGGTTGTGCTCGCTGCGGGCGCGTTGCAGAGCCCGCAACTTCTTCAGCTGTCCGGTATCGGACCCAGCGCGCTTCTCGCCCAACACGGCGTGCCCGTCGTCAACGATCTGCCGGGCGTCGGCGAGAATTTGCAGGATCACCTGCAGATCCGCCTGATGTACAAGGTTTCTAAGCCCATTACGACGAACGATGATCTCGCGTCGCTTCCACGCAAAGCGAAGATCGGTCTGCAATGGCTGTTGACGCGGAAAGGCCCGCTTTCCATCGGCATCAATCAGGGCGGGCTTTTCACGCGCGTGATGCCGGGCCCGGGCACGCCCGATATCCAGTTCCACTTTGCGACGCTTTCGGCCGATCTCGCCGGCGCCAAACCGCATAGATGGCCCGGTTGCACTTTCTCTGTGTGCCAGCTGCGACCGGAGTCACGCGGAACGGTCACGCTACGCAATACCGATCCGTTCGAACCTCCCGTGATGCGGGCGAACTATCTCGCGACCGAGACGGACCGGCGCTGCACGATCGAAGGCATGAAATTCGCGCGACGTCTTGCCCGCAGCCAAGCGCTTAGCACCCTGATCACAGAGGAATACACGCCCGGTCCGTCGGTAGAGAGCGAGGATGCCTTGCTCGAGTTCGCGCGCAAGACCGGCGCGACGATCTTCCATCCGTCCGGCACGTGCAAGATGGGCTCCGATCGCATGGCAGTGACCGATGCGCGCTTGCGCGTGCACGGCATGGATGGACTGCGGGTCGTCGATTGTTCCATTATGCCGACGCTGGTTTCGGGCAACACCAATGCTCCTGTGGTGATGATCGCGGAGAAAGCATCCGAGATGATCCTGGCCGATGCGCGAGCCGCTTCCCTGGCCAGCAATCAAATGCAGAAGCCGCCGGCAAGGGTGGAAGCTGTGTCGGCGCGGGCGCAGCGCGCCTGAGGGATCTGCCGCGAAAGACGGCAGGCCCGTTTTCGGAGAGGAGACGAGCGTGGCGTATGACGGTCAGAACCGGGTCGGTCCGGCGCAGAGCAACAGTCTTACCAGGGTCGTCAGCGCCGCGCTGATCGGCGCTACCATCGAGTGGTACGATTTCTTCCTCTACGGCGTCGTGGCCGGAATCGTCCTGAACAAGCTTTACTTTCCAGTCAGCGATCCATTGGTCGGGACGCTTCTCGCCTATGCGACTTTCGCCGTTGGTTTCATCGCGCGGCCGCTCGGCGGGCTTATCTTTGGGCATTACGGCGACAAGGTCGGCCGCAAGAGTATGCTCATCATCACGCTGATGCTGATGGGGGTCGCCACCTTCTTGATCGGCCTCGTCCCGACTTATCAGCAGATCGGGGTTGCCGCACCCATCCTGCTTCTCGTCCTACGCGTCGCGCAAGGCATCGGCCTCGGCGGCGAATGGGGCGGCGCCGTGCTGGTCGCCTTCGAATATGCCCCGCCGGGCCGGCGCGGTCTGTATGCGAGCATCCCCCAGATCGGTCTCGCTCTCGGCTTGTGTCTCGCCTCCGGCGTGGTGGCGGTGTTGTCCTACAGCTTGAGCGAAGCTCAGTTTCTCGCCTTTGGTTGGCGGATCGGCTTCCTGCTCAGCGTCGGTCTCGTCGCCGTTGGCGCCTACATTCGCCTCAACGTGATGGAGACACCGGAATTCACGCGGGTCAAAGAAGCGAACCGGGAAGCGGCGATACCGTTCGTGTCGCTTATGAAACGGTATTCCAAAGCCGTGATCTTCGGCATGGGCGCACGCTTCGTCGATGGCGTGGTGTTCAACATCTTCGCCGTTTTCTCGATTGGGTATCTGACGCAGACATTGCATGTGCCGCGCACCACCGCCCTGCTTGGCGTGACCTCGGCTGCTCTTGTCATGGTCGCCTCGATCCCTCTGTTCGGTTTGCTTTCCGACAAGATCGGGCGCGTGCGAGTCTACTTCTGGGGCTCGCTCGCATCGGGGTTTGCGGCCTTCCCGGCGTTTTGGACTTTCTGGAACTATCCGACCGACACGGCAGCGATCTACTTTGCAATCATCGCGCCGTTCGGGATTATCTACGCCGCCGTGTACGGGCCCGAAGCTGCGCTGTTCGCGGAGCTTTTCCCGGCACGGGTGCGCTACACCGGCATCTCATTCGTCTACCAGTTTTCCGGAATCTTCGCGAGTGGACTGACGCCGATCATCGCGACGGCGCTGCTTCAGAACTCCACGGCGCACGAGCCTTGGCTCATCTGCGGCTATTGCGCGTTTTCCGGCGTGGTCAGTGCGGCCTCGGCCTTTTGCATCGGACGCTTCGCTGCAATCGACCCGTTGGCGGACGAGACGGAAGACCTTCGGGAAAGCGTTGTCCATACTCAACCGGCTTAGGAACGCGCTCCGCTGCCGCGGCGATGCGAGTTCGACGCCTATGTCTAGTTGAAAGAGGCCCGGATCGATCCGGGCCTCTTTCGTTCTGCTCTCTCGCCTTAGAAAACCTTGTGGCCTCAAGCCGCGCGTTGCGCTCGCATGTCCGACCGTTCGATGCCGGCGACCCGCGTCGGCTTCTTCATCGCGTCGCGTCGGAAAGGTTCGCCGAGTTCCTGGTTGAGCACGACTTCGACGAACGTCGTCGTCCCGCGGGCTTGCGCTTCTGCCGCCTCAGCGATTGCCCGTGTCAGCGCGCTCCGCGTCTCGACCCGAACGCCCCTGAACCCGCAGCCCTCGGCGATTTTTGCATAGCTCAGTTTAGGGTCGAGCTCGGTTCCAACGAAGTTGTTATCGTACCAGAGCGTCGTGTTGCGCTTCTCGGCGCCCCACTGGAAATTGCGAAAGATCACCATCGTGATCGCCGGCCATTCCTCGCGACCGATCGACGTCATCTCGTTCATCGAGATGCCGAAAGCGCCGTCGCCCGCGAACCCGAAGACCGGGATGGCAGGACAGCCAAGCTTCGCGCCGATGATGGCGGGAAATCCATATCCGCAGGGCCCGAACATGCCGGGCGCCAGATATCTGCGGGTGCTCTCGAAGGTCGGATAAGCGTTTCCGATGGCGCAATTGTTCCCGATGTCGGTCGAGATGATCACGTTGTCCGGCAGCCCTGCCTGGATCGCGCGCCACGCCTGGCGCGGCGACATGCGTTCGCTTTCCCGCTCGCGCGCTTCCGCGTTCCAACTCGTGCCGGGGTCGTCGTCCTCGTGGTCCATTGAGGAGAGCGCCTGGAGCCATGCCGACTTGGTTTGATGTACGATTGCCTTTCGGTCCTCGCGTCTGACGTTGCCCGCCTCAGGCGACAGAAGCGCGAGCAGCTCTTGCGCCACCATCTTGGCGTCACCGCAAATCCCGACGGTGATCTTTTTGGTCAGGCCGATGCGGTCGGAATTGATGTCGACCTGGATGATCTTGGCGTCCTTCGGCCAATAGTCGATGCCATACCCGGGCAGGGTGGAGAACGGGTTCAGGCGCGTCCCCAAAGCGAGCACGACGTCGGCACGCGCAATAAGCTCCATCGCCGCCTTGGACCCGTTGTAACCCAACGGTCCGGCGGCCAACCGGTGAGAACCGGGGAAGGCGTCGTTGTGCTGGTAGCCGGAGCAGACCGGCGCATCGAGACGCTCCGCAAGCGCGACGGACTCCGCGACGGCGTCGCCGATGACGACGCCCGCGCCGTTCAGGATGACCGGGAACTTGGCCGACGACAGAAGGGCGGCCGCCTCGGCGATCGCCTTTTTCCCGCCGGACGGCCGTTCCAGCCTGACGATCTGCGGTAGCTCGATGTCGACGACGTGGGTCCAGAAATCGCGCGGGATGTTGATCTGTGCCGGCGCGCAGCCGCGCCATGCCTTCTCGATCACCCGGTTGAGGACCTCCGCGACGCGGGAGGCGTCGCGCACTTCCTCCTGATAGCAGACCATGTCCTCGAACAAGGCCATCTGTTCGACTTCCTGGAACCCGCCCTGACCGATCGTCTTGTTGCCCGCCTGAGGCGTGACGAGAAGCATCGGCGTATGATTCCAGTAGGCTGTCTTCATCGCCGTCACGAAGCCCGTTACGCCCGGACCGTTCTGGGCGATCGCCATCGCCATCTTTCCCGTCGACCGCGTGTAGCCGTCGCAGATGAGGCCGGCGTTGGTCTCATGCGCGCAGTCCCAGAATGAGATCCCAGCCTGGGGGAAGAGGTCGGAGACCGGCATCATGGCAGAGCCGATGATCCCGAAGGCATGTTCGATCCCATGCATCTGAAGGACTTTGATGAAGGCCTCTTCTGTCGTCATCTTCATGGCGCGTCTTCCTGCCTCGCTGATGTGTTTCAACGCATCTGCTTCGGACAACGCTGCCTGTCAGCGACGATGTAAATCGTCGGAAAGATCAACAGCGATTGTATCCGTCGAAAGCTTTCAAGGTGCGCTGTGCGCTGGGTGTGAGCCGGCAATGCGGTTATCTGCATCTCGGCTTGCGAGTGCGCAAGAAAAATTTCGCTTTTCGGCCGGTTTCGTTCTAAAATGTGAGATAGGGAGCTGGCGTTGAGAGAAGAGGGATTCGACTCCTCGCCTGCTTTGAAGGCGTTCGGCCTGCTGGAGCTGATTGCAGCCATGAGCTATGCCCCGACGCTCGCGGATCTGACCGAACAGGCGGGGCTGCCGAAGCCTACGCTTCATCGGTGGCTTACGATGTTGGAAGGCGCCGAACTCGTCGGGCGAACGCCAGACGGGCGACGCTACGAACTGGCATCGCGAGCCACGTCGCTCGCTTTCTCGATCCTGTCGAACAGTTCCGGTTCGATGCGACGTGAGCAGATCCTTCAGCGTGTCGCTCGGGATCTCGGCGAATCCTGCAATCTCACCGTGCTCAAGGGCAGCGAGGTGATCTACCTCGAACGCGTCGAGGCGGCGCTCCCATTGCGTGTCGCTTTTCAAAAAGGGTCGCGTGTTCCCGCTCATTGCTCGGCGAGCGGCAAGATTTTCCTGGCGATGATGCCGGCAGGAAAGCGCGAGCGGCTTCTCTCCACGCTCAGCTTCGACCGCTACACGCCCAACACGTTGACTGAACCAAACGACCTCGATGCGGAACTGGCCAGGATCAGGCAGCAGGGCTACGCGTTCGACGACGAGGAATTTCACTCGGGGCTGTTCTGCATCGCCGTGCCCATTCTCGACAAAGCGGGCCGCGAATGTGTCGCTGCTCTGGCTCTGCAGGGGCCCGTGGTGCGACTGTCCAAGCAGAACGCGGCTCATCGCCTGCCGACCATGTTGACGGCAGCCGAGGCACTTGCGGCGACGCTGACGTGAGACCGTCGGGCACGGGTGCCGTTGCGGCGGTGCAGGCGAGCCTCGTTTATCCTCATCTCGACGCGATGCTCGGTCTCGCTCGAAGCCGGAAATCGCTTCGGGTCGGCGTCGTCTATCCCTGCGAGGCCGGCGCCCTCGCAGCGGCGCTCGAGGCTGCCGAAAGGGGCTTGATCGAACCGGTTCTGATCGGCCCGGCGGCATCGATCCATGCCGTCGCAGCCCGTGCCGCCCTCGACCTGACCGGCCTCGAGATCGTCGAGGCAGCGGATGCCCTCGCCGCGGCGCGGCAAGCGGTCGTCCTCGCCGGATCGGGCGAGGTCGGTGCGCTGATGAAAGGGTCGCTGCATACGGACGAACTGCTCGCCGCCGTCGTCGGTCGCGACAGCCCGCTTCGGACGGGGAGACGGATGAGCCACGTGTTCTGGTTCGACTGCCCCGCCTATCACAAGCCCCTGATGCTGACCGACGCCGTCATCAACATCGCTCCGGGCTTGCCTGAGAAGGCCGACATCATCCGCAACGCGATCGGCTTGGCGCATCAGCTCGACATCGCGGAACCCAAGATCGCGATCCTGTCCGCGGTCGAAACCGTCAACCCGGCCCTTCCGTCCACGATCGACGCGGCGGCGCTTTGCAAGATGGCCGACCGCGGGCAGATCAGCGGCGCCCTCCTCGACGGTCCGCTCGCCTTCGACAACGCCGTGTCGGCGGCCGCTGCAGGCACAAAGAGGATCACGTCCGCCGTTGCGGGAGATCCCGACATTCTCGTCGTGCCGAACCTCGAAGTCGGGAACACCCTGTACAAGTCGTTCGTGCACATGGGACGGGCGGCCTGCGCCGGCCTTGTGCTGGGTGCGCGTCTCCCGATCATCCTGACCAGTCGCGCCGATTCTGCACAAGCCCGGGTGGCTTCCTGCGCCCTTGCGGCACTGTCAGTATAGCCGGGTCCATCGCCCACGCGGGCGCGTTCGGTTATGCTCGCCTCGTTCGTCGCGATGCGGCCGACAGGCATGTTTCAGAAGCGGGTCGCGGCGAAGGGCGCGACCGGGATCTCGGGTTCACGTCCGCTGATCAGTTGCGCCACGAGGCGGCCGGTTCGCGCGCTCCCGACGAGGCCGACATGACCGTGGCCGAAAGCATAGACGACGTCGCTGCTCACCCGCGCGGGTCCGATCACCGGGAGGCCGTCTGGCGTGCTCGGCCGGTGGCCGAACCACAGCTTTACCTGCGAGGCCGGCAGATCGCGCGGCAGGCCGGGGAACATGCTCAAGAGATGGTCGCGCAGGATTTCAGCGCGGCGCCAGTTCGGGACGGCGTCCAGTCCCGCGATCTCGACGGTTCCCGCAGCGCGCAGCCCGGTATCCATAGCGTTGACGACCAGTTTGGCGTCCGACGCCATGACGGACATGCGCAGGCCGACGGGCGCATCCGTGATCGCCGCATGGTAGCCGCGCTCGGTTTCGAGCGGGACCTTGTCGCCCGCCGACGCCGCGAGCGCTTTCGAGCGCGCACCCGCGCAGACCACCGCTCGACCGCACGCGATCTCGCCGTTCGCGGCGGTGGCGACGCCGGCGAGCCGCCCCGCAACGACGCGCACGCCGAGCGCCTTGTCCTTGACGAACACGGCGCCGCGCTCTTGCGCCAAAGCCGCGAGAGCCGCGACGTAGGCGCCGGGGTCCTTGCATCGCCCCGCCTCCTCGACGAGGAGAGCGTAACTATACCGGCGATCGAGATCGGGCTCGCGCTGGCGCAATTCGTCGGCCGAGAGCTCGAGCCAGCGCACGCCGACCTTGGCGCGGATGTCCCAGCCAAGACGGCTGGCCTCGAAGTCGGCACGTGAAGGAAAGATATGCAGCACGCCGGCGTGCTCGATGAGGTGCGCCACGCCCGCCTCTTCCGCGAGCCGTCGGTGCAGCCTGGGAGCCTCGACGAGCAGCGGCCGCAGCGCGCGCGCCGTCCGTTCGACGCGAGCCGCCGTCCAGCCGGAGAGGAGGTAGCGGATCAGCCAGGGCGACGCCTTGGGCATGTAACGCCAGCGGATCGCCAACGGCCCGAGCGGATCGCGAAGGTACCCCGGGATCTTCTTCCAGATGCCGGGCTCTGCCGGCGGGATCACCGAATGCGACGAGAGCCAACCGGCATTGCCGTAGCTCGCCGCCTGCTCGCCCCCGGGTTCGTCGGGCTCGACGACGGTAACGCCGTGGCCATCGCGCAAAATCTCGATGGCGCTGATGATGCCGACCGCGCCGCCACCCAGGATCACGACGTGGTGCTTCATTGCGGCATGTCGCGTTTCATCTTCATTCAGGCTCGATTATGCCTACAACGACAGTCGCCGCGGCAGAAGCCGAAGAAAGCTCATCAAGCTCCCCACGGCGGCGAACATGAAGCCGAGCCACAGGGCGAGCACGGGCCCGGCCCCTTGCGACACGTGCAGGCAGAGCGCGACGAGCGCCGCGCCGACTGTCTGTCCCAAGAGGCGGGCCGTCGCGACGATACCACTTGCGCCGCCGCTGCGCCCGGCGGGCGCGCTCGCCATCAGGGCCCGCAGATTGGGAGACTGGAAGAAGCCGAACCCCGCGCCGCAGACCATCATGCAGCCGATGATCTGGAGATTGCCCGACGCGCTCGACAGCTGCGCGAGAGCGACCATCCCGAGACCCAGCACGAGGAGCCCGAAGCCGCCGAGGATGCCCGCTGGGTACCGATCGGAAAGGCGACCGGCGATCGGCGCCATGATCGCGACGACGGCAGGCCAGGGCGTGATCAGGTAACCTGTCGCCACCTGGCTTCGTCCCAGCACCGTCTGAAGCAGGAACGGGAGCGACACGAAGGCGAGACCCTGCGTCGCGAAAGAGCAGACCGAGGTCACGCTGGACAGCGAAAAAAGAGGATCACGGAAGAGATCGGCCGGCAGGATGGGGGCCGGGTGGCCCGATTGTCGGCGGACAAGGGCGATCAGGCAGGCGCAAGCGACCAGCCACTCGCCGGCGACCTGGATGCGCGGGGTCCCTTGCGACACGCTGCCCAGTCCGACGATCAGCGCGACGAAGAAGCCGGCGCAGAGCAACGCGGCCACGACGTCGAACGTGTGGACCGCCCGCTCCGTCGCCGGCAGGCTGCGCAGGCACAGCAGAGTCGCGATGAGCCCGGCGGGAATGTTGATCAAGAACAGCCAATGCCAGGACGTCACGGAAAGGACGATGGAGGCGACGGTCGGGCCCAGGGTGAAACCGAGCGCGACGACCAGCGCGATGATGCCGACGCCGCGCCCGAGCGAATGCGCCGGATAGACGAAACGGATGAGCGCCGTGTTGACGCTCATGATCGCCGCGGCGCCGAGGCCTTGCAGAGCCCGAGCCGCGACGAGGCTCGGCAGCGACCAGGCGAGACCGCAGGCCAGCGACGTCAGCGTGAACAACCCCAGTCCGACGATGTAGACGCGCCGGTGGCCAAGGATCTCGCCGAGGGCCGCCAGAGGGAGGAGAGCAGCGATCATGGTGAGCTGATAGGCGTTGACGACCCATATCGCCGCGGCGCCGTCGGAGCCGAGCTCCCGCGCGATCGTCG
>CAXTFG010000083.1:0-13746 GCA_964243415.1 uncultured Beijerinckiaceae bacterium | reverse complement strand
GCTCCCATTAGGTCGAGGCAATACGGGATCGCCGGCATGATCGCGTCCATGCAGGTCTGGATCGAGCCGGGCTTGCCCGGCAGGTTGACGACGAGGCAGCGCCCGCGCTGCGCAGCTACCTGCCGCGACAGGATCGCGGTCGGCACCTCGCGCAGGCTGACCTGCCGCATGAGTTCGCCGAAGCCGGGATAGAGACGCGGGGCGGCGGCTATCGTCGCTTCAGGCGTCAGATCGCGTGGCGACGGTCCCGTGCCCCCCGTGGTGAGGATGAGATCGCAACCCTCGTCGTCGACGAGCGCGATCAGCGTGTCGCGGACGCTCTCGAAGCCGTCGGGAATGACCCGGCGCAGGATCGCGAACGGCGTCATCAGGATGCGGGCAAGGTACGCCTCGATCGCCGGACCGCTCTCGTCCTTGTAGACGCCTGCGCTCGCCCGGTCGGACGCGGTGACGACGCCGATGCGCGCCGTGCGCGCCGCATCGCTCACGCGCCTTCCACGATCACGATCTCGCCGGTGGCCGCCGACAGGCGATGCTCGCGCGCCTTCTGGTAGGCGTCGGACTTGTAGCAGTCGATCGCGTGCTGGACGCTCGGGAATTCGACCACGACGTTGCGGTCGCGCGCCTGCCCTTCCAGGGCTTCGTGGGCGCCGCCTCGCACGAGATAGGTCGCCTCGAACTCTTCCATGGCTGCGCCCGCGCCCTGGGCGTAACGCTTGTAGGGTTCGGGATCCGTGACGTCGAAGCGCACGAGCCAGTAGCCTTTTTTCTCGCCGACATGCGGCGCGTCACCCATCGACATCTCGACCGCTTCCGACATGCCCTGGACCATGACCATCTCGCCGGTCGCCACGGCGAGGCGGTGCCGGCGTGCGGCCTGATAGGCGTCCGAATTGAACCAGCCTCGGGCCGCCTCCCTGTCGGAGAACTCGATCAAGACGTTGCGAGCACGCGCCGGACCTTCCATCGGGTGCGCCGCCCCGCCGCGCACGAGGTAGCGGGCGCCATACTGCTTGGAGGCCGGCGCAGCCTCCTCGGCATACCGGGGGAAAGCCGTCTTGGCGCCCTCCGGGTCCGTCATGTCGAAGCGGGCGATGATGTAGGCCTTCATGGGGCGGCATCCATTGAGAGACCGGGGTCCTAGCGCGTCGTCGGAGCTGGGTCGAGGTGTCGTCTGGCTGGAGCTGGCGTTGACCGGATCCGGTCAGCCCCTCTTCGCCGCGAACGCCTCGAAGGCGTCGCTGTAATCGGCGTGCCATCGCGACAAAGGCGGGCGGTTCTCGACGATGTCGCCGGCCGCCCAAAGAATGCGGCGCTCGTCGGTCGCGCGCGGTACCGCGTTGTCGGGGCAGAGAATATAAAAATCGCCGCGCTCCAGGCTTTCCATCATGAAGTCCACGGTCTGCTCGGATGTCCACGCGGCATCCGGCTTCTCAGCGCGGCCTCGCGCCGTCAGGCCGGTGAACACGAAACCGGGGATGAGCAGGTGCGCGCTGACCTTGCTGCCGTCGACGTTGCGGAGGTGGTGCTGCAGCGCTTCGGTGAACGCCTTCACGCCGGCCTTCGCGACGTTGTAGGCGGGATCGCCGGGCGGCGTGGTGATCCCTTGCTTCGACCCGGTGTTGATCACCAGGCCGGCTCTCCCGCGCGCGAGCATGCCCGGAACGATGGTCTGGGTCCCGTGCACGATGCCCATCAGGTTGGTGGCGATGATCTTGGTCCAGTTAGCCGGCGGCCCGAAGATGTCGCTGCCTGGCTGAACGCCGGCATTGTTCATCAGGAGATCAATCGAGCCGAGCTTTTCGAGCACCGTCGCTTCGAGATGCTTGAGCGAAGCCGGGTCGCTGACGTCCGTCGGCACCGCCATCGCGACGCCCGCCTGGCCGAGTTCGGTTTCTGCCGCGGCGAGCTTCTCGCCAGGGAGATCGGCGATGGCGACGCGCATGCCAAAAGCCAAAAATTTCTTGGCGGCCGCGAGCCCGATGCCGGACGCCCCTCCCGTGACGACGGCGACGCTGCGGGCGGACAGAACGGGGTGTGGCATGGCGGAAGACTCGCGCTGAGATGATGCCGGACAACGGCAACGCGAGCCGAAGGTTGTAGCGATGCGGCGAGGTACGCGTCTCGAGAGGTTCAGTGCGCCTCTGCGGGAGCGCTCGCCCGCTGCGGCTTTCGCAGGATCAAGATCGCGGCGAGGCTCATGATCAGCCCGATGCCGACAATCCAGAAGGCGTCGGCATAGGCGATGACGTAGGCCTCGCGGCGAACCTGGGCGGCGAGCGTCATCAACGCCTCCGTCTTGGCGAGCGCCGGGTCGGTCGCACCGCGCAATCCCGCCATCAGGGCGGCGACACGCTCCTGCGTGCGGACGGCGTTGGCGGTCATCGATTCGGCGAGAACGGAGAAGTGCATGTTCTCGCGCCGCTCGATGATCGTCGACAGCACGGCGATGCCGACGGAGCCGCCAAGATTGCGCATCATGTTGGACAGCGCCGAGGCGTCCGCCGTGTCGCGCGGCTGCAGTCCCGCCGTGGAGAGCTGCGACAGCGGGATCGAAAAGAGCGGCTGACCGGCGGCGCGCAGCAGCTGCGGCAGGATCAGCTCGTGCATGCCGACATCGTGCGTGAGGTTCACGTTGATGAAGCAGCTCGTCGCGAACAGGAGCGTGCCGGCACCGACGAGCAGACGCGGATCGACGCGTCGCATGAGCACCGGCATCAACGGGAAAATGGCGAGCTGCGGAATCCCGCTCCACATCACGACCCAGCCGATCTGCTGAGCGTTGTAGTGCTGGATCTGCGCGCAATAGAGCGGAATGACGTAGGTGGACCCGTAAGAGACGGCCCCGAGCACCACCATGAGCGTCGTCGAAGCCCCGATCGTCGGATTCTTGAGGACGCGCAGGTTGATGAAGGGGCGTTGCGTCATCAGTTCGCGTGCAATGAAGAGCATGATGCCGACGAGGGCGACGACCGTCATGCGCGAGATCAGGTCGGACTCAAACCAGTCCTTCCGCTGGCCCTCCTCCAGCACGTAGGTGAGGCTTGACAGACCGACCGCCATCGCGGCCACGCCGAACCAGTCACCCTTCGCCAGCTCTTCCCACTTCGTCGCCTGTTTGGGCAGGGCATAGAGCTGCAGCGCCGCCGCGATCGGGCCTGGAATGAGGTTGAGATAAAAGATGTAGTGCCAGGAGAAGTTCTCGGTGAGCCAGCCGCCGATCGTCGGTCCGATCGCCGGGGCGAAGGTCGCCGTCAAGCCGAAGATGGTGATGCCGATGCCTTGCTGCGCCTTCGGTAGACGCGTGCGAAGGATGGTGATCGCCGTCGGGATCAGGACTCCGCCGGTGAACCCCTGCCCGGCCCGGAACAGGATGAGCTGCGGCAGCGACGTCGACAGCGCGCACAGGAACGAGAAGCCGATGAAGATCGCGGTGTTGACGCTGAGATAGCGGCGCAAGCCGAACACGCTGCCGAGCCAACCCGTGAGCGGGATCACGATGATTTCGGCCATCAGATAGGCGGTGGAGATCCAGCTGCCCTGGTCTGCGGAGGCGCCGATGCCGCCCTCGATATTGGCGAGGGACGAGTTGGTGATCTGGATGTCGAGGATCGCCGTGAACGCCCCGAGGATGCCGCCGATGAGAGCGAGCCAGTCCTTGAGGGAGGCCTTCGGCGCGGGCGCGTCCATCACACCCGGCGCTCCTCGGCCCGGGGCGGCTGGAACGATCTCACCTCGCGCTGATCCGCTTCGCCTCGGGTGACGGCGGCACGGCCTCGCCTTTGTCACGGACATCGATCGTCGCTTCGGCGGAGAGGCCCGGCCGGAGTCGCGCGATCAACGGATCGGCCCCGTCGAGCGCGATCTTCACCGGGCCGCGCTGGACCACCTTGGTGAAATTGCCCGTGGCGTTTTCCGGCGGGAGCAACGCGAACTGCGATCCCGTCCCCGGCGCGAAGCTCACGATCCGGCCGTGGAAGACGTGGTCGCCGAAGGCGTCGACCGTGAACTCGGCGCGCTGCCCTTCCCGCATGGCGCCGACCTGCGTCTCCTTGAAGTTGGCGACGAGATAGATGGCCTCGCCCATCGGCACGATCGTGAGCAGGCTCATGCCTGGTTGGAGAAGCTGGCCCTTGCGCACGGAACGGTCGCCGACGACCCCGTCGATGGGCGCCGTCACTGTCGTGTAGCCGATGTTGAGCCTGGCTTGCTGCAGGTTGATCTCGGCGCGGCGCAGGCTGGCGCGGGCGGCGCTCTCGAGCGAGCGCAGCCCATCGGTCTGTTTCTGCGCCGCGTCATAGGCGGCATCGGCCTTGTCGAGAGCCGCCTGCTTGATAAGCAGGTCGGAGCCGGCCTGTTGCGAGCGCTGTGTCGTCCCCGCGCCCGAAGCGACGAGGTCGCCGTAGCGCTTGGCCTCCTGCTTGGAGAAGGCGAGCGCGGCGACGGCGTTGGCGACGTCGGCCCTGGCCTCGACGATCCGCGCCTGCTGCTGGATCAGCGCCGACCCAACACCCTCAAGGCTCGCCTTCGACTTGTCGAGATCGGCCTCGTCCTGCAGCAGCACCACCTGGTAGTCGCGATCATCAATGCGGGCGATGACGTCGCCGGCCTTCACCGGCTGATTGTCGGTGACGCGAAGTTCCGCAACGAACCCGCCGACCTTGGGCGCTACCACGACCTTGTCTGCCTGGAGGAAGGCATCATCGGTCACCTCTTCGAAGCGGCCGTCAGTCCACCAATGCCAGCCGTAGTGCACGCCGTAACCGGCAGCGCCGAGAGCCAGCACGAGAAGGATGACCTTCTTCGGTGTTAGACGGCGGGGCGGCTGGCTTCCGGGCGCCGCGGGAGAGACGGGCGTCTTCGGTTCGATCTGCGGCACGACCGGCGCACGTGGACGTGCGTCGCCGCGGGGAGCTGCCGGGGTAAGCGGCATCGGACTGTCGAAGGTCGTCGAGGCGTTCATGGAAATCTCAAGAACAGAACGGTACTGTTCTATAAAGCGATTGCGTCGGCATCAAGGTGCCCGCGGAAGCTTACGCCGACCTGTGTTATGAAAGTGCGGGCAGGCGACCAAGCGGCTGATTGACGTCCTCGTAGGCTTTGGCGAGCCGGAGCAGCTCGCGGTCTCCGCCGGGCCGGCCGACCAGCTGCAGGCCGGAGGGGAGCCGGTTGGCGCCGCCGAAACCGGCGGGCATCGCGATCGCCGGACATCCCGACAGCGTGACACCGAACATGATTTCCATCCATCGGCTGTAGGTGTCCATGCGACGACCGCCAACCTCCTTTGGCCAGTGCTCGTCGAGGGGAAACGGGAAGCATTGCGCGCTGGGGAGCGCCAGGGCGTCGTAGCGTTCGAAGAGCTTGAGGAAGGCGGCACGGACCGCCGTGCGCTCCGCTGACGCCTTGAAGAGGTCGACAACGGTGAGCTTCAACCCACCCTCGATCTCCCAGATCTGCTCCGGCTTGAGCATCGCGCGCTTGGCGGGGTCGGCATAGATGGCGGCGAACTTGCCGGCATTGAGAGCATGCCGCCAGACGAGCCAGCAGGACCAGATGCGCTCCGCCGGCATGCCGAGCAAGGCGGGCTCGACGACGCAGCCGGCCGCGCCGAACGCGCTCAAGGCCTCCTCGCACAAAGCGAGGATCCCCGGTTCGGTCGCGACCGCGCCGTCGAGGTCACCGAGCCAGCCGATTCGCCGGCCGTGAACGCCCCCGTCGAGCAGCGCGGCCGGCAGCGGTGGCTCGCTGATCGCCAGCGGCGCTCGCTGATCGTATCCGCTCATCACGGAGAGCAGCAGCGAGAGATCGGCGACGGTGCGCGCCATCGGCCCGTCTGTGGAAAGCTGCTGGATGAAGCCCTCCGGCTCCGGCAGCGATGGCACGCGGCCGATCGAGGGGCGATATCCGAAGACGCCGTTCCAGCCGGCGGGATTGCGCAGCGACCCGCCAAAGTCGCTGCCATCCGCGAGCGGCAACATGTGCAGCGCCAGCGCGACGGCGGCGCCACCGGAACTGCCGCCGGCGGTGACGTCGGGATCAAAGGCGTTGCGCGTCGCGCCGAACACCGGGTTGAAGCTTTGCGAGCCCAGACCGAATTCCGGAACGTTGGTCTTGCCGACGATGATCGCGCCGGCCGCCCTCATCCGCTCGACGCAGAGGGCATCGTGCGTCGGTACGAAGTCGGCGAAGAGCGGCGAACCGTAGGTGGTGCGCAACCCACGCGTTGCTGTCAGGTCCTTGACGGCATGGGGCAGCCCGTGGAGGGGGCCGCGCCAGCGCCCGCCCGCGAGGTCGGCGTCGGCGGCATCGGCTTCAGCCAGCAGTTCGTTCGCGGAGCGCAGCGAGACGATAGCGTTGTAGAAGCCGTTCACCGCCTCGATGCGAGCGAGATGGGCCGTCATCACCTCGCGGCAGGAGAGGCGGCGTTCGCGGATCGCCGCCATGATCGAGACGGCGTCGAGCGCAATGATCTCATTGTCGGCGTGGACCGGAAGCTTGGTGTCCGGCGGTGTTGAACTCGAAGCCATGTGATTCTCGCGTGCGAACGGATATGTGTGACGGGCCGCGTTTGACGAACCACGCGGCGGTGAGGCCGACCTAAGCGGAACGCAGGCCAGCGGGAGTCGAGTGCCATCGCCGGGACGTCGCAACCAGACCTCGAGCCCGAAGAGCGCCGGCCGCGTGCGGGCCGTCCGACGCGGGCGGCCGCGGCCGAGCGCGACGAACGGCTCCTCGAGATCGCGGCCGCGATGTTCATGGAGCACGGCTTCGAGGCGACGTCCATGGACCGGGTCGCCGAGGCGGCTTCGGTGGGGAAGGCGACGCTTTACGCCCGATATAGCGACAAGGCTGCCCTCTTCGTCGACGTGCTGCGCCGGCGCATTCTGCAATTCTATGAGCCTCTGGAGGAGGAGTTCGCTGGCCCTCTCGACGGCGCCGACCTTGAGACCACGTTGCAACGCCTCGCCACGCGGCTCCTGGACAAGAGCCTGATGCCCGGTGCCGTCGCGCTCGGCCGCATCCTTTCCGCCCAGGGTCCGAACTTTCCCGACCTCGCCAGTCTCTTCGTGAAGGAAGGTCTCGGACGACAACTGCGCCTCGTGGAAACGGTGCTCGGCCATTTCGCCGATGACCCGCGCTACGCGCTCGACGACCTGCCTCTCGCCGCAGACCTGTTCCTGGCCTTGGTACTCGGGCGGGCCTCGCGCCTCGCCATCTATGGGCTGGCGCCGGATCCTGCCCATCTCAAGCAGCGGACCGTCGCCGCCGTTCGTGTTTTCGTGCGCGGCATGGCAGCGGCGTGAGCGGCGCCGGCCTCACGCGCCTGTCGATCGAGCACATGGGCAGCCGCGGCGAGGGCGTCGCCACGGTCGGCGGCGAGCATCTCTATGTGCCATATGCCCTGCCCGGCGAGCTGGTCAGCGTGGACCGCGAGGGCGAACGGGGCACGCTGGTTGGACTCCTTGAGCCCAGCCCCGATCGCATCCCGCCGTTCTGCCCGTATTTCACGACCTGCGGCGGCTGCGCGATCCAGGCTTGGGCTCTGCTTCCTTATGCCGAGTGGAAGCGCGGGCTCGTCGTCGCCGCCCTCGCCCGCGCCGGCATACCCGCCCGCGTCGCGCCGCTACTCGATGCTCACGGTGCCGGTCGGCGCCGCGCGACGTTCCATGCCCGCATCGGCGCCGACGGGCGCGTTCGCGTCGGCTTCATGCAGGCGCGCGCCCACGCGATCGTGCCCATCGAGTCGTGTCCCATCCTCGATCCAGGTCTCGCCGGTGCCCTGCCCGCGGCACGCGCGATCGCCCAAATACTCGCGCCGGGCGGTAAGCCGCTCGACATCCTGTGCACGGCGACGGACAGCGGCCTCGATATCGACCTGCGCGGTCATGGGCATCTCGACGGTCCCGCGCGCGAGCGCCTCGTCGCGGTCGCACTGGCTCAGGGCCTGGCCCGGTTATCCAACCACGGGACGATCGTGGTCGAACGGCAAAAGCCAAGCATCGCCGTCGGCACCGCACGTGTCGAGCTGCCACCCGGCGCCTTCCTCCAGTCGACCGCGGCTGGCGAAAAGGCGTTGGCGGGCCACGTCGTGTCGGCGCTGGCGGACGCCAAACGGGTCGCGGACCTTTTCAGCGGGATCGGCACCTTCGCTCTCCAGCTCGCCAGGACGGCCGAGGTGACCGCCGTCGATATGGCCGCGCCGGCTCTTGCCGCATTGGACAATGCCGCGCGCAAGACGTCCGGGCTGCATGCGGTCTCGACCCAGACGCGCGACCTCTACCGCCGCCCGCTGACGGCGGAGGAGCTGGCGCGTTACGATGCGGTCTGCCTCGACCCGCCCCGGGCCGGCGCCGAGGCACAGGTGCGCGCTATTGCGGCGTCGACCCTCCGTACGGTCGTCTCCGTGGCCTGCGACGTCGGGACATTCGCCCGCGATGCCGCGATCCTTCAGCACGCCGGCTTCACCGTCGACGACGTCTCCGCCGTCGACCAGTTCCGTTATTCTGCGCACGTGGAACTCGTCGCGACATTCCGGCGGCCGGCGGCCAAACGGAGCCGCCGGTTGCTCGGGTGAGATGCGCGGACTCGCGCCGGGGTGGAGCGGCCTAAATCGTTGCGGATTACAATCCGTCAAAGACCGCGGTTGCCGCGACCGAAGAAGAAATAGAGGACCAGCAGCAGGATGATGAGGCCGCCGATGCCGCCGAACCCGCCGGCGCCCAAGCCGCCGCCGTAGAAACCGTAGCCGCCTCCGCCCAGTAGGAGCACGACGACGATGATGATCAGAATAAGGGGCATCTTGGCTCTCCCGCCGCGCTTATGAACGATCGACGAATTGATAAGCCTACACGCCATCGCGAAAAGCGACATCGACGGAATGACGATGCCCACAGGTGATGAGCCGCGCACGTTGCGGCGCTTTGATCCGAGTCGTGATTCCGAATGGAGGCCTCGCCCGGAATCGAACCGGGGTGCAAGGATTTGCAGTCCTCTGCGTAACCACTCCGCCACGAGGCCTCGGGCATGAACCGGACCTGCCGGGTGCCGCGCCGGCTATAGCAAAGGTCGCGGTCGTGCCGCAATGGGTTCACCCCGGTGGCGGCAGCCAAACCGGCCTTTGCAACGCGGCGCAGGCTTGGTATATGCCGCAGCCTTCGCACGGCGATGATCCCTGATAGCTCAGCTGGTAGAGCAATCGACTGTTAATCGATCGGTCGCAGGTTCGAGTCCTGCTCAGGGAGCCAATCGAAGCGATCTCTCTCTCTTCAGTTCTTGACGCGCACGTACTCGCCCGGTGCGTCGCAGATCGGCGCGAGGCGGCCGTCGCCGGGGATACGAGCGGAGACCTTCCGCGGCGCTTGCCCTTCGACCCAGGCGAACCAGTCCGGCCACCAGCTGCCCTTGGTTTCGGCGGCGAACGCAGTCCATTCCTCAAGCGACCCGAACGGCCGACCGCTGGTCCAATAGGAATACTTGGCTTTGCTCGGCGGATTAATGACGCCGGCGATGTGCCCGGAGCCGGCGAGAACGTAGCGGACCGGACCGCCAAACAGCAGCGCACCACGAAACACCGAGGCGGCGGGGGCGATATGGTCGTCTCTCGCGGCGAGGAAATAGGTCGGCACCTCAACCTTCTCCAGGTCGAGCGTCACGCCGTCGAGCGTCATCTCGCCCTTGGCGAGCTTGTTGTTCATGTAAAAATTGCGGAGGTAGAAGGAATGGTTGCAGGCCGGCAAGCGCGTCGAATCGGAGTTCCAGAACAGGAGATCGAAGGCGGCGGGCGCCTTGCCTCTCACGTAGTTGTCGACGACATAGGACCAGAGGAGATCGTTGGGGCGTAGCATGTTGAAGGTCATTGCCATCTTCGACCCGTCGAGATATCCGGCCTCGGCCATTTGCGCCTCGATCGACCGCACCTGGTTCTCGTCGACGAAGACCTGTAGGTCGCCCGCGTCGGTGAAATCGGCTTGCGCCGTGAAGAAGGTTGCGCTCGAGATCCGGTCGTCCCCCTTTTTCGCCATGTACGCCAGGCCGCTCGCCAGCAGCGTGCCGCCGATGCAATAGCCAATCGCGCTGACGCTCTTCTCGCCGATTGCGCTCTCCACGGCGTCGAGCGCGGCGAGGATGCCTTCGCGGAAATAGTCTTCGAACGTCTTGTCGCGATGCCGGCCGTCCGGATTGACCCAGGATACGACGAAAACCGTGAGGCCCTGGGCGACCGCCCAGCCGACGAAGCTCTTCTCGCGATTGAGATCGAGGATGTAGTATTTGTTGATCCAGGGCGGGATGACGAGAAGGGGCCGCTGCAGCACGTCCGGCGTGCTCGGCGCGTATTGGATCAGCTCCATGAGGTCGTTGCGATAGACGACCTTTCCCGGCGTTACCGCCACGTTCACGCCGAGTTCGAACTTGCTCGAGTCGGTCTGTCTGATGCGCAGCGACCCTCTGCCGGCCGTCAGATCCTCCGCGAACAGCTTCGCGCCTCTCACGAGATTGTCGCCGTTCGTCTCGAAGGTCTGTTTCATCAGTTCGGGGTTCGTCGCGATGAAGTTCGCCGGGGAGAGAGCGGAGGCGACCTGACGAAGGTGGAACTTGGCCCTGGCGCGTGTGCGCGGATCGACATCCGTCGACTGGTCAACCAGCTGGTCGGCCCACGACGCGCCGATGGCGTGGGCTTGGCGCAAGAACTCGTAGATCGGCAGCTGCGACCATTCCGGCGCGGCGAACCGCTTGTCCTTGGCCAGCGGCACCACGGGATCGACTCTCTCCCCGTTCAGGCGTTTGTAGGTGTGACCCCACAGCTGAAGGAAGGGGACGGTGATCGCCGTCTGCGCTTGGGCGAAGCGCGTCGGATCGCTCATCCAGTGCTCCACGATCCTGCCGATCGAAACGGCCGCGGCCATCAGCGTCTCGGAGGCATCGTTGCGTTCTGTTGTCTGAGTGATTTCGAACGGTTTGAGGTAGGCAGAGAGGGCTTTGCCGCTCTGATCGACGAAATTGGCAACGTTGATCGCGAGCTTTGCGAAGTCCGGCAGCGCCGCTGCCACATCGGCCGACGTTGCATCCGATGTCGGCGCGCCGCCGCCGTCGGGCGCGGGTTTACCAGGCAACGTCACGTCGATCGGGAGGGCGGTCGAGAGCGCCTTTTCGAGGTCGTCGCGCTGCGCTGAAGAGGTCATGGTCCTCAGGGTCCTGCTTAGGCCATAAACGCCCGGTAAGACGGGCGGGTGTTATCAGCAGCGTCAACCATCGCGGCGCGGAAGAGGATGCAGTGGGTCGCATATTGATTGCTCTGTCGTTGGTCCTCTCTGTCTTCACGGCCACCGGCAGTCGAGCTGTCGGCCAGACCACGCCAGTCAACAATCCCCACAACACCTACGGGTCGCCGCTCGATACCTTGAAGTCCAGTCATCTTTGGACCGATGTGGCTCCTATGCAGGACTTCGTAAAGGAGAGCCGGCCAGATCCCGGCAGTCTTGACTACACGCCGTTGACGGGGGCCGATCCGGAGCGGCCAAAGCCGCGCGACCCCGCCAACGTCGAGGCCTTGCGGGCCGAGCTCGAGCACGACGCCGTCGTCAACAACAGGAAAGCGCCGGCCGGCGCGAAACGGACGAAGACGGCCTCCGGCAGACGGCCGACCAACGGGCCGGCCGACCAATAAACGCGCGACGCTGTGTTGCTCGCCTTCGGCAAATGAGGCACAAGCTCGACTGACGAGGGGTGCGGCATCCACCCCAGTCCTACTTGCTCGTCTGGGTTGACCCATGCTGCCTCCCCTGCGCGTCGGCATCGCCGGTCTCGGCACCGTCGGCGCGGCGGTGCTCCAGCTCCTCCGAGGCAATGCCGAGCAGCTTGCGAACCGCGCTGGTCGGCCGATCCACGTCGTCGCCGTCAGTGCGCGTGACCGCAGTAAGAAGCGGGAGATCGGGACCGCGACCTGGTACCAGGATGCCTCCGCCCTGGCGGGAAGCGACGAGATCGACTGCTTCGTCGAGCTGATTGGGGGCGAAGACGGCATCGCGCTCGCCGCCTCGCGCGCGGCGCTCGCCGCCGGCAATCCGGTGGTGACGGCGAACAAGGCGATGCTCGCCCGTCATGGCTTAGCCCTCGCCGAAGCGGCTGAGGCGATGAACGTCGCGCTGCGTTTCGAAGCTTCCGTCGCCGGCGGCATCCCGATCGTGAAGACCTTGCGAGAGTCGCTCGCCGGCAACACGGTCGATCGCGTCTACGGGATCCTCAACGGCACCTGCAATTATATCCTGTCGCGGATGAGCGCGGAAAAATTGTCCTTCGCCGATTGCCTGCGCGATGCTCAGGCGCTCGGCTATGCCGAGGCCGATCCGACCTTCGACATCGGCGGGTTCGATACCGCCCATAAGCTCGCCATCCTCACCTCGCTCGCCTTCGGCACCATGGTCGATGCGGAGGCGGTCGGCGTCGAAGGGATCGACACGATCACGCTCGCCGACCTGCAGGCGGCGGACGACCTCGGCTTCCGTGTCAAGCTGCTCGGGGTTGCGCAGCGGACGGCCTCGGGCATCGAGCAGCGCGTCCATCCGACAATGGTGCCGAAGGACTCGGCCATCGGCCAGATCATGGGCGTAACCAATGCCGTCGTCGTCAATGCCGATTGCGTGCGCGAGATCACCCTTGCGGGGCCGGGCGCTGGAGGCGCGGCGACGGCCTCCGCCGTCATCGCCGATATCGTCGACATCGCCAAGGGAGATCGACTGCCGGCTTGGGGCATGCCCGCCGCCTCTCTTCAGCCGATGCAACGAGCTTCGATCGAAAGCCATCTCGGCGGCTACTATGTCCGTCTCGCCCTGTTCGACCGGCCGGGCGCCGCAGCTGCCATCGCTATGCGCATGGCCGAAAAAGGCATTTCGCTCGAAAGCATCGTCCAACGCTCGCAGCCTGCTCGAAGGGGTGCAGCGTCTGAAACACCCGTGCCGGTGACACTGGTCACTCATGCAACGCCCGAACACGCGATCCGCGAGGCTATCGCCGCTGTCGTCGAGGACGGGCATATCGCGGAAAAGCCACAGGTGATCCGCATCGAGCGGGACTGACGGGAGAGGGGGTAGCGTGAGCCGACCTCCCGTCCTCGGCGTCGAGTCATCGATCTGCGGACGCCCATGGATGTCTCAATTGGACGCGCAGGGGGAAGCGCAGGCGCTGGCGATCGCGCAACTCGGTGGCCACGGCGACGTCCTATCTCGCGTGCTCGCCGCTCGAGGGGTGCCCCCAGGTGGAAGCGACTCCTATCTTGAACCCGCCGTGCGCGACCTGATGCCGAATCCGTCGGTTCTCGCCGACATGGATCGCGCCGTGGACCGCCTCGCCGATGCGATCGAGGCAGGTGCGACCATCGCCATTTTCGGCGATTACGACGTTGACGGAGCGGCTTCAGCCGCCCTGCTCGCGGATTACCTTACCGCGTGCGGCACGCCGCATATGATCCACATCCCTGACCGGCTCTTCGAGGGCTATGGCCCGAACGTCGAAGCGGTCCGCACCCTGCACGCCCGGGGGGCGCAACTGCTCGTCGCCGTCGATTGCGGGACGACCAGCCACACGGCCATCACCGAAGCGGCGGCGCTCGGCCTCGACCCGATCATCTTCGATCACCACCTCGCGGCGGAAGTCCTTCCCGAGGCGATGGTGGTCAATCCGAACCGCCTCGACGATCTTTCGGGTCTCGGCCAGCTCTGTGCCGCAGGAGTCGTGTTCATGGGGCTGGTC
>CAXTFG010000082.1:7149-13774 GCA_964243415.1 uncultured Beijerinckiaceae bacterium | reverse complement strand
AGAGCACGCCGACGAAGCACCACATGAGGTTGCGCGGCTCGAGCGCGACCCCGAAACCGTGCCAGAGATCGTTGATCGCGGTCGCGAGCACGTCACCACCTCACGAGGGGGAAAGGCACTTTCAGGAGATAGGAAAACAGGACAACGGCGATGGCGACGAGCGCGGTTGCGAGCGCAAGGGCGCCGCGGACCGTCGTCTGCCGATCGCCCGCCGCCGCGATCAACGCCGCGGCGAAGGTCGCCGGCACGAGACCCAGCAGCTTGCCCAGGCCGACGAAGGCGACGATGCTGAGCACGATGGCCGCACAGCCTCGGATGTCGGGTGGCTGGATCGCATCGAGCGCGTCGGTCGCCTCGGACGGCACCAGGAGTCCGCCGGTCCCTATCGCCAGCCCCAGGCCGGTGAGGAGCACGCCCAGCGCCACCGGAAAGAAGCCGGCTTCCATGTGGTTGAGCGTCCCGATCGGGTGTTGCGAGCCCAAAGCGACGACGGCCAAGCCCATCGCGGACAGCGTCACTCCGGCAAAGAGATCGCGCCTGGCGGATCCGCCGTTCATGCTTCCTCCTCGCCGGCCAGCTCTCTTGCGGAGCTGTATCCGGACCCGATCTCTTCAGCCGAAGCGACACGCGTCGAAAGGCTCGGATCGCACCTCGTCGACATCGGCGTAACACGCCTTTCGGACCCGTAACAGCGCGACGACAGTCAGGTTGGACAGGCTTCGGGTTCTGCGCGAAAAGAGCCTGCCGTTTGCGGACTACGCCCCGCAAAGGTCTGGCTGAAGGAGGATCATGTTGGACCAGCCGACGATCCTGTTCGGCCATCCCGCTTATCGGCTGGGGGACGCCTACCGCAAGCGAGCACCGGCTGCCCCGTTCACCGAGGTTCGGACCCTTCAGGCGGTCGCGGACAGGATCGCGGAGGTCGACATTCTCGTCGTCTCGCGGCTGTGGCAAAACGAATGGGTCGAGAAGGCCGACCGTCTCCGGTTCATTCAATCGGTCAGCGCTGGCACCGAGCAGTTCGATGTCGACCGGCTCCGCCGTCGCGGCATCCGGCTGGCGAGCGCTCAAGGTGCCAACGCCACGGCCGTGGCGGAGCATGCCTTCGGCCTCATCCTGTCGCTTTCAAGGCTGCTGCACCGCGCCCGCGACTATCAGCGGGAGCGCCGCTGGCGCGGCCTCATCTCCGATCCGAACGTCCGCGAATTCGAGCTCAGCGGGAGCACGATGGTGGTGATCGGACTCGGCCAGATCGGCCGGCGCGTGGCGGCGCTGGCCAAGGCCTTCGGCATGCGCGTCATCGGCCTCCGTCGTGCCCCGGGAGCGCCGGACGCCAGCGTCAATGCGGTCCGCGGCCGAGATGACCTTCTCGCCTCTCTGGCCGAGGCCGACGTCGTCGTGCTGACCTGTCCGCACACGCCGGAGACCGAAGGCCTGATCGGGACTGAAGCTCTCGCGGCGATGAGGCCGTCGGCGCTGCTGATCAACGTGGCGCGAGGGCGTGTCGTCGACGAGGATGCGCTGATCTGCGCCCTGCAAAACGGTATCATCTCGGGAGCCGGCCTCGACTGCTTCCGGGAAGAGCCTTTGCCCGACAGCTCTCCCCTCTGGGGTTTCGACAACGTACTCATCACCTCGCACAACGCGGGCGAAACCCGGCGCTACGAAGAGAGCGTGATCGATGTGCTGATGGAGAACCTCGCCCGGTTGCGTCGCGGCGAGACCGAACTCCGAAACCAGGTCGTCTAGCCGAAGCGGGAAGCCGATGCGCGTTTCTGAAGTCAAGACGTTCTGCTGCGACGCGGGCTGGCGCAACTACCGCTTCGTGAAGATCACCACGGAGGCAGGCGTTGCCGGCTGGAGCGAGTTCGACGAAGGGTTCGGGTCGCCTGGCGTCACCTCGGCCATTGAACAGCTGGCGCGGCGGCTCGTCGGCCAAGACGTACGCGAACACGAACGGTTCTTCGCGGAAGCCTCCTGCTTGACGCGACCGGCGCCGGGCGGCGTCATCGGCGAGGCGATCGGCGCCTTGGAGAACGCGCTGCTCGACGCCAAGGCCAAGAGCCTCGGCGTGCCATGCTACGAGCTTCTCGGCGGCAAGGTCCGCGATCGCGTGCGGGTGTACTGGTCCCACGCCCCGACCTGGCGCATCAACCACCCGGCCTATTTCAAGCCCGCCATTACCGATCTCGACGGCGTGCGGGCCGTCGGCGCCGAAGTGCGGGAGAAAGGCTTCACCGCCTGCAAGACCAACATCTTCATCCACGATGACGGGCCGCTGCGGGCCTGGCGCCCCGGTTTCGCGGTTCCCTTCTATCCCGAGCTGAACGTCGACAAGACGGTCATCCGGAACCTGCGCGCCCACCTCGAAGCGCTTCGCGAAGGGGTCGGACCCGATGTCGAGATCCTCCTCGACCTCAACTTCAACGCCAAGACCGAGGGCTTTCTCAAGATCCTGCGGGCGCTCGAAGACCTCGACCTGTTCTGGGTCGAGATCGACAGCTTCAACCCGCAAGCCCTGGCCTATATCCGCCAGCACAGCCGCTTGCCCATCAGCTCGTGCGAGACCTTGATCGGGTTGCGCCAGTTCCTGCCTTTCTTCCAGCACCAGGCGATGGACGTCGCCATCGTCGACGTTCCCTGGAACGGCGCGTGGCAGTCCATGAAGATCGCCGCGCTCGCCGAGGCACACGACGTCAACGTCGCTCCCCACAACTTCTACGGCCACCTCTGCACGATGATGAATGCGCATTTCGCAGCTGCCGTGCCGAACCTGCGGATCATGGAGATCGATGTTGACCGGTTGCCGTGGGACAGCGAGCTGTTCAGCCATGTCCCCGAATTCGAGGACGGACATCTCGTCATCCCCGATCGCCCGGGGTGGGGGACAGAACCCGTCGAAGAAGCGATCCTGGCGCATCCGCCGAAGAGCACGGGTGGTCTGCTGCAATACAAACGTTCATAGCGGGGGGTCGGCAAGGGTGCCGTGAGCTCAGCCGGGCAGGGTGCAAGCCATCCTGCGACCAAGCAAAAGAAACGCTCGACGGGAGATCATCGTGATGTTGAAGGCGCTGCTGACGTTCGGCTTCGTCCTCGGCTTTGTCGGAGGCGCGGAGGCCGGCGCCTATCCCGACCACACCGTGCGCATCATCGTCCCGTTCCCGCCCGGCGGCATCACCGACGTCGCTGGCCGGATCGCCGCGGACAAGCTGTCGCAAAAGCTCGGGCAGTCCTTTATCGTCGACAACCGGCCTGGTGCGGGCAGCATCATCGGCTCCGATCTTGCCGCGAAGGCGCCGGCGGACGGCTACACGCTGCTGATGGGGTCGATCGCCAACACGATCATCCCTTCTCTGTATAAGAAGGTGCCCTACGATCTGGATCGTGACCTGACGCCTTTGTGCCAGGTCGTCACGGTCCCCAATTTCCTCGTGGTCGGTGCGGCCTCACCTTACAAGTCCGTCGCGGACCTGGTCGCGGCCGCCAAGAAGGACCCGGGCAAGCTGACCTTTGCCTCAACCGGCGTCGGGGCGAGCCCGCATCTGACCGGCGAGCTTTTCAAGCTGATGACGGGCACCGACATCACGCACATTCCTTACAAAGGAAGCGGTCCGGCGCAGCTTGATCTCATCGCGCAGCGGGTCACGATGATGTTCGATAATGGCGCGATGGGTCAGATCAAGGGCGGCAAGCTCAGGGGACTCGCGGTCAGCTCCGCCAAGCGCTCGCCTGCCGCGCCGGATTTGCCGACCGTGGCCGAGTCCGGCGTTCCCGGTTTCGCGATCACGTCCTGGTACGGGATGTGGGCACCCAAGGCGACGCCGGCGCCTATCGTCGAGCTGCTGCGCACGTCGATTGCAGAAGCGTTCCAGGATCCGGCCGTCAAGGCGAAAATGCTCGGTCTTGGAGCCGAAACCGAAGTTGTGTGCGGGCCAGCCTACGGCAGGTTCATCGATTCCGAGATGGCGACATGGGCCAAGCTGGTGAAGGAAACCGGCTTCAAGCTCGACTATTAAGCGGCCCGTCCGATGCAGGCGCCCTCTCTCCGCGAAGGCCGGCCAGAAGCTCTGTATGAAGCCGAGGCGGGCGTGCGCCTCGTTGACCCGATCTATGCCTGGGCTGCACGCAGCCCCGATGCGCCGGCGATCGCGGACGCCGCGATCGCTCTCTCCTACGAGGGGCTTGTCCTGACGATCGAACGGCTCGTCGCGATGCTGCGATCGCTCGGGATCGCGAGCGGGGACCGGCTCATGGTCGTCGGCGAGAACAGCGTCGCGCTCGCGTGCCTGATCCTGGCGGGCAACCGCCTCGGCGCCGGCGTCGCGCTCGAGAACGCGCGGCGTGCCACGCCCGAGGTGGCGGCGATCCTCGAACATTGCCGGCCCAAACGAGCCATCTTTGTCCTGGCGGGATCGCCCGAGTCCGGCCGCCATGCCGCTCATTTCGGTGCCGCGGCGATGATCGATCCGGCGCTCGGGTCTTTTGCCGTACTCGACCCGAGCGAAACTCTCGATGAGGGTGAGGCGGAGAGCTTCGCCGTCATGATCTACACGACCGGGACCACGGGCGCTCCGAAAGGCGTGATGCTCACGGACGCCAACCTGACCTTCATCGCCTTGATGATGGAGCGGCTGCGCAGGATCGGTCCTCACGATCGGGTCTACGGCGTTCTGCCAATCACGCACGTGATGGGCCTCGCCTCCGTGCTGCTCGGCAGCTTGCACAATGGAGCGCAGGTGCATCTGCGCGCGCGGTTCGCGCCCCGGCACTGCCTCGAAGAGCTCCATGCCCTTCGCATCACCGCCATCCAGGGGGCGACCGCGATGTTCACCAAGCTGGTCGAGCAAGCCAGAGCCGATGGGTGGAGTGCGCCTTCGAGCCTGAGGTTCACCGCCGCCGGAGGCGCGCCGATCGACATGACGGTCAAGCGCAAAGCCGAAGAGCTCTTCGGCACGACGCTCCACAACGGCTATGGGCTCACCGAAGCTGCATCTCTTTGCTGGACGCGCTTCGAGGATGGGAATGCCGACGAGTCGGTCGGTCCCGCGCTGCCCGGCGTCGAACTTCGCGTATGCGACGATAACGGCGCTGAGCTTCCAACCGGCGAAGTCGGCGAGCTGTGGGTACGCGGCCCCAACGTCACGCGCGGCTATTTTCGCAACCCGGACCTAACGGCGAAGACGATCACGGCGGATGGCTGGTTCGGAACCCAGGACCTCGCGCGCGTTTCCGCCGACGGGCGTGTCTTCGTCGTCGGGCGCGCGAAGGACGTCATTTTCCGATCCGGCTTCAAGGTCAATCCGCTCGAAGTCGAGACGGTGCTGAACCGCCATCCCGCCATCTCCCACTCTGCGGTCGTCGGCCGAGCCGTCGAGGGCAACGAGGAGGTCATCGCGTTTTTGGAACTGGTCCCTCCAGCCTCGGACGTTCCGCCGGATCTACGGGATCTGCTGCGCGAGTTCCTCTCACCTTACAAGCACCCGACCGAGATCGTCGTCGTGTCGAGCCTTCCTTTGGCGCCGAACGGAAAGGTGCTCAAACACGACCTGCAACGGATCGCGCGTTCCAGGCCAATCGTGAGTTCCCCACCATGAGTGATGTCCTTTGCGAGTCGTCCGAGCGGATCTGCACGATTACGATCAATAGGCCGGCGAAGCTGAATGCGATTAACGCGGAGGTCGAGCTGGGGCTTGCGGAAGCGTGGCGTCGGTTCAATGCCAGCGACGACCGTGTCGCGATCGTCACCGGCGCCGGTCAGCGCGCTTTTTCCGTTGGCAAGGATCTCGGCTCGGAGGCCGTTCCCGATTTTCGCCGGTTCGTGCCCGGCCTCGATATTCCCGTCCGCAAGCCGATTATCGCCGCGGTCGGCGGCTGGTGCATCGGCGGCGCGCTGACGCTCGTACAGATGTGCGACCTGTGCGTCGCCGCCGAAGGCACACGCTTCATGTATCCGGAGCCCAAGCTCGGCTTCGCCGGCGGGATCATCGCCGGGCTCGCCGGCAGGATCCCGCACAAGGTCGCCATGGAAATCATGCTTCTCGGCGAGGAGTTTTCGGTCGAGCGCGCCTACCAGGTCGGGCTCGTCAACAAGATTGTACCGCCGGACGAACTCATGATCGCGGCACGCTCCTACGCGCGCCGCCTCGCCGACAATGCGCCCCTCGTTCTCGCCCTTTTGAAGGAACTCGCCGGCGAGACCGTGCCGCGTGGTCCGCTGGAGCGCGCGAGCCACGCGATGAAGGCCGTCGAGGTCGTCATGGCGAGCAATGACTTCGACGAGGGCTTCGCCAGCGGTCGCGAGAAGCGACCGCCGCGCTTCACCGGCACTTGAACGGATGACTTGATGCACATCGGCTTGCGCCCCCACGAGATCGCATTGCAGCAACGCGCCCGCGCTTTCGCGACCGAGATCGTGAAGCCGCGCGGCGCCGACATCGACCGGGCGGGCGAGTATCCCTGGGACGTCGTCGAAGCCCTGGCCCGTGAAGGCTTCATGGGCATGACCATTCCCGAAGCCTTCGGCGGCAGAGGCGCCTCTTTCTTCGACACGATCCTCGTCGTCGAGGAGAAGCGCGCGCTGATCGAGCCGCAGTGCGCCGCCCTCGCCGCCGCCCACCGCACCGCC
>CAXTFG010000082.1:0-7139 GCA_964243415.1 uncultured Beijerinckiaceae bacterium | reverse complement strand
GGCCAACATGGGCGCCATCTCGACCGTGATGGCCTACGGCAACGCCAAACAGAAGCGGCTTGCCGCCGATCTTGTTCTGGCGGGCGACAAGCCGGCCATCTGCATCACCGAGCCCGATGCCGGCAGCGACGCGGCCGCGATGACGACGCGGGCGCGACGGTGCGGCGCCGGCTACGTGATCAACGGCCGGAAGCACTGGATCACGGGTGGCGGCGTGTCCAAGCTCCACCTCATCTTCGCACGGGTCTGCAACGAAGGAGGACAGGACCTCGGCATCGGCGGGTTCCTCGCAGTGCGGGGTGACAAAGGCCTGACCATGACCCGCCGCGAAACGACCATGGGCCTTCGGGGCATGCCGGAAGGCGAGTTGGTTTTCGACGATCTCCACGTTCCGGACGACATGGTCCTGCAGCCCGGCAACGACGTTGCGCGCGGCTTCGCGCAACTCCTCAACGCGTACAACAGCCAGCGGGTGGGGGCCGGCAGCGTCGCCATGGGCCTTGCGGCGGGCGCCCTCGACCACGCCCTCGAGTGGGCCAAGTCGCGGCATCAGTTCGGGCGCCCGATCGGCGACTTCCAGGGCTTGCAATGGATGCTGGCCGACATGGGCACCCAGCTCACCGCCTCGCGCCTGATGCTGCACGCCGCCGCTCGCTCAACGGGTCCGGACGGCAGTCCGTTTCCCGATCCGACCCTGGCGGCGCAGGCCAAGATCTTCGCTTCCGAGGCTGCGGTGAAGATCGTCAACGATGCGCTGCAGATCTTCGGCGCGCGTGGCTACTCCAACGAGTACCCGCTCGAACGCATGGCCCGCGACGTGCGAATGTTCACCATTGGCGGCGGGACCGCGCAGGTCCTGCGCACGCTGGTGGCCTCGAAGATGCTCGGCCGAAAGCTGCCGCAGACGCGCCCGGCATCCGGTCCGGGGACGACGGGGCGGGGCCAACCGACGTCGGCGACGCATGGCGAGCCTCTGCATGACGAGCCGATCGGCGGTGAGCCGGAGCGCCATGAGGTCCCGGTCGAGTTGTCGCCCTCGCATTGACGGCGTCGCGAGGTCCGGGCGTAGTCAAAGAGATCAGGCAAAGGCAGGCGGCACCATGAAGATCTTCTACTCCTCTTCTTCTCCGTTCGTTCGCAAGGTGATGGTCGCAGCCCACGAACTCGGGCTCGCCGATCGTTTCGAACGCCTGCCGGCGGCCCCCCATCCCGTGAACCGGGACGACTCGATCCGCCCCTCGAACCCGCTCGGGCAGGTGCCGACCGTCATTACGGACGAGGGCGACGAGCTGTTCGACAGCCGGGTCATCTGCGAGTACCTCGATGATGTCGCGGGCGGCACGCTCTTTGGCACCGGCCGCGCGCGCTGGCGCAACCTTTCTCGCGCCATGATGGGCGACGGCCTATTGAACGCGGCCTTGCTCGCCCGCTACGAGGGGGTCGCGCGTCCGGCCGAACTGCGATGGCCCGCTTGGGTCGAAGGTCAGTTCGGAAAAGTCTCCGACGTGCTGGACAGACTGGAGCAGATGGCGCCGGACCTGGGCATCGAGATCGGCGCGATCACCCTGGCGTGCGGCGTGTCCTATCTCGACTTCCGTTTCCCGGAGCGCGAGTGGCGCCGCGGGCGTCCGGCGGCAGCTCGCTGGTTCGAGCAGTTCGACCAGCGGCCTTCGATGAGGGCTACTCAGCCGGCGGGCTGATGCCAGATGAAAAGCTGACTTCGATGCAGGCCTATACATCGCTGGAACACGTGTTCGGTCGGCTTCGCGCGATCGGCGACGCTGTCGGCATCCTCGGGTGGGACGCTCAGACGATCATGCCGGTCGGCGCCGCCGAGGGTCGCGCCGAGCAGTTGGCCACTTTGCGTGGCCTTGCTCACGACATGCTGGTCGCCGCCGGAACGACGGAGTTGCTGGAAGCGGCCGAAGCGGAGACCGGCGGGCTCGGCGAGTGGGAGGGCGCAAACCTGCGCGAAATGCGGCGCGCGCACGTGCATGCCACGGCGGTGCCGCACGATCTGGTCGTGGCCGACAGCAAGGCGACGTCGCGGGCCGAAATGGCTTGGCGCGAGGCGCGGGCCGCTAGCGACTTCGCTCTGCTCCGGCCGCACCTGAAGGAGGTTCTCGCCCTCCAGCGCGAAATCGGCCGTTGCAAGGGCGACGCGCTCGGCGTCGAGCTCTATGACGCGCTCCTCGACCAGTACGAGCCCGGCCTACGCCAAGCGGCCATCGACCCGCTCTTCGACCGGCTCCGTGCCGAGTTGCCCGGCCTTATTGACGGGGCGCGGTCCCGGCAAGGTGCGGCGCCGGTGCCGCTCAGCGGCACCTTTCCGGTCGCGGCCCAGCGGTCGCTCGCCGAAGGACTGATGCGAACGCTCGGGTTCGACTTCGAGCGCGGGCGACTCGACACCAGCCTGCATCCGTTCTGCGGCGGGGCGACGGGCGACGTCAGGATCACCACTCGGTACAGAGCCGACGATTTCAGCCGGGCGCTGATGGGCGTGCTGCACGAAACGGGTCACGCCCTCTACGAGCAGGGGCGCCCGAAACCCTGGCTGCAACAGCCCGTGGGTGACGCCCGAGGCATGGTTTTGCACGAGAGCCAGTCCCTTCTCATCGAAATGCAGGCCTGTCGCACCCGCGAGTTCCTGACTTATTTGTCGCCCTTGCTCGCATCGGCCTTCGACCGCCGCGACGCGACCCTCGATGCCGAGAACCTCTACCGCCTCTACACGTGGGTCGAGCCCGGTTTTATCCGGGTCGATGCCGACGAGGTCACCTATCCCGCCCACATCCTGCTGCGCTACGATCTGGAACGCGCCATGATCGACGGATCGCTCGCCGTCGATGACCTGCCGGCCGCCTTCGATGCCGGGATGCGGGACCTGCTCGGTCTCACCGTCGTCGATGACGCGCAGGGCTGTCTCCAAGACATTCACTGGCCGAGCGGCGGCTGGGGCTATTTCCCGACCTACACGCTCGGCGCGATGATCGCGGCCCAACTGTTCGCGGCGGCCTGCGCCGCCGAGCCAGGGATCCTTTCTGGACTCGCAGCGGGCGATTTCAGCTCGCTCGTTGGCTGGCTTCGAAGAGAGATCCACGCAAAGGGCAGTCTGCTGACCTCGGACGTCCTTATGACGACAGCAACCGGACGTCCGTTGAGCATCGAGCCCTATCTCGCGCATCTCCGCCGCCGTTATCTGGGCAAAGGGTCGCTTTGAGACCCGACCCGCGGCATAGGCGAGACAAACGCTGCCATCGCCGCCCGTAGTATCGATCACGAGCCCGTTGCTTGGACCTGCTCAACTCACTCGTAGAAACTCGGATGACGGCGGCGGCTGGGTCTTCGCCGAACCGTCCGTGTCAGACTTGCAGGCGAGCGATTCTGCTCGATCGCTCCGATCGGCGCCGCGTCAGCGGAATCGCGGTCTTCTAAGCGTGCCAATTCGGCAACATCGCCGCAAAGTTCCCTTAGCCGATTGCTAACCATAGCGTTAATCTCGGATGCGGGGTCATGTCTAACTCATTGTTTTTGCTGACCGACACTGTCTGAGAAAGGCGAGCCGGTCCTTCCGCGACCAGTGAAGACAATCGAGTGATGCTTTTTTCCAACACATTTGCGCAGGGAGGCGAGCTATAGATTTGGTGTCGAAGCGGCGGGGGAATGTCGCTTAAGCATCTGGGGGAGTTTACGCGTGACAACTGAAATGGCGATCCTACCCGCCGCAGCAAAAACGACGAGCCGCCGCTGGTGGCAGGTCGGCATTGCCGCTTCGCTCCTGTTGACGGCCTCGCCTCTGGCGCTGCACGCCGAAACATCCAACGCCGAACTGGCCAAGGAAATCGCGGAACTGAAGGCGCAGATCCGCTCGCTGCGGGGCGCGGTTTCCGAAACGCGCTCCGAGACGCGCAAAGTCGCCAAGAAGTCGGCATCGACGACAACGGTCTACGCGCCTTCGCCGATCGCCAACGTTCCAGCAGGTGCGACGCCCGTGTTCGCCACGGCCGACAAGAAGCTGATCTTCGGCGCCCTGACCATCACGCCCGGCGGCTACATCGAAGCGAACGGCTTCTTCCGGTCGCGTAACCTGCAGTCGGATGTTACCAGCGCTTATAATTCGATCCCGACCAACAACAACAATCTTGCCCATGTCAACGAAAGCAGACTCAGCGCTCGACAGAGCCGCGCGGCGCTCCTCATCGAGGCCCCGATCTCGAAAAGCCTGATCGTCGCCGCGTATGGCGAAGTCGACTTCAACTCCGTCGGCACCTCTTCGAACTTCGGCCAGACCAACTCGTTCACGCCCCGTCTCCGTAACGCCTACGCCACGCTCGACTCGACCGATTACGGCTTCCACGTCCTCGCCGGCCAGAACTGGTCTTTGGTGACGACGAACAGCAAAGGCATCACGCCGCGTAACGAAGTCGGCCCGCCGGTTCTTGATTCCGGCGTTTTGGTCGGTTATGATTACGCTCGAATTCCGCAGATCCGTATCGTCAAGGATTTCGACAAGAAACTTTGGATCGCGCTCTCTGCAGAGTCGTCTCAAAATACGACTAACACTGGTGCTTGCGGCAACACCGTCACCAACACATCCGCAGCGGCCGTCGCCAATCCCACCAGCATTGCCGCCAACGGCAACACCGGCGTCGCGAGCGGCACCTGCGTAGCGAATGGCAACGGCCTGGGCAATACGGGTGTCGCGCAGCAATTCTCCATCAACAACGTCCCTGATGTGATCGGCAAGGTCGCCTACGAGGCCAGATTCGCCAATCGCGACATCCACCTCGAAGCGCTCGGTATCTACAAGAATGCAGTCAGCTACGTGAACTATAGTGGGACGCCGTTCGCTGCCGCCGCGGATCCGGCCGCCGGGTTCCCGTTCTCGACCCAGCACAACGCGACCGGCGGCGGTGTCGGTGCCGGTATCCTCGCCGAAGTCATCCCGAAGCGTCTCGATTTCCAGTTCAGCGGCGAGTACGGTCGCGCTCTGGGTCGGTATACCTCCTCGGGACTTCCTGATGCGACGGTCGATGCCACCGGTGCGATCAAGCCGCTCCTCGGGGCGAGCGCGGAAGGCGGCTTCATCTATCACGCGACGTCGGCCTTCGATCTCTATACCTATGCCGGCTTCGACCAGGTCAACCGTAACTTCAGCAACATCAACGGAGCCCAGGTCGGCTACGGCGCGGTCGGCGGCGTCAGCAACGTGGGCTGTAACAACATCGGCGGGACCTGCCTAGGTGCGACCCACCGCGTCTTCGAACTCACCGGCGGCTTCAACGACAAGCTCTACAAAGGCGCCTTTGGTGAGGTCCGCGTAGGCGTGCAGTACGAATACCTGCAGCGCCAGCTCTTCGGCAGCACGGCAAACGCGAACGGCATCCCCACCGCCGCCGCGCCGATCATCTCGGCCCGGGCCAACGAGCAGATCCTCTTCACCTCGTTGAAGTACTTCCCCTTCCAGTAAGGGAGCCTGAATGGCCCTTCGAGGGTCTTCTGAAAAGCCGCAAGCTCATGCTTGCGGCTTTTTGCGTTTTGCTGTCTGCGTCCACAACGTCGAGCTCGCGTGTAAAAGATGGTCTGTGCGAGCCAGGTGACGACAGACGAATTCACCGGTCGACATGAAGATAAATACGCCCCCGCGCGGCGAAAGCCGGTGTAGGTGAGGCCTGCTTCTCAAGCGCGATCAGGTAGCGCTCGACGACCACGTCGCCCCCGAGCGCGTGGCCGAGCAACTCATCGATGCGGCCGACCTTCGCGTCACGCCGCTCACAACGGTCAGATCTGCCTCAGCCAATCCAAGCGACTTTGGCGCCCTAATCCCCTCAGCCGACCGGTGTGCAGGTGAACCGGCTCGTCGGGAACACGCTCTTGCGGATCGAGCCGTGGACGCCCCAGTTCGCATCGACCACCTGTGTGACGCCGAAATCGGCGGCGACCGACATTAGCGCGATCGCTTCGTCCTCGCTCAGTCGATGCACCGTCATCAAGAAGCGGCGCAGCTTGCGGAAGGCGTCGCGCATGGCTCGGTCGAGGCTGGCGTGGCTGGCAACCGTCGCCTGCGCGTCGGGGCCGAGTTCGGCGAGGTAGTTCGGGAAGGTGAAGCCATAGACCGACCAGTGCCCGTCGGTCTCCAGCATCGGGTGGGTCAGGCCTTCGAGGATGGTGCCGCCGAGGTCGCGATGCTTGTGGAGGACGAACTCGAAATCGCCCGTTAGCGAGGTTTCGATGGCGGTACCGCCGAGTTCGCTGTCGCCCTGTGCCGCGTGCGGATCGCCAACGGAGAAGAAGGCGCCGGGAACCGCGACGGGATAGTACATGCGCGCGCCCTTGCCGATGCGCCAATCGTCGATGTTGCCGCCGGTGTAGCTCGGCGGGATGGAGCTGACGAAGTCGGATTCGCTCGGCGCGAGGCCCATGGTGCCGAAATGCAGGCGGGCCGGGACCTTGATGTTGGGCAGGATGTTGTGGCGCCGTTGTACGAGCCGGTGGTCCACCCGCACACCCGGATAGTCGATCGTCCGATGGACGATGCCGTCCGGGTCGGTCTGGGGCGTCCAGACATAATTGTAGACCGCGCGGGCGAAGGGCTCGCCCGTGGTGTCGAGTTCGAAGATGGTGACGACCTCGCGCGGCTTCGGCTCCTCGATGAGGTCGTGGTAGTGGAAGCCCCAGGAGGCGGCCACGTTGGAGCCGAAGCAGCGCCCGGCGTGGCAGGCGTGGCAGCTCGGGCGGGGGCGCACGTCGAGCACGCGCACTTCGAGCACGTCGCCGGCCTCGGCACCTTCGATCGCCACCGGCCCGGTCAGCCGGCGCACGCCGAGCCCCTCGCCGGAGCCGCGGACGAACGGCGCCTGCGTCGAGCCGGCGCCGCGCCGCACGACGGCCTTGTGCTCGCGCGTCCAGTGAAAGACGCTTTCAGCCCCGGGGTCGCCGGCGATCATCCTGTCGTAATCGTCGTTGGCGTGGTGGGTCAGCGTCTCGATCGTGACCTGGTCGCCGGACGCGACGGTGAGCGAGGGAGCCGCCACCTTGCTGAAATATCCCCAATGGACGGTCGTGGGTGACACGGGAAGCGTATGATGTCTCATCAGATCCTCGCAGAGCGATGGCTTGCGACGGGCGCAAGCCGGTGG
>CAXTFG010000081.1:0-14106 GCA_964243415.1 uncultured Beijerinckiaceae bacterium | reverse complement strand
AGGCGCTCCTCGGCGAGGCCGACCAGCGTCGGCGACAGGTCGATGGCGACGACATCGGCGCCGCGCCGGGCCGCCTCGACGGCGAGTGCGCCGGTGCCGCAGCCGGCATCGAGGAGGCGCGCGCCCCCGAGGTCGTACGGCAGCATGTCGAGGATGGTGCGGCGCATCGCGTCGCGACCGGCGCGGACCGTCGCGCGGATCCTGCTGACGGGCGCATCCGAGGTCAGCCGCGACCAGGCCTCGACCGCCGTTCGGTCGAAGTAGGTTTCGAGCTGACCGCGGCGGGCGATGTAGGATTGGTTCTGCATCAATCGAACCCGAGGAGGTCGAAGATGTCGCGATCCTTGAGCGGCTTCGGCGCCAGGGGTTCTGTTCCCTTGTAGAGGCGCTCCGCGAGCTGGAGATACTCGTCCTGCACCGCGCGAATTTCCGGCGTGTCCTCCATCTCGAACAGCGTGGCCTTTTTCAGGCGCGACTTCCGGATCGCGTCGAGCACGGGGAAATGCGCGACCGTGTCGAGACCGACCGCCTTGTTGAACTTGTCGACCTGGTCGGTTCCGTCCGAACGGTTGATGATGACTCCGCCGAAGCGGACCTTGTAGTTCTTCGCCTTGGCCTCGATGGCGGCGATGATGCGGTTCATCGCGAAGATTGAATCGAAATCGTTGGCGGTGACCACCAAAGCTCGATCGGCGTGCTGCAGCGGCGCCGCGAAGCCGCCGCAAACGACGTCGCCGAGCACGTCGAAGATCACGACGTCGGTATCGTCGAGGAGGTGGTGCTCCTTCAGCAGCTTGACCGTCTGGCCGACGACGTAGCCGCCGCAGCCGGTGCCGGCCGGCGGACCGCCGGCTTCGACGCACATGACGCCGTTGTAGCCTTCGACCACGAAGTCCTCGACGCGAAGCTCCTCGCTGTGAAAATCGACCGTTTCGAGCACGTCGATCACCGTCGGGATCAGGCTCTTCGTCAGGGTGAAGGTCGAATCGTGCTTGGGGTCGCATCCGATCTGAAGAACGCGCTTACCGAGCTTGGAGAACGCGACGGAAAGGTTCGACGACGTCGTGCTCTTGCCGATGCCGCCCTTGCCATAGACCGCGAATACCTTGGCGGTCCCGATCTTCACGCCGGGGTCGAGGTGCACCTGGACGGAGCCCTCGCCGTCGAGGAAACCGGCGGCGCGGCATGTCTGCGCACCCGGCGGTTTGACGGGGATGGTCATGGCGAGCCTCCTTGAGTCGTCGAAGCGCGATGGAGAGCCGGGGCGGTCGCCGTCAAACCACGTGGCTCGGTAGCCGTAGGTCTCAACGTGGGCACCATCATCCGCGCCGGGCGCGGCCTCTCACGGGTTTGCGGCACGCTGGCCGCGTGTTCAGCGGGCGAAATGGGCTTTTGCATCATACAGGGTGTCGAGGGTGACGTGGGACAGGCGGCGCTCGCGCGCGAACGTTTCGGTGTTGCGGCGCGCTTTGCCACGGACGAAGAACGGAATTTTGCCCAGCTCCCTATCGGCCTCGGGCGACCAGTTGAGCGGCGCGGCCTCGTCGATGGTGGCGACGTCAGCCGGATCCGCGGCTCGCGCCGCGAGCGGAGCTTCAACCGGCGCCGCGGGGAGGGGTCGCCCGGCCTGTCCCTCGGTCGCGAGATGCGACGGGACCGCCCGGTCGTGGAACTCGCCATCACCCCGGAACATGCCGAGAAGGTGTTCCTCCAAACCCATCATCAAGGGGTGAGTGAAACTGTCGAAGATGACGTTGGCGCCTTCGAACCCCATCTGCGGCGAGTAGCGGGCGGGAAAATCCTGGACGTGGACCGGGGCGGAGATGACGGCGCAGGGAATGCCGAGGCGCTTGGCGATATGGCGTTCCATCTGCGTCCCGAGAACCAACTCCGGTTGAAGCCGGGAGATCGCCTCCTCGACCGCGAGGAAATCGTCCGACACCAGGGCCTCGGCCTCGTAAAGCGCGGCGAGGTCGCGCACCTCGCGGGCGAACTCTCGGGTGTAGGTGCCGATCGCGACGACGGTGAATCCGAGCTCTTCCTTGGCGATGCGGGCGGCGGCGAGGGCATGGGTCGCATCGCCGAACACGAAGACGCGTTTCCCCGTGAGGTAGGTCGAGTCGACCGAGCGCGAATACCACGGTAGCCGCGTGTGTTCACCCGCGAGCAGGGCCTCGGCGCGGGCGCGAACGTTGTTGCCCCGCTCTGACGACCCTGTTGCGATCCGCTGCGAGATCGCCGCGACCTCGTTGATGAAATCCCGTGTCGCACCGACACCGATGGGGATCGTTCTCGTCGAGGGTTGGCCGAAGGAGCGCTCCAGCCATTTTGCCGCCGATCCTGCGATTTCGGGGTAGAGCACGACGTTGAAGTCGGCATTGCCCAGCCGTGTAAGATCGGCAGGCGTCGCGCCTTCGGGCGCCGTCACGTTCACACCGATGTCGAGGTCAGCCAGCGTTCGTTTGATCTCGACCAGATCGTCTCGATGGCGGAAGCCGAGCGCGGCGGGACCGAGAATATTGCAGGTCAAACCACCGGAGGTTGAACGAGGCGCTCGCTCCGACCCCGGCGGAAGTGCGTGAGGCCCGGCAAAGGCGCGCACAAGCTGGTAGAAGGTCTCCGCAGCCCCCCAGTTTTCCTTCTTCTGATAGGAGGGCAGCTCCAGCGGCACGACGGGCACGGGAAGATCGAGAGCAGCGGCGAGGCCGCCGGGATCGTCCTGAATCAGCTCGGCCGTGCAGGACGCGCCGACGAGGATCGCCTGCGGCGCGAAGCGGTCATAGGCGTCGTGCACGGCGGTTTTGAAGAGTTCGGCCGTGTCGCCGCCGAGATCGCGTGCCTGGAACGTCGTGTAGGTGACCGGGGGTCGCTTCTGGCGTCGCTCGATCATCGTGAAGAGGAGGTCGGCATAGGTATCGCCCTGCGGGGCGTGCAGCACGTAATGGACGCCTTCCATCGCGGTCGCGATCCGCATCGCGCCGACATGGGGAGGCCCTTCGTAGGTCCAGACGGTGAGCTGCATCATGCCTCTCCCGTCATGTCAGGCCACCAGCCGCAGGCGTCGCGCGAGGGGGCGAGCGAAGAGCTCGGCGAGGTCGCCGGCCTGCTCAAATCCCTGGATCGGGGTGAACACCAGTTCGATCGACCACTTGGTCGTCAACCCTTCGGCTTCGAGAGGGTTGGCGAGCCCGAGCCCGCAGACGGTCAGGTCCGGCGCCGCCGCGCGGCAGCGGTCGAGTTGCCGCTCGACGTCCTGGCCCTCGCTCAACACCACGTCATCGGGCAGCAAATCGAGGTCGGCTGCGAGGTGCTGGCGATGGAGATAGGGCGTCCCGACCTCGACCGGTCGCATCCCGAGTTCGCGCGCGAGGCAACGGGCGAGGGGCACTTCGAGCTGCGAGTCAGGAAAGAAGAAGATGCGTTTGCCTGCAAGGGTCGGGCGATAGCGCGCGAGCGCGGTCTCGGCGCGTCGGCGGAAGGGGGCAAGCACCGCGGCGACATGATCGGGAGCGAGGCCGAAGGCACGCGCCGCCGCCTCGAACCAGAGCGACGTGCCTTCGGCGCCGAGCGGCATCGGTGCGGGCAGGCGGCTCGCGCCGCGCGCGTCGAGCGCTCGCGCCGTGTCGCCGAGAAACGGCTGGGCGAGGAGGTACTTCGTGTGGGGACCGGCCGCTGGCAAATCTCCGGCCCGCCGCGGCGGCAGGAACGAGACAGGGCCGACGCCAAGCGCGGCGAAGAGCCGGCGGAACTGATCTTCCACGACGTCCGCGAGGCAGCCGACGACGAGGAGCGAGGGCGCCGCATCCCGCTCCTCTGTCGGCAATTCCGGGACAAGCGAAGCGAGGCAGGCATCCTCGCCCTGGGTGAACGTGGTCTCGATGCCGCTGCCGCTGTAGTTCAACACCCTGACGGCGGGCGCGTGGACGCGCGACAGGCGGAGCGCCGCACGTGATAAATCGAGCTTGATCACTTCGCTCGGGCACGAACCGACGAGGAAGAGCATTTTGATGTCGGGGCGGCGCTGCAGCAGTTGCGCCACGACTCGGTCAAGCTCCTCATTCGGGTCGGAGCGTCCGGCGAGGTCGCGCTCCTCGATGATGGCCGTCGCGAACCGTGGCTCGGCGAAGATCATGACCCCGGCCGCGGACTGGATGAGGTGGGCGCAAGTGCGCGAACCGACGACGAGGAAGAAGGCATCCTGGATCTTGCGGTGCAGCCAGACGATGCCGGTCAAGCCGCAAAACACTTCGCGTTGGCCGCGTTCGCGCAGGATGGTGCGGTCCCGCGGCGCGGCGGAAACCTCGCGAACGTCCATCCCGGCCGGAGCGCATCCTGCGATGGGGAGCGAAAGCGGCGCGTTCACGACGGCACCGCGAAGGCGGGGCTTGACGGAGTCTCCAGGCGCGCCGCGCGGAGCTTCAGGATGAACTGCGTCGCGTTGACGAGATAGCTTGCGTAGGCGGCGAGGGCGAGAAGCATGGTGCCGCGGGCATCGAGATCACCTGTCCAGAGGGCCACGAGATAGGCCGTGTGCAGGGCCAGAACGAGCATGCTGAACACATCCTCCCAGAAGAAGGCGGGGGCGAACAGCCATCGGCCGAAGACGATCTTTTCCCAAATCGATCCCGTCAGCATGATCGCGTAGAGGGTCCCCGTCTTAACGATGACGGAGATCGTTGCCGCTTTGTAAGCTGTCCCCGTCGCGAGGAAATGCAGGACGAGCCCAAGGCTCACGAGAAAGACAAGGAACTGGACGGGCGCAAGCACGCCCTGAACAAGCGTCCACTGCGTCGCGTCGCGCCGGCATCTTTGCTCTGCGGTGTAGAGGGCAGGGCGGTGCGCTCGCATCGCGCTATTCGACGTTGTCTTCCCAGAAGCGGGGATTGTGCTCGCCGACACGGGGACGCCTCTGTCGAACGGCGTGCGGCCAGCCGGTTGTCGCGATGTTGGCCGTCTGTCAACAATCGAGATCAAAGGTTTCGTCCCCGGAAGTCGTTTCTCTTCAAACAAGCTTACGATGTTGCGGCGTTGTTTCGTCGTTACGCACTCTCTCGCAAGTGCTGCACAACGCCGAAACGGTAAGCTCCGGTCGCTGATGTGTCAATCAAACCTGACGTTGAAGCAACTTGACGAAAGACGCAGAGCCAGCTTAGTTGAAGGGAGTGCCGGGATGACCGAGATGCTGCTTGGGGCGAATGAACAGCTAACATCGGACACCGGCGGCGTGGGTTCCGTTTTGGAGCCGGATCGTGCCGCCCGCGACGTGCGTGCGGCGCTTGAGCGTTCGGTTGTTCCGAAGCTGCGTGAAGCCTTTCGGGACGCTCTGAAGCAAGCCCCGCATCCGCTGATCGCCAAGCAATCGACATCCGAGACACTCCATCGCTTCGTTGACGGTCTCGTCGACTGTCTCCTCCACGGCGATGTCGAGGGAGCTTGCGCGTGTGTCGACGAGGCTCGCGCCCGTGGCCATTCCCTCGATCGAATCTACCTCGACATGCTGATGTCCGCCGCGGTGCGGATCAGCCAGCTTCTCGCCGACGACCTCTGCGATTCGACGGAGGGAACGATCGCGTTTTGCAATCTTCAGATCGTCCTGCGCCGTTACACGGACGAATTCCGCGATGAAGCGGCGCATGTCGTCACTGGTTTGCGCGTCCTTCTCGTCTCGCCGCCGACGACTGCGGTCGCCGCAAGAGGCCTGCAGATGTGCGGGCTCTTGCTCACGTCGGAGTTCTTCCGACGCGAAGGGTGGGAGGCATGGACAGAGCGGAGTCTCGAGTCAGCGGCGTTCAAGGACGCTGTGCTGACGCAGTGGTTCGACCTCGTCGAGGTTCTCGCCTCGGACGACGCCGACCTCGACGAGATCGCAACAGGGATCAAGACGATCCGACGGGATGCTCCCAACCCTCGCGTCGGTGTCGTCGCCTGCGGCCGGGTTTTCATCGAACATCCGGAATACGTCAGGTTGATCGGCGCGGATCGCTCCGCGATCGACCCGATCGCCCTCTTGAAGCACGCTGACGAAATCGTCGCGAACCCCAAGCAGAACCGCCTTTCCTAGCTTCCTCACGGAAGCGCAAGGGGTCAGGTTCGCAACGAAGGGTGTGCGCTGTGGAGCCTCGAACAAGCGGTGAAGCCGTTCCGCGAGCCAGATAGATCGATCGGCATATTGGATGCCGCGTCGGCCGCTAATCTCGTCGCCTCGTCCTCCGATGTCGCCCTTGTCATGAACGACAAGGGAATCATCCAGGACATGGCGATCCAGCCATCCGATCTGTCATCGGAACTCGAGGGCTACGGACGCTGGTTCGGACGACCATGGGCCGAAACGGTATCGCCGGAGAGCCGGCCGAAAGTCGCCAGCATTCTCGACGAGGCGACGCGTCAGACGACCTCGACATGGCGGCAGCTGACCCACAAAAGCATCGGAGGACGGGATATTTCCATCCTCTATTCCGCGGTCAAGATTGGCTCGGGCGACCGCTTCGTCGCGGTCGGTCGAGATATGCGCGCGGTCTCGGCCCTCCAGCAACGCCTCATCGACGCCCAGATGTCGCTCGAGCGCGACTTCACGAAGCAGCGCTTCGCGGAAACGCGGTATCGCCTGTTGTTTCAAACCTCATTCGAGCCCGTCCTCATTCTCGATAGCGCCACCTCCAAGATCGTGGAAGTCAATCCCGCGGCGACGGCGCTTCTGGAGCGTGGGACGAGGAGGATCGTTGGACGGTCGTTCGGCGATCTCTTCACCGCCGCGAGCCGGGCGCGTGTTCAGCTCATCCTCGGCGAGCTGCGCAGTGGCGGTCGTAAGGACGACGAACCGGTTATGCTGGCAGACGCCGGCGAGGTCGTGCTGGCCGGGGCGATTTTTCGTCAGGACGCCTCGAGCTTGCTGCTCATCCGCCTGCTCAAGTCGAAGGCGATATCGGAGAGCAATGGGACGTCGCCGCATGAGGCAAGCCGGCTGGCGGAGTTCGTCCAGGCCTCTCCGGACGCGTTCGTCGTCGCCGATGCGGCTGGACATATCATCACGACCAACTCGGCCTTCGCCGAGATGACACAGGTCGCCGACAAGGATGAACTCACGGGTGCATCGCTAGAGCGCTGGTTCGGGCGCCCTGGTGTCGACCTCGATCTCGCGACGATGAACCTTCGCCAGCACGGAACGCTGCGCTTGTTCTCCACTTTCGTGCGGGGCGCGCAGGGCGGCCATATCGATGTAGAAGTGTCCGCCGTCGCCCTCGGACAGGGAAACAACGCCAAGTTCGCCTACGCCATCCGCGACGTCGGAAGACGCCTCGTCGCACCGGCGCGACCTGCGCAGGATCTACCACACTCCGCCGCGCAGCTGACCGAGCTGATCGGCCGCGTCCCGCTCAAGGAGTTGGTGCGGGAAACGACGGACGTCATCGAAAAGCTTTGCATCGAGGCTGCTCTGAACTTGACCGGGGACAATCGAGCCTCTGCGGCCGAGGTGCTCGGGCTCAGCCGGCAAAGCCTGTACGTCAAACTCCGGCGTTACGGCCTCGCCGACGCCAGTGTCGAAGAAGGGGACATCTGATGGCCGGTGTCGCACCCCTGTCCTGGTTCGGTATCGTGCGCCTCGGCTTTGTGCAGACCGGTATCGGGGCGATCTTCGTTCTGTCGACGTCGACGCTCAATCGCGTCATGAAAGTGGAGCTGGCGCTGCCGGCGATACTGCCAGGCGCGCTGATCGCTTTGCAATACTGGATTCAAGTGCTTCGTCCCCGGCTCGGCCACGGATCGGATCTGGGCGGCCGCCGCACACCGTTCATCGTCGGCGGCATGGCAGTGTTGGCTGTCGGCGGAATTCTCGCCGCGATCGCGACAGGGTTGATGGTAAGCCATTTTCTCGCCGGCATAGTCCTGGCGGCGATCGCTTTCACCGTCATTGGGATCGGCGTCAGCGCGGCGGGAACGGCGCTGCTCGTGCTCCTCGCGGCACGGACGGCGCCGGCGCGCCGCCCCGCAGCCGCGACGATCGCGTGGCTGATGATGATCGCGGGTTTCATCGTGACGGCAGGAGTCGCCGGGCGCTTGTTGGACCCTTTCTCGCCGCAGCGGCTCATTGCGGTGGCGGCGACCGTTGCGGTGGCCGCCGTCTTGACGACGTGCCTCGCCGTGCGCGGAATGGAGGAACCGCGTCCAGTTCCATCCCTAGCCGGCGACACCGGCAGTTTTGGTCAGGCTCTCCGTGACATCTGGGCCGAGCCGCGGGCACGTCGATTCGCCGTTTTCGTCTTCGTGTCGATGGTCGCCTACGGCGGCGAGGAACTCATGATCGAGCCGTTTGCCGGGGCACTCTTCGCGATGACGCCGGGACAAACGGCCAAGCTGAGTGGCGTTCTGCATGGCGGCTCGCTCGCCGGGATGCTGCTTGTTGCGGTCGTCGGTACCGCGCTTGCCCGCTCGCCGCTTGCCAATCTGCGCCTCTGGATGGCTGGCGGTTGTCTCGCGTCCGGCGCGGCGTTGGTCGGATTGGCGGGAAGCGGTCTCGCGGGGTCGCCACAAATGCTCGGCGCCCTCGTGTTCTGCCTCGGCGTCGCGAACGGCGCCTACGCCATCGCCGCCATCGCCGAGATGATGCAGCTCGTCGGAATCGGCGGAGCCGGAAAACAGGGCATTCGCATGGGTTTGTGGGGGGCAGCACAGGGCGTCGCCTTTGGATGCGGCGGCCTGATCGCAACGGCGCTCAGCGATGTAGTCAGCCAACTCGTTACGGGGCAGGCGAGTGCTTACGCGGCCGTGTTCTGTCTGCAGGCCATTGTTTTCGCGGCTGCCGCCTGCCTGATCGCCACGCTGCATGTTGAGGGGGTGCCCGCGAGCTCGCGCGGCGTCGGACCGGCCGCACCGTCTTTGCGTCAATGATCGCGGCGGCGGTCGACGTCATTCTGGTCCTCGTCGTCGTCGAAGCAGCAGGGCTCGTTATCTACAACCTCCGGACCCGACGCGGCATTCCCGCCCGCCTGCTTCTCGGCAATCTCGCTGCAGGGTTTTGCCTCATGCTGGCGATACGTTTGAGCCTGTCTTGGCCGGCGAGCGACCCCAAGCGGCAGGCCGCGATCGCAGCGGCCCTGTTCGCGGCCCTGCTCGCCCATGCTTTCGATCTGTTTAGTCGCTGGCAGGCCTAATTGTCCTGATCGGACTCGATCGAAGGGCGCGACAAGACTTCCGCGCAGGCTTGGCTGAGGTTCGCCCGCCTGTCGACGAGACAGGTGGCGACCAGCTTCTCGTCCGGAAAGAATTTGTCGCAGAGCCTGTGGATGTCTGCCTGGCAAGCGTCCGTATCGCGAGCGTTGGCGGGGTCATCCGTCGATGCGTGTGCCGAGGTGACACCACAGATCAGGACGAGCACGAGGACAGTGCGAGGCAAGGGGAGCCGATTGGGTCTGGCGACGGTGCCGTGATAACGATCGCAGACCAGGTGAGTTCACTGCGCTCGACCTGCGGGCGCCGTTACCCGGCCGGTTGTCCCAAGGCACCGTGATCGGCAACGGGATCGGTCCCGGGCAGCAGAGTCCACTCGCGGTTTTGTCGTTGCAGCAGCCATAAGGCAGCGACGAGTTCGACCACGATCGCGGCAGCCACGATCCAGACGAAGTCCGTGTTTCTGCGAACGAGCGTCTCCATGGAGATCAGCATCGCGATATGGAGAGCAGGCACGGCCAGAACGGTTAGCGTCGTCGCGCTTGAACCTCGTCCCGTCGCGCTCGAGACCGTCAGAACGAGCGCGATGCCAAACAGCACATGCGTCAGAGCAAGCAGCGGGATCCCGGTCCGCTTGACGGCCTCGCTGGTCCATTCAGCCAGCTTGTGGGGATCTCCGGCCTCCTGGGCGCGGTCGGCGAAGAAAGCCAAGCCCGACAGTTCGAAGACGCCGCGCCAGGATCGTTGAGGCAGCCCGCTCGACCCCTGCATGTTGATCGGCATGACGTATTCGTCGAAATTCGCCGCGCGGATATTGGCGCTGTCCTGTGATCGCGTCTGGATCGAGCCGTTACCCATCACCAGCACGACGCCTTTGTCGTTGCGGCGGAACTCGGCATGTTCGGCCGCGATGATCTGCTCTTCCTTCTTCTCGGAATCGAACTGGTTGATGAAAAGGTTCGAAGCGATGTCCGGGGTTTGCCAGCGCTGGAAGTAGAGTGTCCGCTTGCCGTCGTCGAACGTGTAGAAGTGCGCCGGCTCGAGCATCCGATGGTTGAGCGAATTGCGGATGACGTAAATAACGTCGTGCATCTCGCCGACGTAGGATGGCGCGATGAAGGACGAGATCGCATAACCGACAACGACGGCAAGCATCGCGACAGCGACCGCCGGCATGCAGATCGCCCAGACCGACAGCCGCAGCGAGTAGAGAACCCCGACCATTCCCTCCGCAGACATCCGGATAAATTCGAGCATGATCGCCACGCCCACAGCGATGGGAAGCGCGATGTAGAGAACGGTCGGCATCGTCCCAAGCAAGGCTGGCAACAGCAGGCCGCCGCGCAAGGCTGTCGGCGGCAGGTAATGGAAGATGGAGGTCATGACCACCGGGACGCAGAGGCACACCTCGATGAGCAGCGCCGAGATGGCCATTCGCTTGGCGAGATAGGTGAACAGCAGCTTGGGCATTTCGTTCTGATCGTCTCCAGCGCCGACGGCGTTCTAGCACGTCATGCCCGGCACGCACCAACTGCGCGCTTCGTTGCAGGAGCAGCATTCGGAAGCTGTGGTCGGAAGTTTTGCCGGAATAAATGCGTTGCGCAGGGGCGAGGTCAGCCCTAGAAGCTCGCGTTTTGCGGGCAGGTGCTGTCGCGCTTTCCAACGCCCTCTCGGATCCCGCATGCCCGATCAGACCGGCCCTCAACTCGCGCTCATCATCCCGACGTATCGCTGGAATAGGCTGGCCAAAGACACGCTGACGCAGGCTGCCACGATCAGCGATGCCGATATCCTCGTTCATATCGGCGACAACAGCGCGAATGCCGAAAAGCACGCCTTCCTGGAACAGCTCGCGGAGCGGAGCGCCAACGTCGTCGTCACGTGTCACCCCACCAACCTCGGTGCCGACCCCAACTGGCTGTTCCTGATCGAGGCGCAGACGGCTCCCTATATCTGCATGGCCGCCGACGACGATTCGTTCGCGGCGGGCTATTTCCGGTCCGCCATCGAGATCCTCCGGGAAGATCCGCTTTGCGCCACGGCGTCCGGTCTTCACGTCAGCGTCGCCCAGTCCGCGACGAAGAAGGTTCCCGTTATTTCAACCCCAGCCGAGCGCAGAGAAGCCGATCCGCTCGGGCGCATCCGCAGGTATCGCGGCGAAAACTCGATCTGCTACGCGGTTTCACGGAGAACCGTTGTCCAGGAGTTCGCCACCTTCGTCGAACGCAACCCGCTCCCGTGCCCGTTCTACGATTACATGCTGGCGTTTCATCTGTTGTCGGTGGGAACATATCGGCTGGACCATCGCGGCTTTGCCTACATCTATGATCACTCGAACTGGCAGCTGAATGACGCCTTCATCGCGTCCAACAAGCGCTGGTACAAAAATTATGGTTTGCCGGACGGCTTCGGCTACCTGACCCGGCTGCACTGGGCGGTCGTCGCCGTGCACTTTTTTTCGTCAACTTTCCGCTCGCCCGCCCTCTCGAACGAGAGCGCCGACGCGATCGTCGGCTATCTCTTCGACCGTCAACGCAGGGAGTTTGCCCGCGACTTCTACCGCTACAAGCCGGCGATCGATTCGCTTCTCGTCCATCACGACGAAGCGGCCGCGGCCTGCCGCCGTCTGATGACGCGCTCCTATGATCGGATCGCCTCCATCTTCGACGATTTTGCGATTGTCGCCGATGTCTTTGCGCCGGATGTCGCGCGCAGCTATAGATCGTTCCAGACAGCGACGTTGCAGCCGGGGGCCGACGCGATCAGGTTATCAGTTTTCGCACCCTTAAAAAGTATTTCGATGGCCAGGGCGACCGCCGGGAGCGCTTTCCGGCGCTCCCTAGGCTGAAGGCGTCGCGAAGGCTTGCTAGACCGCAACTCTCGTGGATGGCGACATCATGGCCTGCTTGAGGCGTCTCGAGCCCGCCTCGGAGAACCTCAGCCACGCCGGATCGAAGACCCGGCGCTTAGGAAGGGTGACGGCACCAGCCCAATGGGCGAAGTAGATGTCGCGCCCGTGGTCGTCCACGGGCTGCCCGGCAGCATCAAAGGTTACGCCCTCGGCCTTGTAGAAGCTTTCACCTGACGCGTTTTCCATCACATCGAAGAGCGACGCAATCTTCAAGCCGCGACGATGGGTGACGAAGTTGGTGAGCGGTTGGGCGAACAGCATACCACGCTGGCGCACCGCGTGAAACGCGTCTTCGTCCTGCGCGATCACGGCGTAAAGATCCTCCAACGACAGGATCTTATTCGACGTCAGGAAGAAACCGTCGTTGAAGAGGATGACATCTTCCAGGTACGGATAATTCCCGCGTTTGCGATTATAGACATAGTCCGTCGTGGGAGCGGCGACGATGAAATCAAGTTTGCCTCGGTCGATCCTACCGTACAAACAGGACATGTCGCGCAGTAAGACGATGTCGACATCGACATAGATGACCTCGTCAAGCGGCAGAGCCAACGAGAGAAACTTGCGCAAGCGGCGACGATGTTTGGGATAGAGTGGGTATAAACGCCTTGCAAGAGCATCGAGCGCCTTATTGTCGGGTTCGACAAACTTCGCCCCGAAAACTTCGCAGGCTCTACGGGTGAGAACGCAATTCTCGTCGTAAGGGATGACATACAGCGGCGTTTTCCGGTTCGTCGCATGCCAGCTCTCAAGGAACGGCACGACCCAGTCGTACACCTTGTCGTTGGCGATGGTCGCAATCCCGAGGCGCCGGTCATTGCCGGGCGCCAAGCCGCTTGCGCTCTCGCGATCGTGCTCCATCCTCAATCCACTCTCGAAGAAACGCGTACCATCCGACGGACACCGAGACGCGCCATAGGATCTTTCGTTTCTTCATGCGCGCTTTTGATGGCGCTGCTGGGCAGCTTCCTTGTCATAGAAGCTCGTCTTATGACAAGGGCATGAGCCTGATCCGTTTCATGCTTCCGGCAAGTCGGTCACTCGTTGTCGAAGTTGTGTTGCATCCCAGCGTTGAGCCTGCTGCGTGTTGCCACGCTGATGCGTAATGGGTTCGTCGCGATGCCGGCTCAATACGGTGAGACATGATGATCGAGATCAACTTTTTCTGATGACGCAAAGCTTGTCTGACTCTACCGAAGCGTTCACGCCGCGTGTCCATTCTCGGCCGGAACTGCCTAAGGTCAGCGTTGTGGTGGTCAACTACAATTATGGCCGGTTCCTCGATGATGCAGTTGCTTCCATCTTCGGGCAAAGCTATCCGAACGTTCAGTGCATCGTCGTCGATAACGCCTCCACCGACGAATCGCCCGAGGTCATCGCGCGTCTGAAGGCGCGTCACGAAGACCTCGTCGTCATCCAGCGCCGCACCAACGACGGCCAGACACCGGCGTCGCCCGAAGGGCTCGCGGTCGCGACTGGCCATTACGTCATCTTCCTTGATGCGGACGACTACCTGCTTCCTCACTGCCTTGAGACGCATGTCTATGTGCACCTCTCCATGCGCGTCCATGTCGGGTTCACGTCGGGGGACATGCTGCAGGTGGTCGGCGATGAGGTTGTGGTCGCCACGGGCGAGGAATCGAACCGCTACGTTCGTCGCGGGCGTGGGCGGAGACCGAAGCTCGTTCGACCTTACACGGCGACGCCGAACTGGCCGTTGGCGGTGTCTCCCGACATCGCGAGCCGCATCCATTACGTTTCGCCCCTCAAAACCCATTGGATCTGGGCTCCGACCTCCGGTCTTTGCTACCGTCGCGACGCACTCATGCTGTTCGCCGATAATGCCAAGCTGGCGAGCCTAAGGACCGGCACCGACCTTTACTTCGCCTTCGGCTGCGGCGGGCTGTCGGGCAGCGTCATCATCGACGAGCCGCTGTTTGCCTACCGCATTCACGGCGGCAACATCTACACATCTCGCGCCCAGCTCGACCGAACCCTGAACTTCACGATCGGCGGCCAGGGCGACAGCA
>CAXTFG010000080.1:2468-14324 GCA_964243415.1 uncultured Beijerinckiaceae bacterium | reverse complement strand
GTCGCGGCGCGCGAAGCCGGCAACATGGTCGACCTCGACTCCGACCCGACCAAGCTCATCGAGATCGTGGAGATCGGCAAGCAGCTGCTGATGACGCGCGGCGCGCTGACCACCTTCTCCATCGCCAACGACGTCGCGAAGTATTTCGCGATCATCCCGGCGATCTTCCTCGCCTTCTACCCGCAGCTGCAGGCGCTCAACATCATGCGGCTGCATTCGCCCGAGAGCGCCATTCTGTCGGCGATCATCTTCAACGCGCTGATCATCGTCGCGCTGATCCCGCTCGCCCTGAAGGGTGTCAAGTACCGGGCCGTCGGGGCCGCCGCCCTGCTCCGCCGCAACCTCCTCGTCTACGGCCTCGGCGGCATCCTGCTGCCGTTCGTCGGCATCAAGGCCGTCGACCTCGTCGTTTCCGCCCTGCATCTCGCCTGAAAGACCCGGCCATGCTCAACCAAATCCGTCCCGCGCTCGTCATCGTCGTCTCGCTGACCCTGCTGACGGGCCTTGTCTATCCCCTCGCGATGACCGGTTTTGCCGGCGTCATCTTCCCGCGCCAGGCCGCCGGAAGCCTCATCGAGGCGAACGGCAAAGTCGTCGGCTCGAGCCTTATCGCGCAGTCGTTCACCAGCGACCGCTATTTCCATCCGCGCCCGTCGGCGACGACGACACCTGATCCCAAAGACGCCACCAAGACAGTGCCGGCGCCCTACAACGCGCAGAACTCCGGCGGGTCGAACCTCGGCCCGACGAGCAAGGCGCTGATCGATCGCATCAAGGGCGATGCCGACAAGCTGAAGGCGGAAAACCCCGGTGCCCCCGTTCCGCAGGATCTGGTCACCACCTCCGGGTCCGGGCTCGATCCCGATATCTCGCCGGAAGCCGCGCTGTTTCAGGTCCCGCGCATCGCCAAGGCGCGTGGGATCGACGCGGCCAAGCTCGGCGACCTCGTGACGGACCACACGGAACATCGTACGCTCGGCCTCCTGGGAGAAGCGCACGTCAACGTGCTCGAGCTCAACCTCGCGCTGGACGCCTTGCCGAAAGCCTGATTGCACGAGGCATGGAGAGAGAGGACGCCCGACGCCCAACGCCCGACGCCCTGCTCGAGGCTGCGCGCCGCGAAGGTCGCCAACAAGACGGGCGCCGTGCCGGGCGACTGAAGATTTTCCTCGGCGCGGCGCCCGGAGTCGGCAAGACCTACGCGATGCTCCTCGCGGCGAAGGCGCGCCACCGGGAGGGAGTCGACGTCGTCGCCGCGGTGGTCGAGACCCATGGCCGCGCCGAGACCGAGGCGCTGCTCGCCGGCCTGGAAGTGCTGCCACGCCGCCTCGTCGATTACCGGACGCGCGTCCTCGACGAGATGGATCTCGACGCGCTGCTCGCCCGCCACCCCGGCCTCGCGCTCATCGACGAACTCGCCCACAGCAACGCCGAAGGCAGCCGCCATCCCAAGCGCTACCTTGACGTCGAGGAAGTGCTCGCCGCCGGTATCGATGTCTACACGACGCTCAACGTCCAGCATGTCGAAAGTCTCAACACCGTCGTCGCCCAGATCACCCGCGTTCGCGTCCGCGAGATCGTCCCCGACAGCATCCTCGATCGCGCTGACGATATCGAAGCCATCGACCTGGCGCCGGAGGACCTGATCCAACGGCTGCAGGAAGGCAAGGTCTATGTGCCTCGCCAAGCCGAACGGGCGCTGCGCAACTTCTTCTCGCCCGGCAATCTGACGGCGCTGCGCGAACTCGCTCTGCGCCGCACCGCGCAACGCGTCGATGCGCAGCTCCTCGCGCACATGCAGTCGAACGCGATCCGCGGACCTTGGGCGGCGGGCGAGCGCGTGCTGGTGTGCGTCGGCGAAGGCGTCGATGCGACCGGCCTCGTTCGCCATGCCAAACGCGTCGCAGATCGCCTGCATGCGACCGCCACCGCGATCCACGTGGAGACGGGCGCGCAGACGGACGAGGGGCGCCGCGACGGCGTGGCGGACGCCATGCGGCTCGCCGGCCGCCTCGGCATCGAAACCGTGACGGTCCCGAGCGGCGGCCGACGGATCGCGGACGACGTCCTTGCCTACGCCGAGGCGAACCACGTCACGCAAATCCTGGTCGGCAAGGCCACCCGGCCGCGCTGGCTAGGATGGCTGAACGGGTCGGTCGTGTTCGATTTGGTGCGTCGGGCCGGCGACATCAGCGTCCACGTGATCGCCGTGACCGAGCCGGCGGCCAAGACGGGCGCGAAACGGCAAGCCAACGCGGCCAAGCGCAGCTTGTCGCCCTACGCCCTCGCGTTCTCGTTCGTCGCCATGGCCCTCGGCGTCGCCTGGGCGATCGGACCCGTTCTCGGGACGCACAACGTCGACCTCATCTTCCTCACGGCAGTGGTCGGCGCCGCCATTGCGACGGGTCTCTACCCCTCGCTCTTCGCGGTGCTGCTGTCGACAATGTGCTACAATTTCTTTTTTCTGCCGCCCTTCTACACGTTCACGATCGCCGATCCGACCAATGTCGCGGCCCTGTTCTTCTTCACCTTGGTCGCGGTGCTGGTATCGAACCTCACGGCGCGGGTCGGCAGCCAGGCGGTGATCGCGCGCGAACGCGCGAGGACGACGGATGCGCTGTACAGTTTCTCGCGCAAGCTCGCCGGATGCGTCGGCGTCGACGACGTGCTCTGGGCCACCGCCTACCAGATGGCCTCCATGCTCGACGTGCGCGTCGTGATGTTGCTCCCCGAAGCCGGGCACCTTGCTGTTCGCGCCGGCTATCCTCCCGAAGACGAACTCGCCGAGGCCGATCTCGCCGCGGCGCAATGGAGCTGGAGCCGCAATACGCCCGCCGGGCGCGGCGCAGACACCTTGCCCGGCGCCAAACGTTTCTTCGCGCCGATGCGGACCGGACGCGGCCAGGTCGGCGTCGTCGGCCTCGACAAGGACAAGCCGGGGCCGTTGCTGACGCCCGAGCGGCAGCGCCTGTTCGATGCGCTGCTCGACCAGAGTGCGCTGGCGGTCGAACGCGTCAACCTCGCCGGCGATCTCGACAGCGCCCGCCGCCTCGCCGAAACCGACAAGCTTCGCTCGGCGCTTCTCACCTCGATCTCGCACGATCTGCGCACGCCGCTCGCTTCCGTGCTCGGATCGGCGACGACGTTGCGCGATCTCGGGACCGCTCTCGACGACGAGGCGAAGACAGGCCTGATCGGGACGATCATCGAGGAGTCAGAGCGGCTGAACAGGTTCATCGCCAACCTTCTCGACATGACGCGGCTCGAGTCGGGCGCGATCAAGCCGAACACCACGCTCGTCGACGTCGGAGACCTGGTGGGCGCTGCCTTGGCGCGAGCTGCCCGGATCCTTGCCAACCACCACGTCGTCGTCGATCTCGCCCCCGAGCTGCCGGCATTGGATCTCGACCCCGTGCTCTTCGAACAGGTGCTGTTCAACCTCCTCGACAACGCCGCGAAATACTCGGACGGCGGCACGAGCGTGCGCGTCCGGGTTCGGCGCGACGGCCCCTGCGTCGATGTCGACGTCGCCGACGAGGGAGCAGGCATTCCGCCCGACGAGATCGAAACCGTGTTTGAGAAATTCTACCGCGTGCGCAAAGGTGATCGCGTCCGCCCGGGAACCGGTCTCGGGCTCGCGATCTCGCGCGGCTTCATCGAAGCGATGGGCGGCTCGATCAGGGCGGCGAACCGCCTCGATCGCAGCGGCGCGGTGCTGACGCTCAGGCTGCCCGTCGCCGCCACGGCCCCGGGCGTCACGGAGGCGGCGGCGTGAGCGCCCTGCGCGCGCACATCCTCGTGGTCGACGACGAGCCGCCGATCCGACGTCTGTTGCGCACCGGTCTCGCCACCCAGGGCTTCGAGATCAGCGACGCCGCGGACGGAACGGCCGCGCTGGCCGCCTTGTCGCGCAAGCATGATCTCATCATCCTGGATCTCGGGCTGCCGGACATCAACGGCCTCGACGTGTTGCGCACCCTTCGCGAGCGCGGCGACGTCACCCCCGTGCTGATCCTGTCGAGCCGCGACGACGAGGCCGGCAAGGTGAAGGCTTTCGATCTCGGCGCCGACGATTACGTCACCAAGCCTTTCGGCATGAACGAACTCATCGCGCGCGTGCGGGCGGCACTCCGGCACGGCCTCCAGTCCGAGGGCGAGAAGCCGCTGTTCCAGGTCGACGGCCTCAGCGTCGATCTCGTCAGGCGCATCGTCAAAGTGGACGGCGCGGAGGTGAAGCTGTCGCCAAAGGAATACGAGCTGCTCCGCATCCTCGTGCAGCACGCCGGCAAGGTGCTGACCCATGCCTTCCTCCTGCGCAATGTGTGGGGCGCGACGACCGACCCGCAGCACCTCAGGGTCTATGTCCGCCAGCTCCGCCAGAAGATCGAACGCGTGCCGGACCAACCCTCGTTCGTCGCGACGGAAGTCGGCGTCGGCTACCGCCTGCGCGCGCCCGCATAAGCTGCGCTGGACCGCCGGAGCGCCGAGCGCCGCCCGAGGCGACGTCGCAACGCTCTTCGCGACTGGGTGTCGGCGAACCAGAGCCAGGGCTCTTCGCCGAAACCTCCCCAATCACCGGCAAGTGACTTGCATGATGAAAGTCACAAGCTATGATGCCGGCATGAAGCGCAAGACGTTCCACGACATGCCCTGCCCCATCGCCCGCAGCCTCGAGCGCGTCGGCGAGTGGTGGAACATCCTCATCCTGCGCGAGGCCTTCTACGGCCTTACCCGCTTCGACGAGTTCCAGGCGAGCCTCGGCATCGCCACCAGCACGCTGGCGCGCCGCCTCGACATCCTCGTCGCCTCCGGACTGATGGAGCGCCGTCGCTATTGCGAGAAGCCGCCGCGCGACGAATACGTGCTGACCGAGATGGGACGGGACTTCCGACCGGTGATGCTGGCACTGCTGACCTGGGGCAACCGGCATTTCGCGCCCGAGGGGATTAGCGTCGACCTCGTCGACGGCTCGACGGGCGTTCGCGTCGAGCCCGTCCTCGTTGATCGACTGACCGGGCGCCCGCTCACCGACGCGCGCCCGGTCGCGGGCCCCGCTGCGGGCGACAGCGTTCACCGCCGCTTCGCGCGCCGGGACCGCTCGACCGGCAGGGCGACGGCTGCCGGCGATCCGCGGAGAGCTGACGAGCAACCCAACGGCTCGGCTTCCACCAAAGGGAGGGGAAGCCCATGAGCGATGCCGTCGCGAATGACGCCGCCGCGGGCACATTTGTCGCCGCCGAGCGGCGCGCCGGCGCGCCCGGGCGACGGTTGACCGCGCGTCGGCTGCTCAAGAGGAGCCTGCTGGCGCTCCTCGCCATGGTCGCAATCGGGGGCGGGGCCATCTATCTCCGGGCGTGGTGGCTCGACGGGCGCTTCATCGAGAGCACGGACGATGCCTACGTCGGCGGCGATGTTACGGCGATCGCGCCGCACGTGCCCGGCTTCATCGCCGCCGTCACCGTCGCGGACAACCAGCATGTCGCCGCCGGCCAGCTCCTGATCACCCTCGACGACCGCGACATGCGGGCCGCCCTCGAACGCGCGCAGGCCACCAAGCGGCAGCGCGAGGCGGCGCTCGACGGGTTGCAGGCGCGCGTCCAGCTCCAGCAGACGGCGATCAGCCAAGCCGTCGCGGCGCTGGACGAGAAGACCGCGCAGGCCATTTTCGCGCGCGGCGACGCGGCGCGCTACGGGAGCCTCGCCAACACCGCCGCCGTGACCCGGCAGGAGATGGAGCGTTCGCTGTCGCTCGGCGATGCCGCGAAGGCCGGAGTCGCCGCGTCCAAGGCGGCGTTGGAGGGCGCGCGTCAGCAGCTCGTGGTTTTGCGGGCGCAGATCGCCGAAGCGACCGCTGCCGTCGCGCAGACCGCCGCCGAGGTCAGGACCGCAGAGCTCGACCTTGGCTACACGCAGATCCGCTCGCCGGTCGACGGCTACGTCGGCAACCGGGCCGGACGGGTCGGCGCCTACGTCGCGGTCGGCACCTACCTGATGACGATCGTGCCCTCGCACGGCCTATGGGTCGACGCCAATCTCAAGGAGGACCAGCTCCGGCGCGTCAAGCTCGGCGCTGCCGCGACCGTGGTCGCCGACGTCGCGCCCGACGAGCCGATGCACGGGCACGTCCTGAGCCTTTCGCCCGGCACAGGGGCGACCTTCAGCGTGATCCCGCCGGAGAACGCCACGGGCAACTTCACCAAGATCGTGCAGCGCGTCCCCGTCCGCATCCTGCTCGACGGCGAAGACGCGGCGCTCGGCCGACTGCGGCCAGGGCTGTCCGTGACCGTCAGCGTCGACACGCGGACCGCCGACGCCGGCATCGCCACGCCGCGCACCTCGAGCAATCCCGCGCCGGTCGCCGCGCGATGACGAGTGGACCTCCAAACGCCGGCGGCTTCGTCCGCTCGCTCCTTCCCTTCGTGGTGATGTGCGTCGGAATGTTCATCGCGCTGCTCGACATCCAGATCGTCGCCTCCTCGCTCCAGGACATCGGCGGCGGCCTGTCGGCCGCGCAGGACGAAATCAGCTGGGTGCAGACCGCTTATCTCATCGCCGAGATCATCATGATTCCGCTGTCGGGCTGGCTCACCCGCGTGCTCTCCACGCGTTGGCTGTTCACAGCGTCCTGCGCCGGCTTCACGCTCGCCAGCATGCTGTGCGGGCTCGCCTGGAACATCGAAAGCATGATCTTCTTCCGGGCGCTGCAGGGCCTGCTCGGCGCTTCCATGATCCCGACCGTGTTCACCTCGTCGTTCCACTACTTCCAGGGGCCGAAGCGCGTGTACTCTTCGGCCGTGGTCGGCACCATCGCCTCGCTCGCGCCCGCGCTCGGACCCGTGGTCGGCGGCTACATCACCGACACGCTCAATTGGCACTGGCTGTTCTACGTCAACCTCGTGCCGGGCGTGATCATCACGCTTCTCGTTCCCGTGCTGGTCAGGATCGACGAGCCGGACCTGTCGCTGCTGCGCGGCGCCGACTACCCCGGCATCGCCCTCATGGCCGTGTTCCTCGGCACGCTCGAATACGTGCTGGAGGAAGGAACGCGCTGGAACTGGTTTGACGATCGTTTCATTCGCGACTGCACCTGGGTGTCGGCGGTGTCGGGTGTGCTGTTCGTGATCCGCAGCCTGACCTTCGCCAGGCCGGTCGTGGACCTGCGCGCCTTCGGCAACAGGAATTTCGCGATCGGCTGCGCGCTGTCGTTCGTCACCGGCATCGGCATCTTCGCGACAATCTACCTGACCCCGCTGTTCCTCGGCTATGTCAGGGGCTACAGCGCCTGGCAGACCGGCACCGCCATCTTCTCGACGGGCGCGGCCTCGCTGGTCGGCGTTCCCGTCTACGTCATGCTCGCCCGCAAGGTGGACACGCGCTGGCTGATGATGGTTGGGCTCGCCTCCTTCGGGGCCGCCATGTGGAGCTACGGCCTGATCACGCCCGATTGGGGCGGCGATCAATTCTTCGTTCCGCAAGTGCTGCGCGGTCTCCCGCAGGTCTTCGCCGTCGCGCCCGCCGTCACGCTCGGTCTCGGCAGCTTGCCGCCCGAGCGATTGAAGTACGCGAGCGGCCTCTTCAACATGATGCGCAACCTCGGCGGCGCGGTCGGCATCGCGGCATGCAGCGCCATCCTGAACGTGCGAACCAACCTGCACTTCACCGCAATCGCCTCCAACCTGACGCCGGCGAACGGGGCCATGGTGCGCCTCGTCGATGCGCAAACGGCGCAGTACGCGTCGGCAACCGGCGCTCTCGGCAACGGCCATGCTGCCGCGCTGAAGCAATTGTTCCATCTCGCCTATCGCGAGGCGCAGACGCTGGCTTACGCCGACGCCTTCCGCGCGATCATGGTCGCCTTCGTTCTCGCGACGCTGCTGGTACCGTTCCTGCGCGGGGTGGCCGCGCCGAAGGCGCCGGCGGCGGGGGCGCATTGACGCGATCCTCATTCCGTTGGGCGGCTTACCTTTCCTGTGCCGCGAACCACGCGTTCAAGGCGACTGGGTCGACGGCTCCGACCTGCCGCGTCGTCGCGCCGTCGCGCGCGACGAGCACTGTCATCGGGATCTCACCTTGCCACGCCGGGTCGACGGAGAAGTTCAGCTTGGCCGTGAACGGGTCGGAGAAACGCCATGCGTCGGTGAGCGGCATGGCCGACTGCTTGAGGAAGTTGAGCGCGGCGTCTGGGGAGCCAACCACGCCCTCTGCCTCGTCCGCGTCGATCGTGACGACATCGATGCGCGGATGGGCAGCAAGGAGCTGGCCGAGCCTGGGCATCTCCGTCCGGCAGGGGCCGCAGGTCATGCCCCAAAAATGGACCAGCGTCGGGCGCCCGGCATGCGCGGCGCGGATCGCACGCCAGCTTGCGGCGTCGAAGGGGCGCAGCTCGGTCGCGCCAGCCTGAGACGCGACGAGCATCAGCGCGAGGACGCAGGTCGAGCGCCTCACGACCCGTTCCCGAGCGGCTCGAAGCGGTAGCCCTGGCCGGTCTGCCAGGACAGGAAGGCCTGGCCGCGCTGGTCGAGGAGGATGGGATGGTCCGAGATGCCCTCCGTGGTGCTCGCCACCCGCGCCGCGCCCCAGTGCGCGCCGACGTCGTGCGAGGCCATGACCATGACCCGCGTGGTCGCTCCGTCGAAGGCCTTCCAAGCCAGCCAAACCGTCCCTTTCAGCGCGAGAACGTAGGGGCGCGACAGCGCCTCCCCGGGCGAACCGAGTTGCATTGGCTCGCTCCAGCTGGCTCCGGCGTTCGTCGAGCGGGCGTAGAACAGGCCCTGCCGCTTCGCACCCTGGGTGAACCAGGCTGCATGGTACGAGCCGTCGGCGGCGATCGCGAGGCTCGGTCCGTGGTGGGGGCAGACATCGGTCCTCCAGTCATCGACCGAAACGCGATGGAGCGGGCCCGGGTGGTCGAGGCTGTCGAAGGTGATCACCGCGTGGTCGCGCACGCCGCCGGGGAAGATGTTGCGGAAGAGTGCGACCGCCTTGCCGTCCGGCGTAAAGGCGAGCGCGATGCGGCAGCACTCGCAGGTGTTCTCCTTGGCGACCTGCGTCGCGCCGATCTGCGCCCGGGCATCGGAGGCCTGTGCCACCGCGAGGCCAGCGCCGGGATAGGCTTCGCCGCGCGCCCGGGCGGCGAGGCGGCCGCGCTTGTCGAGCCACAACGCCAGGAGGTGGCCTTCACGGTCGAAGGCGATCTGGGGGAAGCGCTGGCTTTGCTGGACGTCGGTGATCGGCGACGGCGTGGCGAAATGCGCTCCGCCATCGGTCGAACGGGTCAGGAAGACCTCGCCGTTGAAGCGGTCGTCGCGGAACGTCGAATAGGCCATCGCGATCGTGCCGTCGGGCGCGAAGGCGAGCTGCGGCCGCGCATCCGGCCCCCAATCGAGCGTCGCACCTCTCGTATCGATGGCGACCGGCGGCGACAGCGTCCTGCCGCCGTCGACGGAGCGCGCGACGAACAGGCGGTCGCCGACGCGCGCGGCGAGCCAGAGCGTGCCGTCGGGCGCAACGGCCGGGGTCACGGTGGCGGCGCAGGACAGCTTGAGCTCCGTGCAGCCCGGCGCCGGGGGCTTGTGCATGCTCATGTCCATCGCCGCCCGCCCCTGGCCGGAGGGCGTGAGCACCGCCGTGCCAAGAAGCAGGACTCCGGTCAGCATCGCGAGAAGGTGCCGGGAACAACGGTCGCGCATCGTAACTCCTTTCAGAATTTCACCCGCAGGCCGCCGTACACCGTCCGGGGCGTACCGGCGTAGATGGATCCCGACGTGGCCGCGACCGTTGCCGCTCCGCTTTGCCCACCGCTGGCCGCGCTGATCGTATTGGCGACGTTGTTGGCAGATGCGACATAGGTCGTGTTCGCGACATTGCGAACCTCGACGTAAGCCTGCACTTCCCGGAACACGCTTCCGGCGATCGGGCGAGCATAGTGCAGGTTGACGTTGACGATCCCGAAGCCAGGGATCCTCAACAGGTTGGCGTTGTCGATGAAGAAATTGTCCTGCAGCACGTATTCGGCGTAAGCGCCGAACCCGCGCAGGGCGCCGGCGGGCACGTCGTAGCCGAGGCGCAGCAGGAGTTCGTTCAGGGGAATGCCCGGGATGCGATTGCCGTTGCGGTTGAACACCGTCGAAAAGGCCCCGGCGCTGAGCTGCTCCTGATAGCTCGTGTAGATCTGGTTGTCGTAGGTGTAGGCGGTGGTGAGCGCGAAACCCGGCGCGAAGGCCCATTTGGCGCCGACCTCCACGCCGCGGTGCTCCGAGCGTGGCGCATTGAAAGTGTAGGTCATCAGCCCCGGACCTGGCGACTGGTTGACGAGTTCGTTGCGGAAAAATTCGTAGAAGCCGTCGACGCTGAAGGTCAGCAGCGGCAGCGGCGTCAAGGCGACGAGGAGATCGTAGCCGAGGTTGGTCTGCGGCTTGAGCGTCGTATTGTTGCCGGGCACGCCCGCCGCGCTGACGAACAGGTTGGATACGCTAGGTGTGCCATAGCCGGTGGCGACACGCCCGGTCACCTGCCACTTCGTGTCCGGCTTGACCGTCAGCGAGATCTCCGGCGCCGTGTTGAGAAAGTTGCGGTCGGCGCTCACGTTGGTGACCGATGACACCACGTTCGGCGCGGAATAGGCGTAGGTGGTGGATGCACCCTTGAGCGTGCTCTGCTCGACGCCGACGCCGGCCACCAGCAACAGCGCATCGGTGAGCTTGACCTCCTCGCGCACGCGCCCGCCTGCGTTCGTCTGGGTGGCCTGCTGCAGATTGTTGAGGCCGCCCAGTGTGGCGTTGCCGCCCGGCGCCACGTTGTAGGTGTAGGACGGATTGCTCAGCGTGTTGAAGAACAGCGCGGCATAGCTCGCCGTGTCGAAGCCGAAGAGCTGGCCGCGGGCGACGACATCGCTGATGAGGTTGACGGACGGGTAGTCGCCAATGGCGCTGGTTGTCCCCGTCGGTTGATTAATATTGCGGTTGTCGAAGGTCACCTGGTTGCGCCAAGTCACCGCGGCGCCGAAGTCGTGCTCCCAGCGCGCGCCGAGGACCAACCGGTTGTCGTTGCGGCCAAACCCGGCCTGATCGGCACTTTGCGCGACCGTCGCGCCGTTGAAGCCGTTGGCGAGCAGCGCGATGTTCTGGCAGCCGGCGATGTTGGCGGCGGCGACCCCGCAGCCGCGCTGGTAGGGATTCATGAAGAATTGGTTGAGCGACAACCTGTTCGACAGGTCGGTGCGCAGGCGGTTCTCGATCAGCTTGAGCGTGAAGCGGTCGTCCGGCGTCGGCTGGTAGCGGATGAGCGCGTTCACTGTTTGCGTGTTGAACTCGCTGTGGCTCGTCAGGCTGCTCCCCTTGACGTCGCTGGCGAAGACGAAGGTCTCGCCCGAGCCCGCCCCGGTCCTCTGATCGCCGGCGACCGCGTCACCGTACAGCAGGTAGTTGTTGAGGTAGCCGTAGCTGCCCGCATCCGTGCCGAGCTCGACGCCGTCGATCACGTGACCGGGAAAGGTGCGGAAGTCGATGGCGCCCCCCGTGGCGTAATTGCCGTAAAGCGGCGAGCTTGGGCCGCGGATGACGTTGACGCTGGCGTAAGCATGGGGGTCGATGAGGTCGGAGCGCGACAGCCCGTCCGGCTGGGTGACCGGGAAGCCGTCATCGGTGATCACCACGTTGCGGATGCCGAAGCCGTTGCGGGCATTCGAGCCGCGGATGGAGATGCCGAAGTCGCGCGGGCCGTTGCCCTGCTTGACCGTGATGCCGGGGCTGTCGAGGAGCAGATCGGCGGCTGAGAAGGCGCGGGTGTCGACCGTGCGGTCGGAGCCCACCTCGGTCTGCACCTGCCCGGGAGGGGCCATGGTGATGCGCGTCGGCG
>CAXTFG010000080.1:0-2368 GCA_964243415.1 uncultured Beijerinckiaceae bacterium | reverse complement strand
CGCCCGGCGCGCCGCCGTCCTCTGGTGGATCAGCTCAAGCGAGATTTGGAGGGGAGCGCGCGCGAGCGCGGGTGAATGCTTCGCGACGAAGCAGGGGGTCGGCCGGCATCTGCCAGTGTGCGGCGCGAGCGATCACCAAGGGTGCGCCGAGCACGAGCACTGGCGCCGGAACCTCGCCGACGGCATGACAGGCGACGCAGAACACGCACGTATGCTCGACCGGCGTGGCCGGCGCGTCTTCGCCGCCTGACGTCGGAGCGCCCGCGTGGCAGATCGGTATGCGATCCAGCGCCATCGTCGCGGCGACACACGTCACCATGGTCGGGGCAAAGACCTGTGTCCATGCCGCGATCAGGAGGAACAGTGCACTGAGCGGATGACGGAGCATGTCTCACGCGAAGCCGACGATCGGTCATCTCATCGCTTAACGAAGGGCGGCCGTCGCGGATAGCCGTTATCCCGCGCCCGCACCGCGATCAAAGTCCAGCGTGACCCTGCGGCAACGATCGACATTCCGCAGGGCGAACCGCAGGCAACACCATGCCGTCACGCTCGGTACTCGGCAGGGTATCCACGCCGACGCTTCCGCAGCAACCGGCGTGGCACGGACGTGGTAAGAAACGTTGGGCATGCGTCTTTGTCATCCCCTTCGGTGCGGTATTCGATCCACCAAGCTCACCTGGGCGAAGCGTCGGTTCTCGAAGCGAAGGCGCGACCCTCTTACAAGGCGCTGTTGCCGTCTTCCGACCCGCTCGCTCCAAAGAAATGAACAGCCAGGCGACAGCGAGCGCCGAGAGGCACACATCGATTGTGGAAAAACTTATCTGTTAGAAGCACGGTGGTCGGGCCGGGAAACGCTCACGTCGGCGCTGTAGCGCTGGTCAGTGCAACCCGCGCCAAAGCAGCGCGATGATGGCGGCGACCCACCCGGCGGCGGCGAACAGCGTCATCGGCGATAGTTGGTGGATAACGCGGATTTCGCCGAGCTCGATGCGCAGCGTGCTCGGCAGCGCGGCGGCTGGGGCGAGTGTCTTGGAAGCCGGTCTGGACGGCGGATCGGACGCCGTCCCGGCAGCGAGCGCGTCGGGCGGCCCGACGCCGGCCTGCGTAATGTGGCCGTTCGCCGTCTCGTCTTGCGCTTCCGCTTCGCTGCCGGCGAGATACGACACGAAGCCGTCGAAGAACTGGTCGGCCGTCTTGCGCGCCGCGCCTTCCAGCAGGCGACTGCCGACGCTGGCGAGCTTGCCACCGATCTCGGCCGTCGCCTTGTAGGTCAGCAGCGTCGCCGTCGCGCCGTCATCGGCAAGCGTCACGCGAGCGCCCCCCTTAGCGAAACCGGCGACACCGCCCTGGCCGCTGCCCGAGATCGTGTAGGCCTCCCCGGGTACGACGTCGCTCAGCTCCACCGTGCCCGAGAAGGCGGCCGACACCGGCCCGATCTTGGACGTGACGCGGGCGGTGAACGTTGTTTCCGAGGTTTTTTCCAGGGCCTTGCAGCCGGGGATCGCGGCGCGCAGCACGTCGGGATCGTTCAGCGCCGTCCACACCTGCGCCCGCGGCAGCGGGATCCTGCGCTCGCCGTCCAGTTCCATCTTCGTCCCCTAAACCGAGCAGTAGCGCTCGCGGATGGCCGGGTCGGCGAGCAGCGCCGAGCTGCTGCCCTCGTGCACGAGCCGCCCCTGGTCGAGCACGTAGGCCCGGTCCGAGATGTCCAGCGCCAGCTCAACGTTTTGCTCGATGAGAAGCAAGCTGGTGCCCTCGCGCTTCAAGGTCAGAAACAGGTCGGCCATCTCGTCGACGAGGGCCGGCATGATGCCTTCGCTCGGCTCGTCGAGCAGGATCATTTTCGGCCGCGACAGCAGGGCGCGGGCGATCGCCAGCATCTGCTGCTCGCCGCCCGACATCGTCAGCGCGATCTGATCAAGTCGGTCAGCGAGCCGGGGAAAGCGCTCGGTCACGCGGGCGATGGCATCTGCCTCGCTCTCCCTGGCGCCGCGCCGGCCGAGCAGCCCGAGCCGCAAATTCTCGCGCACCGTGAGACCCGCCACGATGCGGCGGTCTTCCGGCACGTAGCCGAGGCCGAGCGCAAAGCGCTCATGCGCCGGGCGGCGCCCGAGATCGGCGCCGGCGAAATTTACGCCGCCCGAACGCTTGGCGATCAGCCCCATGACAGCGCGCACGATGGTGGTCTTGCCGGCGCCGTTACGGCCGACCAGCGAGACGATCTCGGCTTCGCCGACGTCGAGGCTCACCCCCTGCAGCACATGGGCCGGGCCGTACCAGGCATTGAGGTCGCGGACCTCCAGCAGGTGATCAGGCACGGCCGGAACGTCCTTCGCCGAGGTACACGCGGCGCACGTCGGCATCG
>CAXTFG010000079.1:0-14330 GCA_964243415.1 uncultured Beijerinckiaceae bacterium | reverse complement strand
CGATGAGCTCTCTTCACGATCTGAGACCGCCCGAAAGTCATCGATGCGCCCGGCCGTCGCGCCCTACTTGACCGTGTCGCCCGCCCTCGCGGCCATCGCCTTCTACAAATCCGTGTTCGGCGCCGATCAGGCCGCCTTCATGCCCGCGCTCGACGGCATTCGCGTCCTTCATTGCGAGCTGCTGATCAACGGCGGATCGCTCATGCTCGCCGACGCCTTTCCCGAGTTCGGCCAGACGCGCATCGGCATCCCGGGCGAGCCGGTGACGATGTCCGTCAGTCTCGAGTTCCCGACGGCCAAGCACGTCGACGAGATCTTCGCCAAGGCGACCGACTTGGGCGGGAAGGCCGAGACGGCGCCGACCAACTCCTTTTGGGGCACGCGTGTCGCCACGTTCCGCGATCCCTTCGGCCACCGCTGGATCCTCAACGCGCCGCTGCGCGCGGAGAGTTGACCCGCTGATCGTAAAGGATCGGTTGACGTAACGAAATGGCAACCTCTTTCAGCGAAGCTTCCGTAGAGGAAGGTGACCTGATGGATTTCCGGCTCGAGGACGATCGGTTCAGCCACGCCTACGACGTCTGGCGCGAACTCGGAGCCGAACCTGTCGCGGGCGGTTTCGGCGCGACGACGTCGGTGGCGGATCGCTCGGCCACGGCACCGGCCGCAGGAGAGCCGGTCGCTTCGTTCGCTCCGCCTGCCACCCCCATCGGCGGCAAAACGAGAAAGCAAGGTCTTCGCGCCCGGATATCTCGCGTCCTGCTCGCTCTCGCGATCGCGCCGCTCCCCTCGCTCGCAGTAGTCTCGCTCGTCATCAAGGCGTTGCGCAGCGCGTAATCCTCGTGAGCATTGGCCGACGGTCGCCCGTCGAGACCGACTCACGAGCAGCTTGCCGCCGCAGCTCGTCTCTCCACGTTCGACCAGATCGGAACCCTAGGCCGCTTGGGCGTCGTTGACGATCGCGAAGCGCTCGACCACCGCCAGAAGCTCCGAACGATCGAACGGTGCCGAGACGTGGGCATCGATCCCCGCCGCGCGAATCGATACTGCATGTTTCGGCGATATGTTGGCTGTCAAAGCAATAATCGGCGTGCCGCGGCTCGCACTTCCTTCCGCCCGGATAAGGCGCGTTGTGGCGAGTCCATCCAGCACCGAGGATTGGATGCTCATCAGAATGACGTCGTATCGCGTCGCCGATGCCGCTCGGACCGCCGCCGTTCCGTCCTCGACGGTGTCGACGAGGTATCCGGCGCCGTCGAGGATGGCGAGGGTGATCTCGCGGTCGTTGTCGCAGTCACCGGCAAGCAGGATGCACGATCGATGGAGCGCCGTCCGAGGCGTGGACGAGGTCGCCGGGGCGGCGGAGGCTTGGTCGGAGGCGCGCTCGCTGCCCGCGCTGGCATAGTTCAGAATGCCGTCGACGGCCGCGAGCAGAGCCGATCCCGACGTTGCGACGAGCCCGATTTGCTGACGAAGGTGGGGCTGGAGATCGGACCGCGCGAGGATCGCCGCCGTGAGGTCGATCACGCCGTTCAAGGGCGCGCGGATCTCTTCACCCATCGTCGCCAGGACGTCGGATTTCGCGCGATCCGCACATTCGGCACCTTCGCGGGCCCGCTCTGCCGTCATCCGAGCCGCCGCCAGATGCTCGGCTTGGTCGAGTCGCGCCCTGTCGGCCGCACGCACCTTGGCTTGCTGGAGCGTCAGCCGATATCCCGTCCCCAATAACATCGCCGCGGCGAGGGTGAGGATAGTCGCTTCGACCGCCGCTTCCCGGAACCATCCTGCGAGGACATCGTCGAGGTCCTTGGCGACAAACACGACGATGGGCCAGGCGCCCACCTTCTCGTAGGCGGCAATCCGCCAGGACTCGTTCGTCATCGAACGCGACCAGAACACGCCGGCCGGACGACGCGGCAGGTGCTCGCGGTAGAGCGGATGGTTGGAGAAATCATGGGCAATCAACCCGGGATCGGCCGGCACTCGCGCAAAGAGGCGGCCCGACGTATTGCCCAGCGCGACGATGCCGAGGTTCCCGATTCCCAATCCCTCGTAGATGTGCCGGAAGTACTCCGGCCTCAGGGAGGCGCGGACCACGCCGCCGAAGGACCCGTCCGGGCGATCGAAGCGCATCGTCAAGGGGACGATGCTGCGCCCATCGACCCGGCTTTCGATCGGCGTGCCGACGTAAAGCGCCTTGCCCGCGTGCTCGCGATGCCAGGCGAAGTAGGCGCGGTCCGAACTCGACATCGGTCCGGCGACGGCAGGCGCAGACAAAAGCCACGAGCCGGTGGCGTCGATGATTGCGATGTCGCGCACCTGCGCAAGGTTCTCGACGCGTCGCGCCAAGGCGCGGCGCATCCGCGGCGCGTCGGTCATCCCGTCGTGCTCAATCCGCTCGACAAGACCGTGCAGGGTGAGATCAACGGCATCAATGCTGCTTTTCGCCTGCTGCGCGAGCGAGTGGCTGAGGTTGGCGGCCTCCACTCCCGCTTCGGCGAGATCTATCTGACGCGACTTGTATATCTGCCAACCGCCCAGGCCTATCACGGTCGCAGAGGCGAGGAGTGCCATCCCCAACGAGCCCTGCAGCAGACCTGCCAGGCGGACCCATCGAGATTTCAGCATCCAGCTCATGCAAGATGCATCGCATACGAGGTTTTCGCGACCGTTAAGGCGCGCGCGAATGCGGCCCGGCCACATCACGAAATCGCTGCATCCGGCGAACGGTCCGCGACCGTAAATCAGCGCCGGATGGCGGCGTGGCGGCGTCTCAAAATACGGCATGATCTCCGCGATCGATGTGGGCCTTGCCCTCGATCAGCCGCGCGTAGAAGTCGAACAGCGTGTCCGATCCGGCCGAGGGCGTGGCGGCGGCCTCGTAGCGGCCCGTTGTTGGATCGAAAACGAGCATGGATTCCGTTGCGTAATAGCGTCCGATGCGCGCCAGTTCAGCCTTGTCGGCGAACGAGGGCAGCACACGACCGAGAAGAGCGAGCCCCCAAACGATCGTATCGAGCAACGCCACCGGAACGTGCCGGAAACGCGGCTCGAGGTGGAGCAAAGCGAACAGACACTCGCCTTGCTGTCTTGGCGTGACGGCGTCGCCGGGGCCGCCGATGGGCAGGACACGATCGTGTCGGCTTTCGTCGTCCAGGCAGCTCGCAAGGTAACGACCGAGATCATCGTCGCTGATCGGTTTGCAGGCCGTCAGAGCTCCATCGCCGAACACCAGGAACCGCTTTCCGCGCTTCAATCGGTCAATCTGCCCGGATAGAGATTTGAAGAAGGCCGTCGGCCTGACGATCGAGTAGGTCAGGCCGGACCCGATCAGCGCGGTCTCGAACGCCAGCTTGGCGTGCTGGAAGGCGAGACGCGGTTTCTGAACGCAGATCGCCGACAGCAGGACCATGTGCGAGACGCCGGCCGCCTTCGCCGTCGCCAGCGCGTCGACGTGGGCGCCGTAATCGACGGCCCAGGCGTCCCTGGAAACACCTGTTCGCGAGGCCAGGCAGGACACCAGGACATCGAAATGCTCGCCACGAAAGCCATCCCGCGCCAGCGACGCGGGGTCGGTCACCTCGCCGAACCGCAGGGATGCGCCTTCGAGCAGCCTGATACTGTCGTCAGGCGCCAGCATGCCGCCCGCTCCCGCGCGTGACCGCACGAAGCAAACCACCTCGTGGCCACGATCAACGAGAGCGCGCACGGTGGCGCGTCCGATCGTGCCCGTGGCGCCGATCATGAACACGCGTTTCGAATGAGGGGATCGGCTGGTTATCGACAATGTTGGAACCGCCCGGTTGCGTGTGGAGCGTGCGCGATCGCAGTCAGCCTGAGCTGCGGCTAGAAGGTCCGGGCACTACCCAACGCCTTCGAGACAGCGCAAGCGCCACCAAGCCGAAATTCTACAAAGGAAGAATCTCCGACCGCTTGATCTGGGTGAGGGCGAAGCTCGTTTCGATCGAAGCGATGTTCTCGAGGCGCGTCAGCTTGTGCTTGATGAATTGCTCGTAGGCGTCGAGGTCGCGGACCACGATACGCATGAGATAGTCGCGCTGGCCGGTCATAAGGTAGCAGTCGACGATCTCCGGCCAAAACGCGACGGCGTGGGCGAAACGGTCGAGATCCTCCTCGCGCTGCCGATCGAGCTTGATCGAGGCGAACGCGCTGACTGGGAGGCCCGCGAGCCGTTGGTCGATGATGGCGGTGTAGCCCTTGATGATGCCGTGGTCTTCCAGGAGGTGGACGCGCCGGGCGCACGGCGAGGCCGAAAGACCGACCCGCTCGGCGAGTTGGACCACCGTCAGTCGGCCGTCGCGCTGAAGCTCGGAGATGATGCGCCTGTCGACATCATCGATCCTGCGCATTGGTGAAGCTCTCCAATCCAGGGCTCTTCGTTGAAGAATATCACCAACAAAGCCGGGTCAGTCTGCTCCATTTGGCTGCACCGCCCAAGGCGGCTCCGCTAACCTCGGTCGGAGGAGGCGAGGGCGATGGGTGAATCGAAGCACGAGATCCTGCGGGACCTGGAGCGCAAGGTGCTGTGGCTGTCCACGTGGATGATCCACAACGCCAACCACGTGCGGCGCGATTCCGACGGCTTGAAGGTCGGCGGTCATCAGGCCTCGTCCGCCTCCCTCGCCACGATGATGACGGCGCTGTATTTCGCCGTACTCCGCCCCGAGGACCGTGTCGCGGTCAAGCCCCACGCATCGCCGATCTTCCACGCGATCCAGTACCTGTTCGGACAGCAGACGCTCGACAAGCTGAAGGCTTTTCGCGGCCTCGGCGGCGCGCAGTCTTATCCTTCACGGACCAAGGACGTGGACGACGTCGACTTCTCGACGGGCTCTGTCGGCTTGGGCGTCGCGCAAACCTTGTTTGCGGCGTTGGTGCAGGACTACGTCCGCGCCAAGGGGCTCGGCCTGGAGCGGCCCGAAGGACGCATGGTGGCGCTGATCGGCGATGCCGAGATGGACGAGGGCAACATCTTCGAGGCCCTGCTCGAAGGGTGGAAGCACGGCCTGCGTAACACCTGGTGGGTGGTCGACTATAACCGCCAGAGCCTCGATGCCGTGATCCGGGAAGGCCTTTGGGCGAAGTTCGAGTCGATGTTTCGCAACTTCGGCTGGGACGTCGTCGTGCTCCGGCACGGGCGGCTGCAGGAAGCGGCTTTCGCGGAACCCGGCGGCGGCAGCCTCAAAGCCTGGATCGAGGCCTGCTCAAACCAACTCTACGCGGCGCTGACGTTCCAGGGTGGGGCGGCGTGGCGCAAGCGTTTGATGAACGAGCTCGGCGACCAGGGCGACGTGTCCGCCCTGATCGACCGGCGCTCCGATGCCGAGCTCGCCGCCCTCATGGGCAATCTCGGCGGCCACGACCTCGACTGCCTGATCGCCGCCTTCGCGCAAGCGCGCACGCACGACCGTCCGGTGTGCTTCATCGCCTACACGATCAAGGGTTTCGGCCTGCCGCTCGCCGGTCACAAAGACAACCACGCGGGCCTGATGACGCCGACGCAGGTCGAGACACTGCGTCGGGCGATGGCGGTGCGGCCCGACCACGAATGGGAACCGTTCGAGGGGCTGGCGACGTCGCCCGATACGCTGAAGCGTTTTCTTGCCGACGTGCCCTTCGTCCAGCAGGGCCGCCGGCGCTATTGGGCACCGATCGTGCCGGTCCCCGCCGCGTTCGCGATCGAGACCAAGGACAGCATCTCGACCCAGCAGGGCTTCGGCCTGCTGATGCACGAAATCGCCAAGAACGACGACGAGTTTGCCCGGCGCGTCGTCACGACCTCGCCTGACGTGACGGTCTCCACCAACCTCGGGGCTTGGGTGAACCGTCGCGGGTTGTTCGCTCGCGAGGAGATGGCGGACTTGTTCCGACGCGAACGCATCCCCTCCACGTTCGCCTGGGAGTTCTCGCCCAAGGGGCAGCACCTGGAGCTCGGCATCGCCGAGATGAACCTGTTCATCATGCTGTCGGCGCTCGGCCTGTCGCACTCGCTGTTCGGCGAGCGCCTGATCCCGGTCGGCACCCTCTACGATCCCTTCATCGAGCGCGGTCTCGATGCGCTGAACTATGCCTGCTATCAGGACGCGCGATTTATCGTGGTGGCGACGCCCTCGGGCGTCACGCTGGCGCCCGAGGGTGGCGCTCACCAGTCGATCGCGACGCCGCTCATCGGTTTGGCCCAGGACAGGCTCACCAGCTTCGAGCCCGCCTTCGCCGACGAGCTCGCCGTCATCCTGCGCTGGTCGTTCGAGCACGTCCAGCGCTCAAGTTGCGAGGAAAAGGCTGTTTGGCCGCCACGGGACGATGGCGGGTCGGTGTACCTCCGGCTGTCGACGAGGACGATCGAGCAGCCGCGGCGCTTGATGACGCCCGGGCTCGGAGCCGACGTCGTCGCCGGCGCCTATTGGCTCCGCCGGCCCGGCCCGAACGCCCAGGCCGTCGTCGCCTACGCCGGCGCGGTGGCGCCCGAAGCAATCGATGCGGTCGGTCTGATGGCCGAGGATCGCCGCGATGTCGGATTGCTGGCCGTGACCTCGGCCGACCGACTCCATGCGGAGTGGTGTGCGGCCCAACGGGCTCGCGAGCGCGGCCACGGCACCGCCACCAGCCATGTCGAACGGTTGCTCGCGGAGATGCCGTCCAGTTGCGGCCTCGTCACCGTGCTCGACGGTCACCCCGCGACCCTGGCCTGGCTCGGCTCCGTCAACGGGCACCGGACGCGGGCGCTCGGGGTCGAGCATTTCGGCCAGACCGGCACCATCGCCGAATTGTATCACCAGCACGGCATCGACGCGCAGGCGATCGTGAGAGCGGCCCAGGCGATCGCTCCAGGTCGCCCGATCAGGCACTTGAAGACAGTCACCTGAGCACTCGTCGAGCTGAACGCGCCTGGTCCGCGATAAGCCGGCCGCCGACGGCGAGCCGGGGTGGTGCGTCTGCTGCGGGCGGTATGCCTCTAGGGCGAGATTGAGCGAGGCAGGAAGCGCGTCGCCGCGTCGCCCGCGAAGGCGTCCGGTCCGACGTGGGTCAACCGAGAGCGCAGATCGAGCCAGATCTCCTCGCCGAGCGCGCGCCAGCGCCGGCAGAAGCTGTAATCCTCGCTGAGATAGGCGCCCGTCTCAGGATCGATGATCGGGTCGAACAGCGCGTAAAGGTTTGCGCTCGGCGGCAGGCTGCCCGCCCGCGCATGAACGGAGGTGAAGCGCAGCTCGGGATGTGCGGTGATCATTCGCTCGAACACCCGCCGTCGGATGAGCTGGAAGCCGGTGCCGGCATAGACAGCGGTCGCGAAATCGCCCTCGGTGCGTCGCCCAACCTCCTCGAGAGTGCCGACATAGCTGAGCGCGGCGCTCGCCAACGATTCGCCGGCGACGACGCGGCGTGGCACGGCCGCCCAGTCGACGGCTTTCAGGGGATAAAAGGCGGCGACAAAGTCCTTGTCGGCGGAGAGCAGGCGCATGACCTGTTCAGGTTCGAACGCGATATCCGCGTCGACGAACAGAAGGTGCGTCGCCGCGAGCCGATCGAGGAAGCGGGCCGCGAGGACAGCGCGCGCACGCGTGATGAGCGCATCGCCATCGAGGAGTTCCAGTTCGATCGCGACGCCCGCGGCCGGCGCCGCCTCCATCAGTTTGATGACGGAGAGCATATAGCGCTGGTGGACGAGTCCGCCGAAGCAGGGCGTCGCGACGAGGATCGTCGGGCGGTCGAGCGACGCGTCGGGCACGGCGCTCCTCATCTCACGGCGGTTCGGCACGGTTTCTCCCGGCACCGCCGGTCCCATCCCGAAGGTCGGCCCGCTTCGTTGCGACCTCAGAAGTTCGGGTAGCAGATCGGCCGTGCGGGATCGGGATCTCGATGATAGCCGCGCGGGCACGGGGGAGGCAGTCGGACCACCCCAGGACCGCCAACGAGGAACCGACGATTGGGGACGCAGACCCCGAACGGGTCGCGATGGGCAGCGAAACCACAGCCGCCGGAGACCCGGACGATAAGAGATTGCACATCCAGCGGCGATGGAAGGGGCGCGGCTTGCGCTGAGAAGCTGCCAGCGAACACGAGCGCAAGACCTGCGCACAAGATCTTCGACATTTTTCGACCCCTCAAGTCTCTTCGGTGACGGGCTCACGGACGAGGGATCGTTGCCATAACCTTCGCGTCAAGCAAAGCCCCCGCTCGGCGTACCGAGCGGGGGCTTTGCATCGTAGATCCGTGTAGCTGGATTAGCCGCCGGCTTGGTTCGGCGCGTTGCCGAGGCCCGACCCCTGATAGGTGTAGAACCCATGGGGCGTCTCGACATAGTTGGTGGCCGCCGACGCGATGCTGGTGCCGAGCGTCAAAACCGCCGCCGCTGCCAAAATGATCTTTTTCATAATCGGTCTCCTTGGTTGATAGCCATCGTGTGCCAGCTACAGATGGAGGTCGACCGGCTAGATAACCAATAGATTTGCGGCTCGTCTTCGATACATCTTGCGTATGGCGGCGCTGCGTAAATCAGCGACTTTCGTGGCAGGCGATCTTGCCGTTCGTCACGGTCGTCCTGGAGATGGACCATGGTTGAAATCACAACGAACGTCGAAGAGCTCGCAGCAGGTAAGGCGCAGGATTGCGCCTACGAGGAGCACGCCAGCGCGCTTGCCTTCGCGCCGACCCTGCAGAGGCTGACTGAGCTGATCGAACGCGCCGGCCTGACGCTCTTCGCGACGATCGATCATGCCGAAGCCGCACGGAACGTCGGCCTGAGCATGCCGCCAACCGCCGTTTTGATCTATGGCAACCCGCGCGGCGGCACGCCAATCATGCTGATGTCTCCGCGCGCCGCGCTGGACCTGCCGCTCCGCATGCTCGTGCGCGAGGATGAGAAACGACACGTGTTCGTGGCCTTCCACCCCATCGCACTCGTCCTGCGCGAGGCCGGCGTCGCTGCCGAAGTCGCAGCGCGGCTCGTGTCTGCACAGAGCTTGCTCGTCGAAGGAGTGAGGTCATGACCGGCGCCGCGACCGCAGCCTCCCACAGACCGAAGAAGCTCCTCATCTTCGTCGGCGCCTTGCACTCGCTCGACGTTCTGCCTGTCGCCTTCTTCGGTGCGGTGATGGGCCTGACCGGCCTCAGCGTCGCCTGGCGCCTTTCCCATTTGCGTTTCGGCACGCCGACTTGGGTCGCGACGGGGATCGGCGGGATCGCCATCGCCGCCTTCTTGGCCCTCGTGCTCGGCTACGGCGTGAAAGCCGCGATCGCGTCAGACGCGGTGATGAAGGAGTTCAATCATCCCATCGCCGGCAACCTGTTCGGGACGGTCCTCATCAGCCTGCTGCTGCTCCCCATCGTTCTCGCACCGATCGCACTGCGCCTCGCGCAGGTCACGTGGGTTGTCGGCGCGATCGGCATGTTCGCTTTCGCCTGGCTCATTGTGACGCGCTGGATGAGCGACAGGCAGCAGGTCGCGCATGCGACGCCGGCCTGGATCGTGCCGGTCGTCGGTTTGCTCGACGTGCCGCTGGCTTTGCCCTCGCTCGGTCTGCCGCCGATGCACGGCCTCATGGTGGCATCGCTGGCGATCGGGCTCTTCTTCGCCGTCCCGCTCTTCACGCTGATCTTCTCGCGCCTCGTCTTCGAGCCTCCGATGCCCGACGCGCTCCAGCCGTCGCTGCTGATCCTGGTGGCGCCATTCGCGGTCGGCGTGTCGACCTATACGGTCACGGTCGGAACGTTCGACCTGTTCGCGCAGGCGCTCTTCATGCTCACCCTGTTCGTGCTCGCGGTGCTCCTCGGGCGCATGCGCTACCTCCTCGTGTGCTGTCCGTTCCGCGTGTCGTGGTGGGCGGTCAGTTTCCCGCTTGCTGCCTCCGCGATCGCCGGCCTGCGCTACGCGACGGCGGTGCCATCACGGCTCGGCGACGTGATCGCGCTGGCTCTTCTGGCGTTGGCCACCCTGACGATAGGTGCGTTGCTCGTCCGAACGCTCATCGGACTCGCTCGCGGCGAGCTGCGGACCCTAAGCTCCTGAGGCCAACAAGCGTTGCGCTCTCGTGTCCGCCGAGCGAGCGGTCACCGGTGCACGCCATTGCGCGACGTCATCGCATCGACGCCGCACCGCTTCTGACGTTCGGCAGACGGCGGACGCGGGTTCCTTGATCCAGGAGGAGCATCGCTTACGGTTGCCTCCCCGACTGGCCTTGAAATCTCGCACGCATGAAGGCACGCCCGGCGCGCAGATGCGTTGTGCCTCGATGAAGACGAACGGGGGATCATGCCATGCCGAATGAGACGAAGGCCGGTCTCGTAATCACCGCGCATCCCGGCGATTTCGTTTGGCGCGCCGGGGGTGCCATCGCGAGCCATGCCCGCAAAGGCTACAAGATGAAGATCGCCTGCCTGTCTTACGGCGAACGCGGCGAAAGCCAGTGGGCATGGAAGAAGGCCGGCGTCCGGCTCGACGAGGTCAAGGCTCAACGGCGCGACGAGGCCGAAAGAGCCGCCGCGATCCTTGGCGCCGCGATCGAGTTCTTTGATGTCGGCGATTATCCGTTGCGGGCGAACGAAGCCGTTCTCGACCGGCTCGTCGATATCTACCGCGACCTCAAGCCGGCTTTCGTGCTGACCCATGCCCTCGAAGATCCGTACAACTTCGACCATCCCGTCGCGGCCCACCTCGCGCAGGAAGCCCGCGTGATCGCGCAAGCGGCCGGACACAAACCCGACCCTGACCGCACCTACGCCGCCCCTGCCGTGTTCTTGTTCGAACCCCACCAGCCGGAACAGTGCAATTTCAAGCCACAGGTCATTCTTAACATCGACGATGTGTGGGAGGTGAAGCTCGGGGCCTTCCAGGTCCTCTCCGCGCAGAGGCATCTCTGGGAGTACTACACGCGGGTCGCGTTGAACCGCGGTATGCAAGGCGGCCGCAACTCCGGACTGTCGATGACCTATGGGGAAGCCTACCAACGCCTCTTCCCGATGGCTGTCGAGGTCCTCGCATGAAAACGATCGTCGTCCGAAACATTCATCGCGTCGATGCCGGTGCGGTGCGCACGCTCGCCGGCCATGGCGTCGCGACCGTCCATGAGGCGCAGGGGCGGTCGGGGCTGATGAAACCCTACCTGCGGCCGGTCTGGGCCGGTGCGAGCATCGCCGGGAGTGCCGTCACCGTCCTGGCGCAGCCGGGCGACAACTGGATGCTGCATGTCGCCGTCGAGCAATGCCGCCCTGGCGACATTCTGGTCGTCGGCATGACGGCGGACAACACGGACGGCCTGTTCGGCGACCTTCTCGCGACATCGCTAAAGGCCCGCGGCGTCGTCGGTCTGGTGATCGACGCCGGGTGCCGCGACGTGAGGACGCTCAAGGAGATAGGGTTTCCCGTCTGGTCGCGCGCGATCTGCGCTAAGGGAACGGTGAAGGCGACGCTCGGCAGCGTCAACGTGCCCGTGGTGTGCGCCGGTGCGCTTGTCACCCCGGGCGACGCCATCGTGGCGGATGACGACGGCGTGGTCGTCGTGCCAGGGAGCCTGGCGGTCGAGGTCGCGCAAAAGGCCGATGCGCGTGCGGCGCTGGAGATCGAGAAACGGGAGCGCCTCGCCGCCGGAGAACTCGGCCTCGACATCTACAAAATGCGCGAGCCGCTCGCGGCTGCCGGCTTGGTTTACTTTGACGATCCGCCCGACGACTAAAGATGCAGGCCGCGAGGGCGATAGAGAGCCAGGAGCAGACGTCATGTGGCCCGCCTTGGGCTATGCATGATTCATCGCTGTTCACGGCCGTGAAGCGGCGCCTTCTCAGGCGGCGAAAGGTCTAAAGATGTCGTCCTATTGGTATTCGGACCTTCAGCCTGTCGAGCGCCGGACGTTCTGGGCCTGCTTTTCGGGATTTGGTCTCGATGCGATGGACAGCACGATCTATGCGCTCGTCATTCCCGCCCTGATCGCGACGCTCGGCATCACGCGGCCGGAAGCGGGTTATCTCGCGACCGCCGCTCTCGCCGGGGCCGCGGTGGGAGGCTGGGGAGCCGGCATCTTCGCCGATCGGTTCGGTCGCGTCCGCGTGCTGCAAACGACCATCCTGTGGGTCGCTCTGTGCACCTTCGCCTCCGCCTTCGCGACCGGCTTCTATCCTCTCCTGGTCGCTCGATTCCTTCAGGGCCTAGGGTACGGCGGTGAAGCCGCCGTCGGTGGCGTGCTGATCAGCGAGGTCATCCGCCCCGCGCTGCGCGGCCGGGTCGCCTCGGCGGTCCAGAGCAGCTACGCGGTGGGCTACGCGATCTCCGTGTTGTTGTTGCCAATCATCTCGTCGCTGTTCCCGCAGGAATTGGGATGGCGCATCTTCTTCGGCATCGGGATCGTCCCGGCGTCGGTCGTCTTCTTCATCCGGCGCCTCGTCCCCGAGTCGGGGATCTACAATGATGCAGCGGCCGCACGCGCCGCCGGTGCCGTGCAGCGGCCCTTCTGGGCGATTTTCGAGCGTGCCAACCTCCGGCGCACCCTCGCGGCCGCCATCATGTCGACGGGGATCTTCGGCGGCGCCTACGTCCTGATCACGTGGCTGCCGACCTACTTGCGAACGTCCCTTCATCTGTCGATCGCCACGAGTTCCGGTTACCTCGCGGCGAACATCCTCGGGTCGCTGGTGGGTCCGCTCGGCTACGGATGGCTGTCCGACCGCGTCGGACGCCGTCCGGCGTTCATGGTCTTCCTCGTGCTGCAGGCCGGCAACGTCGCGATCTACCTGTTCGCGCCCATCAGCCTCAACGTGACGATCGTCCTAAGCTTCTTCCTCGGCGCGTTCCAAGGCGCCCTCGCGTCCGGGATGCTGCCGACCTTCGCCGAACTGTTCCCGACGTCGATCCGCGCCAGCGGGCAGGGCTTTTGCCTCGGCGGCGGACGCGGGTTTGGCTCCGTCGTTCCGGCCACCGTCGGCATCTTGGCGGCAACAATCCCCTTGGGGACCGCCATGGGATTTTGCGGATTGGGGGCTTATGCCGTCGCCTTCTGTGCGGCGCTGGCTTTGCCCGAGACGAGCGGCGCCGACCTGCACGCGGCGGAGCCAGTCGGTTCCGTCCCGCTTGCCGGCCTGCATGGGAATGAGACGCTGAAGCTTGATGAGGCGCCACACTGAGGCGGTGAGATGCCGGGAGTGCAGGAGATGAATGCCGAGCAGATCCCCCCGCGCCATGTCACCCAGAACTGGCATGTGACGAAGCCGGGGGCCTCGGGCCGTCGGGGCATGGTGGCTTCGCAGTCGAGGGATGCCTCGCTCGCCGGCCTCGCCACGCTCGAGGCCGGCGGCAACGCGGTCGATGCGGCGGTCGCGACAGCATTGGCGCTCTCGGTGGTCGAGCCTTGGAACTCAGGACTTGGCGGGATCGGCTACGCCCTGGTGCACCGCGCCGGCGAGGCCCGTGCCGAGGTTGTCGACTTCGGGCCGCGTGCACCGCGCGGGCTCGATCCTTCAGCGTTCCGTCTGACCGGACGAGTGAAGCGGGACCTGTTCGCCTGGCCCGAGGTCGAGGGCGACGCCAACATTCACGGCCCGCTGTCCTTCGTGATCCCTTCGGCCGTCGCCGGCTACGCCGAGATGCTCGAGCGCTGGGGCAGGCTGCCGCTGGAACTAGTCATGGCGCCTGCGCAGGCGCTCGCGCGGCGCGGGCTGGCACAGGACTGGTTCACCACGCTCAAGATCGCCAACTCCGCCTCCGTGCTGCGCAAATACGAGGAGAGCGCGCGCATCTATCTTCCCGACGGACTTCCTCCCGTTGCGCCGTACCAGGGCACGACGGGTTTCTTGCCGCTCGGCAAGCTTACGGACACGCTCGATTACCTTTCGCGGCGCGGTTTGCGCGACTTCTATCAGGGCGAGGTCGCCGCAACCTTGGTCGCCGACACCGGGGCCATGGGCGGCGTACTGTCGGCCGAGGACCTGCGCGAGTGCCGTGCCGAGGTTCGCCTCGCCCAGGAATTGGAGTGGCGCGGGCGCGTTTGGCAGGTCGCGGGCGGCCTGACGGCGGCCCCGACCCTGGCGCGGGTCATGGAGAGCCTGAAGGGACGGCCCTGCGGTCCGGCTCCCGACGCCCTGTGGTTCGCTGCGTTGGCAGGTGCCATGCGGGAGGCTTACGCGGACCGCCTCTCCGGCCTTGGCGAGGGAGCGACCTCCGTCGACGGCTGGGCGGGCGAAAGCGAGCCCCACTCGGCGGCAAGCTGCACGTCCCACCTCACGACGTGCGACGAGGAAGGGGCGATGGTGGCGATGACCACCACCCTGCTGTCCTCCATGGGGAGCCGGGTGGTGCTGCCCCGCTCCGGCGTGCTGATGAACAA
>CAXTFG010000078.1:0-14406 GCA_964243415.1 uncultured Beijerinckiaceae bacterium | reverse complement strand
ACAATTCGATGTTCGCCTGGGAAGCGCTGCGCGTCATGACGCCGGATTTCTGCCGTCCCTTCTCCAAAGGGCGCAACGGCATGATCCTCGGCGCCGGTGCGGCCGTCCTTGTGCTCGAGTCGGCCGAGCACGCACGTGCCCGCGGCGCCAAGGCTCTCGCGACGCTCGCCGGATATGGCACGACGACCGATGCCAAGGACCCGGTCGCGCCTGATGTCCACGGCGCGGCGCGGGCGATGCAGATGGCGCTGGACGACGCCGGCGTCGGCTCAGACGCGATCGATTACGTCAATGCCCATGGCACGGCGACCATCGTCAACGACACGACCGAGTCGGCCGCTCTGCGCCTCGTGTTCGGCGAAGCCCTCGACGGTCTGCCGGTGTCGTCGACGAAGCCGGTGCATGGACATGGACTCGGGGCTGCCGGGGCCATCGAAATGGTGGTGACCATCGGCGCCATCCGCGAGTCGGTCGCGCCGCCGACGATCAACTTTCTCGAGCCCGACGAAAGATGCCGGGTGGACCCGATCCCCAACGAGGCGCGGCGGATGCCCATTCGAACCGCGATGTCGAACAGCTTCGCGTTCGGCGGCATCAACGCCGTGCTCATCGTGCAGCGAGCCGAAGCCGCGTGACCGAGGCCGCGCCCCGTGAACTGGGGACGTTCCCGGTCGAGGCGGGGCGGGCCGAAGTCGACGCGTTCCGCCGGGCGACGGGATGCGACGGCGCCGATGCCGTGCCGCTCACCTTCCCGATGCGGTGGTTGACGCTGCCGGAGATCCGGCGTGCGCTAATGAAGTTGGTCGTGGAGAGCGATCTCGTCCCCGTCCACGAGTCGCAGACTTTCGACTATGCCAAACCGCTCGAGACCGGCGTTTCGTACCGCCTCGAGATTTCCGGCCACCGCGCATCGCCGCCCGACCGCCTGATCGTCGACGCCGTCGTGCTGGGCTCCGATGACCAGGTCTGCGCCCGACTCGAAACCATCTTGCGTCTCGTGTCGATGGAAGCGGTCGCGTGAGTTCGCCCCTAAGGCAGGGCGAGAGCCTCGACGCATGCCGGTTCGGACCCTTCGCGAGCTCGGACGTCGAGGGTTATGCGGCGGCCTCCGGCGACGACAATCCGCTGCACACCGATCCAACCATCGCGGCGCGAGCCGGATTGGCGCGTCCGCCGGTCCACGGCATGTTGGTAATGGGCTGCTTCGAGCCCTTCCTCGCTGCGTGGCGCCCCGGCGTCCAGGTGACCCGGCTTGCGGCCAAGTTCATCCGCCCCGTGCTCGTCGGGGAGTCGATCGATGTCTCAGGCAAGGTCGTGCAGGCTGCGCCGGACGCTGCGGCGGTTCTACGCCTGACCGTCAAGCGCGGCGGCGACCTCGTCTGCCTCGCTGAGGCAACTATCCTCCCGTGACGCGCCTTCATCGCTCGGTGCTGATCACCGGCGCATCGAGCGGGATCGGGCGTGGGCTTGCCATGACGTACGCCGCACCCGGCGTCCGCCTCGCCCTCATCGGACGCGACCGCGACCGGCTCGAGACCGTCGCCACCGCAGCGCGTGCGAAGGGCGGTACGGTCGAGACGGGGCTCGTCGATGTACGCGACCGCGATCGGCTTGCCGCGTGGATCAGGGCCGCCGACGCGGCTCAGCCGTTCGATCTCGTCATCGCCAACGCCGGCATCACGACTGGCCTCGGACCGAACGATCTGACGGAGGATCCCGAAGCGGTTCGCGCCATCATCGCGACGAACCTTCTCGGCGTGCTCAACACGGCCGAACCGATGATCTCCCTCATGTGCGCCCGCGGCAGCGGTCAGATCGCCTTCATCGGCTCGATCGCAGGCCTGCACGGGCTGCCGTACTCGCCGGCCTATTGCATCACAAAGGCCGGTGTCCACGCCTATGCCGAATCGATCCGGGGTCGTCTCGAACGCAGGGGCGTGCTGGTCAGCCTCGTTGTGGCCGGTTTCGTCAAAACGCCGCTGAACGACTCGATCGCCGCGATGAAGCCCGGCGAACTGTCGGAAGAGCAGGCCGGCCTGCTCATCAAGGACCGGCTCTCGGCGGGACGGGCCACGATCGCCTTCCCGTGGTTCCTTTACCTCGCCGCTCTCTTCGGCCGCCTGCTGCCGGCCCGCCTTTACGATCGCATCATGTTCGGCATCGAAGCGAGCGTCCCGCAAACGCACGAACGTGTCTGACCTTCGCGGGGACGTGCAGGCGGCAAAAATCCGCCGGCTTTCGGCAGCCTAATGCGAAAGACGCATCGTCGATGGTTGGTCGGACCGGAACGGAATGAAACTCAAGCGCTCTCACGCCCTCCTTCTTCTGCCGTTGCTTCTCGGCACGGCGGCGGCTGTGGCTCAGGACTTCGATCGGCCCGGTAGCTTCGGTGACGACGGCTATGGACGCGATCCGGGTTATCCCTCCAGCCGCAACTCGGTGGATTCGCCGGAGCCCGGCTCGCTCGCCATCCGAATGGGCAAGCTCGAAGGCCGCCTTCGCGAGATGACCGGGCAGATCGAGGAGCTGCAAAATGCCAATCGCAAGCTCGTCGATCAGCTCCAGAAATTCCAGGCCGACGTGGAGTCGCGCATGAGCGCCGCCGGCGGAGGCGTTCGGCAGAAGCGTTCGGAAGCGGACAAGCCGAAGATCGCGGCAGCCGAGGACGGCCCCGCGATGGACGCCGACGGCGCGACGCCGAAACTGCGCAAACTCAAGCGCGACGATTCCTTCGATCCGGATACGGCGGCGGCGGGCACGCCCGGGAAACCGAAGCCGCTCGGCTCGCCGACATCGGCGCAACCGGCCGAAGCCGGCGGCGGCGGCCCCATGGACCTGTCGGGCGGAAAGTTCAGTCGCGGCGGACCCGAAGCCGACACGCTGGCGCCGACCCTAAGGCTGCCCTCGGCGACACCGAAGCAGCAGTCGGGCGGTACGGTGACACCGGGCGGCGCCGTCGTCGCGAGCACGGGGCCGGTGGGCGCTGCCCCGAACACGCCGAGGGCGGAGTTCGACACGGCGCTCGGCCTCTTCCGCGACAAACAGTACGAGGAGGCCGAGAAAGGCTTCGCCGGCTTCATCCAGAAAAACCCGAAAAGCAAGCTCGCCGCCGACGCAACTTACTATTTGGGCGAAAGCTACGCGCAGCGCGGGCGGAGCCGCGAAGCGGCGGAACAGTACCTGAAGATTTCCACCGACTACGCGAGTTCATCGCGAGCGCCCGACGCCATGCTCCATCTCGGCATGTCGCTCAAGGCGCTCGGCGCCAAGGAGCAGGCCTGCGCCACCTTTTCCGAAGTGGCGCGAAAGTATCCCAACGCGCCGGCCTATGTCCGCAGTGGCGCCGAGCGCGAAGCCAAGCGCGCGCAATGCTGATCTTGCGTGAGTGAGGGCCGAGCCTCGTCCTCGAGCGGCCTTCTCTGCCCTGAGCGCCTGGCCGGTGTGTTTACCGGGTTGAACGACGCCAAGATCGTCGTCCTAGCGGTGTCCGGTGGTCCGGACTCGATGGCCCTGCTTCATCTCGCGTCGAGTTGGGCCGTCGGCCGTTCCCGACCCACCCTGTCCGTGGCGACGGTCGACCATGGCCTGCGTCCCGAAGCTGCCGCAGAGGCCGCTTACGTCGAGACCGTCTCGTCCGCGCTCGGTCTCGCGCACGCAACGTTGCTCTGGACGGCGCCGAAGCCGACCACGCGCATCCAGGAGCGGGCGCGCAACGCTCGATATGCCTTGCTCGCCGAGCATGCCCGCGCGGTCGGGGCGGCCCACATCCTCACCGCCCATCACGCCGACGATCAGGCCGAAACCATCCTGATGCGGCTCGGGCGGGGCACCGGACTCGACGGTCTGGGCGGCATGCGCCGCGAAACGGCGTTGGCACCCGGCATCGTGCTCGTACGCCCCCTGCTGGATGTCCAGAAGAGCGAACTGCTCGGCGTGTGCCGCGATGCCGGGCGGCCATACGTCGAGGATCCGAGCAATAGCGACCCGGCCTACGCCCGGGTGCGTCTGCGCGCCCAAGCGAGTGCAGCCGCGAGCCTCGGCCTCAACCGGCACACCCTGATCCGCCTGTCCAGGCGCGCCAGGCGCGCCGAAGCGGCGCTCGACGCCGAAGCTCGCCGTCTCGAAAGCCGCCTCGTGCCCACGTGCCGGCCCGCGTACTGGTCAGCTCAGCTAGACAGGTTACAAGATGCAGAACCGGAAATCCTAATTAGGCTGCTCCGGCGCGCCATCACTCATGTCGTGGGGCCACGCCAAGTCCGCCTCGATCGCCTCGAACGCCTGACCGAACATCTCGTCGCAGCACTCGCGGACAGGCGACCCCTCCGCGCAACTCTGGGAGGCGCTTTGATCGTCGTGACGCCGCAAGCTGCGCTCACGATCGAGCCCGAGCCGCCGCGTTGGCGCGGACGCCTCTGCCGGGACGGCACCGAGGACATCGCCGACATGGGGGGCAGGACAGTGACGCTCAATGCGAATTGACGCGCCAGCCCGGCTCACTTGGCAATCGGAGGGGCGCAGCCTACATTGCGGAAGTGGTTCGCGTTCGGTCCGTCGCCGCGTGGAGCCAGTCGGTCGAGCGTCGACGCTTCTACTCCCTCGGGTCAGGGCTTCGGCCGGGATCCACCTGGAACGCACATGAACCCCAATTTCCGGAACTTCGCTCTCTGGGTCATCATCTTCCTGCTGGTGGTCGCGCTTGTCATGCTGTTCCAGAACCCGGGACAGAAGACGGCTTCGCAAGAGATCAATTTTAGCCAGTTGATGACGGAAGTCGATCAGGGTCGGGTGCGCGAGGTGACGATCGCCGGCAACGAGATCAGCGGCCACTTCACTGACAATCACGCGTTCTCGCTTTACGCTCCCAACGATCCGACGCTGGTGCAGACGCTCGTCAAAAAGAACGTGACGATCAGCGCCAAGCCGCCGTCCGACGGCAACAGCTGGTTGATCACGCTGCTGGTCAACGGCTTGCCTCTTCTCGCCTTCCTGGCGCTATGGGTATTCGTGTCGCGCCAGATGCAAGGCGCCGGCGGTAAGGCCATGGGATTTGGCAAGTCAAAAGCAAAGTTGCTGACCGAGGCGCACGGCCGCGTGACGTTTGAGGATGTCGCCGGCGTCGACGAAGCCAAGGAAGATTTGCAGGAGATCGTCGAATTCCTGCGCGACCCGCAGAAGTTCCAGCGGCTCGGTGGCCGGATTCCACGAGGCGTGCTGCTCGTCGGACCACCCGGTACCGGCAAGACGCTGCTCGCCCGTGCTATTGCCGGCGAAGCCAACGTTCCCTTTTTCACCATCTCCGGGTCCGACTTCGTCGAGATGTTCGTCGGCGTCGGCGCCAGCCGCGTCCGCGACATGTTCGAGCAGGCCAAGAAGAACGCGCCCTGCATCATCTTCATCGACGAAATCGACGCCGTGGGCCGTCACCGCGGCGCCGGACTCGGCGGCGGCAATGACGAGCGCGAGCAGACGCTAAATCAGCTGCTCGTCGAGATGGACGGTTTTGAGGCCAACGAGGGTATCATCCTCATTGCCGCGACGAACCGCCCCGACGTGCTCGACCCGGCGCTGCTGCGTCCCGGCCGTTTCGACCGCCAGATCGTGGTGCCGAACCCTGACGTGATCGGCCGCGAGCGCATCTTGAAAGTGCACGTGCGCAAGGTGCCACTGTCGCCCGACGTCGATCTTAAGATCGTCGCGCGCGGGACGCCTGGCTTCTCCGGCGCCGACCTGATGAACCTGGTCAACGAATCGGCGCTGATGGCGGCGCGGCGCGGCAAGCGCATCGTCACCATGGTCGAATTCGAGGACGCCAAAGACAAGATCATGATGGGCGCGGAGCGTCGCACCCTCGTGATGACGGAAGGCGAAAAGCAGCTCACAGCTTATCATGAGGGCGGCCATGCGCTCGTGGCGCTGAACGTGCCGGCGACCGACCCCGTCCACAAGGCGACGATCATCCCGCGTGGCCGAGCGCTCGGCATGGTCATGCAGCTGCCCGAGCGCGACAAGCTGTCGATGAGCTACGAGCAGATGACCTCGCGCCTCGCCGTTCTGATGGGGGGCCGGGTGTCGGAAGAGATCGTGTTCGGCAAGGACAAGGTCACGTCGGGTGCGCAAAGCGACATCGAGCAGGCGACCAAGCTCGCCAGGGCGATGGTGACGCGATGGGGCTTCTCCGACCAGCTCGGCACGGTGATGTACGGCGAGAACCAGGAAGAGGTGTTCCTCGGCTACTCCATGGGTCGTCAGCAGAATATCTCGGAAGAGACGTCTCAGAAGATCGACGCGGAAGTTCGGCGCCTTGTCGAAAGCGGCTTGGCCGATGCGACGCGTATCATCACGACAAAACGCAACGACCTCGAGATGCTGGCCAAGGGCCTCATGGAATTCGAGACGCTTTCGGGCGATGAAATCATTGGCTTGCTCAACGGTAAGACTCCGGTTCGCGACACCGGCGACGACCAGCCGCCGGTTGCTCCGCGGGGATCGCCGGTGCCGCAGACAGGAACGAGCAGGCCCAAGCATGGCCCCGAGCCCGGCGGTCTCGAGCCTCAACCGCAGACCTAACGGAAAAACCCGGCTTCGGCCGGGTTCTTGATGATGTGTCAGTTGTGAAGCGTCAAGGTGAGATCGGCTATTCCTGCCGTCATGCGGCCTTCTGGAGGCGCATCGACACGACTTCCCGCAACGTCTGAAGATCCTTGGCGAACAGCCGGATGCCGTCGGCTAGTTTCTCCGTCGCCATCGCGTCCATGTTGAGCATGAGGCGGAAAGTCTTTTCGTCCATATCGATTTTGGCTCCGGCCTGCTTGGCCGCCTTTTGCGGCTCGAGCTTGCGCGGCAACTCGCCATTGTCGTCGGCCAGCTCTTTCAGCAGTTCCGGCGCGATCGTCAGGCGATCGCACCCGGCCAGCGCCTCGATCTCGCCGATGTTGCGGAACGATGCCCCCATGACCGCCGTCTTGATGCTGTAGGCCTTGTAGTAACTATAGATTTCACGCACCGACTTGACGCCGGGGTCGGTCTCGCCGGTGTAGGTTTTGCCCTCCTTGGCCTTGAACCAATCCATGATGCGGCCGACGAACGGCGAGATCAGGAAGGCGCCGGCGTCGGCTGCGGCGATAGCCTGGGCGAGGGAGAAGATGAGCGTCATATTGCAGTCGATGCCCTCCTTCTGGAGCCGCTCGACGGCGCGGACGCCTTCCCAGGTCGAGGCGACCTTGATGAGAATGCGGCTTTTGTCGATCCCGCGCTCGGCATAGTCGCCGATGATGGCCTTGGCCTTGCTGATCGTCGCTTCCGTATCGAACGACAAGTCGGCGTCGACTTCGGTCGAGACGCGCCCCGGAACGATCTTTGTGAGTTCGGCTCCGAAGTTGACCGCGATACGGTCCGTGATCTGGCTCGTCACCACGTTGCGGCTGCGGCCCCAGACGACCGCCTCGTCGATGAGATGCTCGTAATTGCTCAGTTTCGCCGCCTTTAGAATCAGCGACGGATTGGTGGTCGAATCCGTGACGCCGAATTCCTTGAGGTTGCCGAAGTCGCCGGAGTCGCAGACCACCGTCGTCATGGTCTTAAGCTGATCGAGCTTAGAGGGCATCTGCTTTCCTTTCGGCTTGGGAGCGCCCGACGCCTGCAGCCGGGATGCGGCGCCTTACGACAAGTCAAACGCGAGGTCGCAGCCAACGTTGCATAGTGTTCGACGTCGCCGGATTAGATCTTGGTGCAAGAGGATTCGCCGCCGGCGTTCCAGAGCGCAACGCTCGAGACATCGATCGCATCGCGCGCGTCGCCGATACGACGCCCGGCAATCTCGAGATCCGGCGCGATCTCCGCCAGCGGCACGAGGACGAAGGCGCGCTGGAAGAGGCTCTCGTGCGGGATGACGAGGTCCGCCGTGTCGACGACGTGGCCGGCGTAGAACAGAATGTCGATGTCGATGGCGCGCGGACCCCAGCGTTGGCCTGATCGTCGCCCGAGCCGCGCCTCGGCCGTCTTGACCTCTCTTAAAAGATCGGCTGGCGCCAAGTCCGTCGTGCCGAGCGCGCAGGCGTTGGCGAAATCAGGCTGGACGACCGGGCCCCACGGTGCGGTGCGATACATCGACGAGACGCGCTCGATGCGGATGCGAGCGTGTTCGCGAAGAAGACCCAACGCCGCTTCGATCGTCGCGATGGCGTCTCCGGTATTGCCGCCAAGGCCGAGGCCGATGGTAGCCCAGTCAACCATCGAGGATCGCGTGGCTGACGGCGAAGGCGTCGCGGTGCTCGGCGCAATCGTGAACACGAAAGATCCGTGCGCCTCTGGCAAGCGCGGCCAGGTGCGCGGCGAGCGTTCCGACGAGTCGTGCCTCGATGCTTGTCGCGCCGATCATCGCCGCGAACAGCGATTTGCGCGAGGCGCCCACCAGCACAGGCACTCCGAAGGTCGACCGAAGAGCGGCGACTCCGGCACCAAGCGCCCGTATGTTCTGCGCCTTCGACTTGCCGAAGCCGATACCCGGATCGAGAATGATCCTGTCGCGACGGATGCCGGCGCGATCCGCAATATTGAGGGATCGCGCGAAGAACCCTCGCATCTCGTCGATGATATCGAGGGCGTCGTCGATACCCTGGCGATTGTGCATCATGACGAGCCCCGCCTCGCCTTTTGCCACGACATCGGCCATGGCGGGATCGCCTTGCAATCCCCACTGATCGTTGACGATCGCCGCGCCTGCCGCGAGCGCGGTCGAGGCGACGTCGGCCTTGGTCGTGTCGATCGACACGGCGACCTCGAGCGCGGCGATCAGGATCGCGAGGACCGGCCGCAAGCGCGCCAACTCTTCCCGCGCCGAGACGGATGTGAAACCGGGCCGCGTCGATTCAGCGCCGATATCGACGATCGCCGCACCCCCCGCAACGTGCCGTTGCGCTTCGCGGATCGCCTCGTCCGCATGGAGGAAGCGACCGCCGTCCGAGAACGAGTCCGGCGTCACGTTGACGATGCCCATCAGCTGCGGTCTGCCTGCGAGCGCGGCGTAGAAGTGGTCGCGCTTGGCGGCTGCGACAGGCTCCATCTCAGGCGTCTCGATGACGATGTATTTCGATGCCGACCGCGCCGTCGATGACGTCGAGCTTCTCCACCTTGACGGTTGTCGACCTCACGACGTCGTGCGCAAGGAGCGCCGCAGCAACGTCTTCCGCGAGGGTTTCGACGAAGGCGACGTGGGCGCGTGCTGCCCGAACGCGGATGGTCTCGATGATGATGTCGTACGAAAACACGTCGCCCATGTCGCGCGGCGCTCGTGGGGCGCGCGCGATCGCCACGTCGACGCTGAACCGAACGCGCTGGCGGCCGCCGTGTTCGGCTCGGTAGGCGCCAATCGAGACCGGAACGACCAAGTCGCGAACAAAGACACGGTCGACGACGGTCGAACTCGACGTCGTGGACGGCACCGCTGCGTCCTTTCGTGGAATGAGCGAGCGGATGACGAGCAGGGCGTTTGGATCCAGCGCTCCCTTTGGATCGTGCCCGATCCTGACAGCCGAGTCGAAGCCGAGGACGTCCGGCTCGAGAAGCAGAAGCCGCGCGACGTCGGGAGCTTCCAAACCACCTCCGAACCCGAAAGGCAGGTTCTGCGCACGGCAAGCTTCCGCAAAAGCATCCAGTTCGGCGATGCTTGCAATGTCGAGCAGCCGGGTGGCGCCCGTATCCAACATCAGCGCTTCAGCGCACCCGCGCACGCGCGAGAGCACGTCGGAAAGGTTGAGCGAGATCGCAACGCGGGCGACGACGTCTGGAGCCTTGCCCACTCGGCCGAGCGATCCGTCCATCTTCGAAGCGGGGTCGAAGTCGACGACGATCTCGTCGGCCCCGACCGAGGCGGCGGCTTCCCAGATGTTGGTCGAGGCGGCGTCACGGTCGAGCCGGAGGCGAATGGGCCCCGCGAATGCCGCCCGCGCTTCGCCGGCCTTCTCAGCGTCGACCTCGATGATGTCTGTCCCGGCGGCATCGGCGAGCGCCGCTTCCTGTCCGTCGAGCACGCGAACAAGCATCCGGGTCATCGCGACACCGTCCGACGGAGCATCGATCGGCCGGGTGGGCGGCGGCCGGCGCCTGCTAGGCCGAGATGTGGAAGCGGTTCCACAGGTACCATCCGATCGCCGCAAGCATCGCGAAAAACGCGATCGACCCGAAGAGGTCGATGAGGAAGGCAAAGGCGATGCTCATCCAACCGAATGGGCCAGCAGTGCGCCGCCCCGCCGATGTCGCCGGCATCGAATAAGCAGTCGCTTTGCTCGGAGAAACGGTGCCGCGCGGCGGCGTGAGATCGATCGAGCCGCCGAATTTCGTGCGGTATCGCGCATCGGCCGCCAACGCCTTGTCTCGCTCGAGCATGCGCCGTGCGACATAGTCCGTCACCGCATCGATCATCGTCTCGATGTCCTCGCTCTCGGCGATCGCGGTGCGACCATGACGAGTGTCCTGGACGAGGCGGTACACCCGCGCGTCTCGCCCCATCTCGACGAAGCCGATCATATCGATGAAGAGTCGGGGATTGGCACCCGGCATCAGGCCGATGTCGAACGTATCGATATCGGGGGGAATCTGGGCGACGAGAGGCTTCAAAGCTTCTTGAAGCAATTCGAGACGCCCGAGCCGGGCTGAACGAAGCTCCGACAATGCTCCGGCGCGCTCGGCGTTGTCTTGCCGGGCGCGCCGCATCGCCTTTTTCAGTGTGTCGATGGCGCCGGGCGGATGCGGCGCCGACGAGGCGCCCTCGTCAGCCGAGTCGTCAGCAACGAAGGGCGGCCTATCTTGCGTCATTTACGCGAACTCTCATGACCCGGGCGTTCCACCCCAGGTCCAACCCCATGCTTTCTCTCGATTACGCCTGTTGAATGGCGGACAAAAGCCAGCGGTTCGCGTCAGCACCGGACGGACGCGTGAACGTCCAGACCTCCGTTACCTCCTGCGGCGCTCCCGGATTACCCGACACGACGCGACCAGTGCTTTGCTCGATTGTCGAGTCGATAAGCGAAAATCGCATCGCGACCGACGCATACTCCGCAGCTCCCTCGCGCCAGGCTTCCGAGAGGTCACCCTGCAGAAGGCGGACGTCCGACAGCCGGTTTACGACACCCTGCCGCTCATTCGCGGCAAGCTCATTGGCGAAGTTGCCGTACATTTCCGGCGTCGCGACCTCGCGGAGGATGGTGCTGTTGGCGTTCGAATAGGCGGCCTGACTTTGGATCAGCCGCTGCTCGAATGCCTGATAGTCGTCCGGCCCGATCGTGATCGGCACGCTCCGCGGCGGCGCGGAATCGGAGCCGCCTTGAACCGGCGCGCCCCCTCCGAACATGCCGGCACCGCCGCCGAAGGCCGGCTGCGGCCGCCGGAAAAAGCCCATGATGAGGCGAAAAGCGAGATAGAGCAGGCCAAGTTGTAGGACCAGACCGATCAGCGAGAAGCCGCCGCCGAGGCCGCCGAACAAGCTCCCGCCGAACAACAGGCCGAACAACCCTGCTCCGAGAAACCCTCCGAGCAAACCTCGACCGAAGCCGCCGCCGCCGAAGAAGCCAGGGCGTGCGCCGAGCGTGTTGCCGAAACCGCTGTTGAAGGGAGCCGTCGTCTGCGACCGCTCGATGGGAGCCACCCGCGGCGCGGTCGAGGTGGCCGAGGGCGCGCTGAACGTTCGCGTTCCGCGGCTGCCGAAAGATCCGCCGCCGCCGAGGCGCGCATCGGCGGAGCTTGCAAGTGGCGTGATGGTCAGAGCGGCAAGGAAGATGGTTGCGAAGAGCGTTGCCGCCTTACGCCCGAGATGGGAGGAAACACCGGTCGACATGGACGATCCCTGAGCGCAGCCTTGTGCTGCATCACCTATATGTGATGCGGCGTGTCCCGTTGCGAGTCGCTGAACAAACAACGCGCTCCGTTCACCAAGCAACTTTCGGCAGTCGGCGTTTCCAGTTCTCACCGGGTTTCAATTTCGTCCGAACCCACGCGAACGGCTCCCGTCGCGTTCGGCGCTCGGCCAGCTTCGCTCTTTGCGGAGGCGGGTAGGGCGCCGCACTCTCAGCCTCGCTGACGTGAAACGTCGTGACGACCGGTTTGTCCGTCGCCAAAACCGCCGTAGCGGACCGTGAGAGCAAATCCGGCACGACTTGCGCCGTTGGCTTCGGCCTGTTCTTCGAGCCGGGTTTGCGTCCGCGTCGCTTGGCCGGCGTGTAAGCTTCCGGCGCGACGGCCAGCTCGACATCCGGCTCCTCAATCGCACGGAGGATGCGTCGATCCGGCGGGCGAGGCTCGGTCGTCAGCATTGACGCCGTTTGCTGGGCGGGATGCTCGAAGATGGCTTCGGCGGCACGGCGTGGGTCGGCGCTCTTTGTTGCCCGAATGTCTTCCGCAGCACCCGTGCTTTTCCCCGAAAATAGAGCGTCGGCGGCCCTATGCGCGGCGCCATGGGCCTCAAAGCCGATATCGTCCTGTTTCGACCGGACCACGTCGCGCGGCGTCTCGTCCCAAAGCGGTTCGCGGTCGGCGTGACCGGGGCCGGACGCATCTTTGGTTCTGCGGTTCGCAGCCCGGTATTCGGTGACGAACGGTTTAACCTGACGACGCATATCGGTCTCGCCAAACGAAGCTGAGAAGCGGACTTGCAAGCTGAGAAGCGGACTTGCAAGAAGCGAAATAGTAAAGGCGATTGAAACTGTTCGAATCGTCACCCTACATACGGAGCAGTACAGCATTTTCCAGTTCGCGCTGCCAGCGCTGCGCAAAATGTCCTTGATTTTGCTGGGTGAGCTCGCCGTAGTGCATCCGCTCAGATCACTGGAACAGGCCCATGCGGGACACGCTCAACAATGAGCTGAAGATCGCAATGAAGAGCGGCGACAAACGCCGGGTCGCCACGTTGCGCCTTGTGAACGCCGCGATCAAGGATCGCGACATCGAGGCCCGTGTGACGGGCAAGCCCCTGAGCGATCCGGACATCCTCGGGCTGATGCAGAAAATGATCAAGAGCCGGCAGGAATCGATCGAGATCTACCAGAACGCCGGCCGGCAGGAACTTGCGCAGGCTGAGGCGGAAGAGGTCGCGATCATCGCGGGATTTCTGCCGCAGCAGATGAGCGACAGCGATGTCGCCGCCGCCGTCGATGCGGCTGTCGCCCAGACGGGAGCCTCATCGATCAAGGACATGGGCAAAGTCGTCGCGGCACTCAAGGCGCGGCACGCGGGGCGGATGGACTTCGCCAAGGCCAGTGCCGTCGTCAAAGCCAAGCTGGCCGGCTAGCCGGCGTCTTCCAGCAAGGCGAGTTCCGCCTTCGGCATCCGGAACACGTTTTGTTCGGCCGGAAACTCTCCCGTCCTTACCGCCTTGCAATAGTCGGCAGCGGCATCGCGGAGACTGCCGCCAAGGTCGGCGAAGCGCCGGTTGTGCCGAAAGGATGTGGCGTTCAAGCCGACCGCGTCGTTGACGACGAGGACCTGACCGTCGGTGGCGCGCCCGGCTCCGATGCCGATCGTCGGCGCCCTCACGAGCCTGGTGATGCGCGCGGCGATCTCCTCGGGAATGAGCTCGAGGATGAGGAGGCCGATGCCGGCGTTGTCCAGCAACTTGGCATCCGTTTCCAGCTGCAGCGCCGCGCGCGCCGATTTCCCTTTGAGGCGTTTCTCTTCATGATGCTGGGGTTCAAGCCCGAGATGACCGCTGACGGGGATTTCGGCTGACTTCAGTGCCGCCGCGATGTCGGGTCGCGCGCCTTCGAATTTGACCATGTCGGCGCCGGCCGCCAGCACCTCGCGGGCGCTTGCGATGGCTCGGTCGCGGCTGTCGTAGGTGGCATAGGGGAGGTCCGCGAGGATCGCCGTTTCCGGCGCGCCGCGCCGGACCGCGCGCACGTGATGGACGATGTCGGCGAGCGTCACCTCGCGTTCGCTTTCGTAGCCAAGGACATTCGTCCCGACGCTGTCGCCGACGAGGATGATGTCGACGCCGGCCGCCATTTCGGCCCGTGCCGTTGGCGCATCGTAGGCGGTCAGCATCACGATTTTCTCGCCCTGCCGCTTCATCTCGAAGAGACGGCCTGTTCTGCTCATATCTGCACCTTCCGTGCGCACCGACTCAAACAGCGGGGATAGTGCGCTCCGCACGCTCCCTCAATCGGTCGATTGCGCTATAGGTGTAGTCCCCATGCGTTTCCCGCCATCATTTCTCGACGAGATTCGGGCGAGGCTTCCGGTTTCAGAGGTCGTGCGTCGGCACGTCAAGTTGCGGAAGGCCGGACGCGAGCTCGTCGGTCTCTCGCCCTTCGGGCAGGAGCGCACGCCGAGCTTTTTCGTGAACGACCAGAAGATGGCCTGGTTCGACTTCTCCTCGGGCAAGAACGGCAACATCTTCGATTTCGTGATGCAGACCGA
>CAXTFG010000077.1:0-14411 GCA_964243415.1 uncultured Beijerinckiaceae bacterium | reverse complement strand
TCGGCACCAAGGCGGCGCAGGGATTGGTGCTAACCGAACCTTTCTATTGGGACCTCAACGATGGCACCCGCGCCTTCTCCGATCGCTTCGCCAAGGCGTTCGGCGGCAAGAAGCCGACGGCCTCGCAGGCCGGCGTGTATGCCGGTGTCCTCCATTACTTGAAGGCCGTCGCCGCCCTGAAGAGCGCCAAGAACGGCGCCGCCGTCGTCGGCAAGATGAAGGAGACGCCCACCGACGATCCCCTTTTCGGCAAGGGCTCGATCCGCGCCGACGGCCGCACGCTGCACAACATGTATCTCTTCGAGGTCAAGAAGCCGGCGGAGTCGAAAGGGGAATGGGACCTCTACAAGCTGCTCGCGACCGTGCCCGGCGACCAGGCCTTTCGCCCCCTCAACGAGGGTGGCTGTCCTCTGGTCGGCGCGAAATAGGACCTCCCGCACGGTAAGCCGGGGAGGCGGAACGCCGGATCGTTCCGGCGACGCCGCATCAATGCGCGAGGATCTTCGACAGGAATGTCTGCGCCCGCTGGCTGCGCGGACTGCCGAAGAAGTCGTCCTTGCGCGCGTCCTCGACAATCTCGCCGGCATCCATGAAGATCACGCGGTCGGCGACCTGGCGGGCGAAGCCCATCTCGTGGGTCACGACCATCATCGTCATGCCCTCCTTGGCGAGCTGGACCATGACGTCGAGCACCTCGTTGATCATCTCCGGGTCGAGAGCGGACGTGGGCTCGTCGAACAGCATGCAGATCGGGTCCATCACGAGCGCGCGGGCAATCGCGACCCGCTGCTGCTGGCCGCCGGAGAGCTGACCCGGGTACTTTTGTGCATGGGCCTGGAGGCCGACTCGTTCGAGCATGGCCAATGCTTTGGTCATCGATGCCTTGTCGGAGCGGCCGAGCACCCGCGTCTGCCCCAGGCAGAGGTTTTCGACCACGCGCAGGTGCGGGAAAAGCTCGAAATGCTGGAACACCATGCCGACCCGAGCCCGCAGGCTCGGCAGATTGGTCTTCGCCGAGGTCACGGTGATCCCGTCGATGGTGATCGTACCCGACTGGATCGGCTCGAGCGCATTGACCGTCTTGATCAGGGTCGATTTGCCCGAGCCCGACGGACCGCAGACAACGACAACCTCGCCGCGGTCGACGGTGGTGGTGCAGTTCTTGAGCACCTGGAACTGCGGATTGTACCATTTGCTGACGTTGTCGATCGAGATCATGGCCATGAGATCGAACTCTCCCGACGTTCGTGCGGCGTGGCTTTGACCACGGCCCTGATCACATCGATCACCGAATAATACTGATGCGAGACTGCAACCGTCTCACCATGGACGACGCGAGGAAGCAGATCACGAAATAGACGACAGCGACGAACAGGTACATTTCCACCAAGCGGCCGTCACGCTGCGCGATCTTGGAGGCCGCGCCGAGAAAATCGGTGATCGACAGGACGTAGACGAGTGATGTGTCCTGGAAGAGGACGATTGTCTGCGTGAAGATGACCGGCAGCATGTTGCGGAACGCCTGCGGCAGGACGACGAAGCGCATGACCTCGCGGTAGTTCAGGCCGATGGCGTAGCCCGCCGAGACCTGGCCGCGCGGAATGGCCTGAATGCCGGCGCGCATGATCTCCGCAAAATAAGCGGCCTCGAACAGGGTAAACGTAATAATGGTGGACGAGGTAGCGCCGACTTCGATTGGCCTGTCGGAGTGGATGATCGCCTGCCCGACATAGGGCATCAGAAAGTAGAACAGGAAGATCACGAGCACGAGCGGCAGCGAGCGCAGCAGGTTGACGTAGCTCGCCGCGAGTGTCGAGAGCACGCGCTTCGAGGAGAGGCGCATCAGCGCGATCAGCGTTCCCAGGATCAGCCCGCCGATCGTCGCGACCGCCGTGATCTCCAAGGTGAACGTCATGCCCACCCGGAACAGGTACGGCAGGGTTCGCCAGATGACGTCGAAGTCGAAGTTCGAGAACATCGCCTAGCGCCCCGCGTTGAAGCCGGGAATGACCAGGCGCTGTTCGATGAAGCGCATAATGGCGGTCAACCCCGCGCTCAGAACGAGGTAGATGACAGCCGCCGCCGTGAACGATTCGAAGACTTGGAACGAGAATTCCTGCATCGCGCGCGCCCGCGCGGTCAGCTCGACAAGACCGATGGTGAGGGCGACGGACGTATTCTTGACGGTGTTGAGGAATTCCGACGTCAGCGGCGGAAAAATGATCCGGTAAGTCAGCGGCAACAGGACGAAGCGGTAGGTTTGTGCCGTGGTGAGCCCGATGGCCGTCCCCGCCATGCGCTGGCCCGAGGGCAACGATCTGATGCCCGCGCTGACCTGTGTCGCCACACGCGATGACATATAGAGGCCGATGCCGATGACCGATGTGTAGAACGGACCGTAGGCGAGCTGTTTGATCCAGATCCCTATGCCGTGCGGCACCAGCTCCGGAACGACGAAGAACCAGATGAAGAGCTGCACGAGAAGCGGAATGTTGCGGAACAGCTCGATGTAGGCGTTGCCGATCCGCTCCAGCGCCTTCGACGGAAGCGTGCGCATGATGCCCACAAGAGACCCGAGAATGAAGGCGACCGCCCAGGCACCGAGCGCGGTCAGGACGGTCCACATCAAACCGTTCACCAGGGTATCGAAGTACGTCCCGGTGCCTTCCGGCGTCTGCTCCCAGAAGATCGACCAGTTCCAATTGTAATTCATGATGCTGCGATCCCGCCGGCGCCGGCGCGGGTCAGGCGCAAAGCATGCCACTGCGTGGAAACGCAGTGGCGATGGCGCAATCGGCTCCGCAATGTGGCCGAAACCTCACGCGGAAGCCCGGAGAGGATCTTCCGCGTGATAGACTGACATCGGCGAGGCCGAGGTCGGCGTCAGTTCGTGTAAGCTGCCGGATCCGGCGAGTCGCTCGGGGATGCGAACGCCTTCTTCATCGAGGCCGGCATCGGGAATTTCAGGTTGAGGCCCGCGGCGTTGATGGGCTTGGTAAACCACTTCTCGTAGAGCGCCGCCCCTGCCGGGCTTTCATACAGGGCAGCGGTCGCCTTGTCGGCGACGGCTTTGAACGCCGGATCGTCCCGGCGCATCATGATGCCATAGGGTTCCGGTTTGGACAGCGTGAAATCCGAGATCACGAATTGGTCGGGCGCCCGCGAACTCGCCACCATGCTGGCGAGCAAGATGTCGTCCATCGCGTAGCCGACCGCTCGATCGGTCGACACCATCAGAAAGGCTTCCGGGTGATCCTTGGCGGCGAGGATGTTCATGCCGAGCTTGTCGGCCGTGTTCACGTCGTTCAACTGCACGATGTTGGTGGTGCCCGATGTCGACACGACGGTCTTGCCCTTGAGGTCGTTCAGCGACTTGATCCCGCTCGCCTTCTTGGTGACGAAGCGCGTCGCCGTCAGGAAGTGGGTGTTGGTGAAGGCGACCTGCTTCTCGCGTGCGGCGTTGTTGGTGGTCGAGCCACATTCCATGTCGACCGTCCCGTTGGCGATCAGCGGAATGCGCGTCGCCGAGGTCACGGGCACGTACTTCACTTCGATCTTGGGGAGGGCGAGCTTCGCCTTCACGCCGTCGACGATCTTGGCGCAAATGTCCATCGCGAAGCCGACCGGCTTTTGATTGTCGTCGAGGAAGGAGAACGGAACGGATGCGTCGCGATACCCGATCGTGATCGTGCCGGTGTCCTTGACCTTTTTGAGGGTGCCGGTGAGTTCCTCCGCTCGGGAGGGCATCGCCGCGAGCGCGACGAAGCATGTCGCGAGCAGGCAATTTACAAGACGCATATCGATCATCTCCTTCTACGAGCCTTCATCGAACCGGTAGGTCCGGACGACGTCCGCGCTGACGAGCACGCCGCCCCGGACTGACGCCATCGCTACGATCGAACTCTCTCGCGCATGCATGCGAGGGCCGGACCAGTTTCGGTTTACACGCCATCGAAGGGGGCCGATAGCCGGTTCGAGGTCTATGGTTTCTCTGTCGGAAGTCGCAATTTGCATCGGCGGTGGCGCCATTCAGCCTCGGCGGAATGCGGCTCTGGTGATCCGAATAAGTGGCAGCCGGACAGGTTGCGGCTTTCGACCTCGCCCACGAGCCGTTCGGGCAAGTTGTTCTCGCCGTCTGCGGCGCTATCTGGTCCGGGTGCGCGATAATGCGGGGATTGGCATGCGGGTCGTCGTCACCGGCGCGGCGGGGTTTCTCGGTCGACGGCTCATCGCGACGCTTCTCGCGAGGGGTCGCTTGACCAACAGCGCCGGGTCAACGGTTCCGATCGAACGGATCACGGCGTTCGACATTCACGAGCCGGTCGGCCTCAGCGACGACCGGCTCGTGGCGATGACCGGTGACATCACCGACGCATCCGCCTTGGCCGAGCTGATCGACCGCGGCACGGCGTCGGTCTTTCATCTCGCCGCCGTCGTGTCGGGCGAGGCCGAGCAGGACTTCGACCTTGGCATGCGGGTCAACGTCGATGCGACCCGCGCCGTGCTGGAGCGAGTGCGCGCCATCGGAGGACGTCCGAAGGTTTTGACGACAAGCTCGGTTGCGGTGTTCGGGGGCGATCTTCCCGAAACTGTGCCCGACAGCCATGTCTGGCAGCCGCGCAGTTCCTACGGGACGCAGAAGGCGATCAACGATCTCCTTCTTGCCGACTACAGCCGACGCAGTTGGATCGATGGGCGCAGCCTGCGCATGCCGACGATCGTCGTACGACCGGGCAAGCCGAACCGTGCCGCCTCGAGCTTCGCAAGCGGCATCATCCGCGAGTCAATCGATGGGGTCGAGACGTCCTGCCCGGTGGCGGCGGACACCGTGCTGTGGCTGATGTCGCCGGACCAGGCGATCCGCAACATGGTGCACGGGCACGAACTGCCGGCAGAGAAGCTTGGCGCAGGCCGGGTCATCAACATGCCCGGTCTCTCCATCACCGTCGGCGGTATGCTCGCCGCCTTGCGCCGTGTCTGCGGAGACGCCGTCGCCGACCGCGTGCGCATGTCGCGCGATCCTGCGATCGAGGCGATCGTCAATTCCTGGCCCGGCAACTTCAGTGCCGCCTACGCCAAACGCCTCGGCTTCACGGCAGACGAAGACTTCGACAGCGTGATCCGAACCTTTCTGCGCGAACATAGGGCTCGGCCTGACGCGGAGGGCGCTTGAACTCCGCCTCCGCTTCTTCCGGCCGCGAACTGCGAAACGCTCCCCTGCTCGGCTGCATCGCCGACGATTTCACAGGCGCGACAGACCTCGCCAACATGCTCACACGCGGGGGCATGCGCACGATCCAGACGATCGGTGTTCCGCAGCACGACCTCGCCGAGGTCGACGCCGTCGTCGTGGCGCTGAAATCGCGCACGATCGCCTCCGAGCAGGCCGTGGCGCTGTCGCTCGACGCGCTGCGCTGGCTCCAAAGTCAGGGGTGCGAGCGCTTCTTCTTCAAGTACTGCTCGACCTTTGATTCGACGGACAAGGGCAACATCGGTCCGGTCGCCGAGGCGCTGATGGGAGCGCTGCGATGCGATCTCACCGTGGCGTGCCCGGCCTTCCCCGAAGCCGGCCGCACGGTGTTTCGCGGCCACCTCTTCGTGGATGACGTGCTGCTGAGCGAGTCCGGAATGCGGGATCACCCACTGACGCCGATGCGCGACCCCGATCTGGTGCGCGTACTGCAACGACAAAGCGCCGGGAAGGTCGGGCTGCTGCGCTACGACGTCGTCGCGCGCGGCCCCGAGGCGGTGCAACAAGCCCTTCGCGATCTGGCGGACGTACGGCTGGTGATCGCCGATGCCATCTCCGATGGCGATCTCATGACGCTGGGCAATGCCACGCTCGACTTCAGGCTCCTAACCGGAGGGTCTGGACTTGGGCTCGGCATCGCTTCTGCGTTGCGCACCGCCGGTCGCTTGAGGTGGGCCGAGGACGCGGCCGCCTTACCGGTCGTCGGCGACCGGGCTGCCGTTCTTGCCGGCAGCTGTTCGCTTGCGACGAACGCGCAGGTCCGGCGCTGGCGCGCGTCCCATCCGGCCTTCCAGCTCGATCCGATGCGCCTCGCGAAGGGTGAGCCCGTGGTCGCGGAGGCGCTGGACTTTGCCCGACGGCATCTCGGCGACGGCCCCGTGCTGATCTATGCCACCGCCGACCCCGACAGGGTGCGCGAGGTGCAGACGGCGCTGGGCGTCGAGGCGGCCGGCGAACTTGTCGAGCGCGCCATGGCCGAGGCGGCGCGCGGTCTCTTCGCGGCCGGCGTGCGCCGGCTTGTGGTGGCCGGCGGCGAGACTTCCGGCGCCGTGGTGCAAGCGCTCGGGGCGTCGGCTCTGCGCATCGGACCGCAGATAGAGCCCGGCGTCCCCTGGACCGTGACGATGGACGAGGACCCGGTGGCGATGGCCCTGAAATCCGGGAACTTCGGCGGCGAGGACTTCTTTATCGAAGCTCTCAAGCAGATCGAGGCTGGCTGATGTCGACGGAAGCGTCGCTACGCGAAGAGATCTGCAGGGTCGGCATCAGCCTCTACGAGCGCGGCTATACCGTGGGTACGGCGGGCAATATTAGTGCCCGGCTCGACGATGGATGGCTGATCACGCCCACCGACGCCTGCCTCGGGGTGCTCGACCCTGCCGCCATTGCCAAGGTAGGCCCGGACGGAGCCTGGTTGTCTGGTGCCAAACCGTCGAAGACGCTGCAACTGCACCGCGCCGTCTACGACACCGACCACGAGATGCACGCGGTGGTGCACACGCACGCCACGAACCTCGTCGCGCTGACACTGGCCGGCGTGTGGCGCGAGGACGACGTGCTGCCGCCGATCACGCCGTATTACGTGATGAAGGTCGGTCACGTTCCGCTCATCCGCTACCGGCGCCCGGGCGATCCCGCCGTCGCCGATCGCGTCCGGGCCCTGGCGCATCAGGTCCGTGGCGTGCTCCTGGAACGGCTCGGTCCAGTGGTCTGGGGCGCGACGCCGTCGCAAGCGTCTTACGCGCTCGAAGAATTGGAGGAGACGGCGAAACTCTGGCTGGGGCAGTCGCCCAAGCCGCTCCCTCTGGATGATGTAGCGATCGAGGAGCTGCGCGCCACCTTCGGCGCCCGCTGGTAACGTCTGGATCGGAAGCGCGACATGCCGGCTTTCGCCGCCAACCTGACGATGAACTACGGGGAACACGCCCATCTCGATCGCTTCGCCGCTGCAGCTGCAGACGGGTTCAAAGGCGTGGAGATGCTTTTTCCCTATGACCACCCGGCGAAGGAAATCCGCAACCGGTTGCGCGACCACGATCTCACGCTCGCTCTGTTCAATGCGCCGCCCGGCGACTGGGCGGCCGGCGAGCGCGGCCTTGCGGCGGTCCCGGGACGCGAGGCGGATTTTCGCCGCAGCATCGACGTCGCCCTTTCTTATGCGAGCGTGCTCGGCAGTTCCCGCCTGCACGTGATGGCCGGTCTCGCCGAGGCGGGGCAGGATAAGGCGCGGCTGCGCGCCACGTTCGTCGAGAACCTGGCCTTCGCCGCGCAGCAGGCGAAGGCGGACGGCGTCACCATCATGGTCGAGCCGATCAACTCCCGCGACATGCCGGGCTACTTCGTCAGTTTGCAGGAGGACGGCGCCGCCCTCTGCCGCGAGATCGGCTCCAGCGTGCGGCTGCAGTTCGACCTGTACCACGCCCAAATCATGCAGGGCGATTTGGCGTTACGATTGCGCGCGCTGATCGGCGAGGTGGGCCATGTTCAGATCGCCGGCGTGCCCGACCGTCACGAGCCGGACGGGGGCGAGGTGAACTACCCGTACCTGTTCGACCTCCTGGACGAGCTGGGCTACCCCGGCTGGGTCGGGTGCGAGTATCGGCCGAAAGCGGGCACTAGCGCGGGACTTGGCTGGATGCGACCCTGGCGTGGCCGCAAGGCCGCTCGACCTTGATCTAACATAAAAAGCAAACGAGGCCGGGCAAGGAAACGCCGACAAGGGATGCCGACCATGGATGACGTGGAACAACGGACGATCCGCAAGCTGCTGAAAAGACTGCTGCCGCTTCTCATTGTTTGCTATTTCGCCGCCTACCTCGACCGCGTCAACATCGGTTTCGCAGCCTTGTCGATGAACAAGGCTCTCGGTTTGACTGCCACGGCTTTCGGCTTCGGCGCGGGCATCTTTTTCCTCGCATACTTCCTTTTCGAGGTGCCTTCCAACATCGCACTTGCCCGCTTCGGCGCCCGCAAATGGATCGCGCGCATCATGGCGAGCTGGGCGCTCGTCTCCGCGCTCACCGCTTTCGTGAAGGGAGAGTACGGCTTCTATGGAGCCCGGCTGCTGCTCGGCGCCGCCGAAGCGGGCTTCTTTCCCGGCGTCATCTTCTATCTCACGCTGTGGTTTCCCGCTCAGTACCGCGGCCGCGTCATCAGCTACTTCCTCCTGGCCGTTCCGGTCTCATCGCTGATCGGCGCACCGGTTTCCGGCTACATCCTGGGTCTGGACGGCGCTCTCGGCTTGGCTGGGTGGCAATGGCTGTTCCTCATCGAGGCAGTGCCTGCTCTGGTGATGGCTTTCGTCGTACTAATGGCGCTCCCCGACCGACCCGAGCAGGCCTCGTGGCTCGAATCCGACGAGCGCACCTGGCTGACGCGCCAGCTCGACGGAGAAAGGCGTCAGCGCGAAGGCGTGCGGGACTACAGCATATTCCAGGCGCTCACCAACCGGCGCGTGCTCATTCTGTCCCTGGTCTATTTCGGCGACATGGCCGGGCTCTATGCCCTGGGCTTCTGGCTTCCGCAGATCATCAAGAGCTTCGGGCTGAGCAATGCTCAAACGGGCTTGGTGACGGCGGTACCCTATTTCGTCGGGGCCGTCGGCATGGTGCTCTGGAGCTGGAGTTCGGACCGCAGGCGCGAGCGGAAGCTGCACGTCGCCTCGGCGCTCGTCGTCCTTGCCATCGGCTTGGCGGGGAGCGCCTACGCGCAAGGCCTCGACGTCAAGCTGGCATGGCTGTGCGTGACGGCGGTCGGGGTGTTCGCGACGGAGGCGACCTTCTGGACGCTCCCGACCGCGTTCCTTAGCGGGACCGCCGCGGCCGCCGGCATTGCCGTGATCAACTCGATCGGCAACCTTGCCGGCTTCCTCGGCCCTTACGCGATGGGGGCGCTCAAGGATGCGACGAACAGTTTCGCCCCGGGCCTGTTCGCCATCGCGGCGTTGGCCGTGGTCGGCTTCGTGATCATGATGGTGCTGCCGCATCTCGAGACCGAGCGGCACGTCCAACCGGAGCCAGCCGAATAGACCGAAGCACGGGCGTATTTGCGCGCCGTGCTTCGGCGGTCGATCAGGTCCAGTACAGCACCTTCGCTTGCGGCAGGTGGGCAATCAGCGCTTCCGTCAGCGCAGCACGCATCTCCTTCATCAGTGCCGACGGGTACACGTGCTTGACCGAGCCGAACTTGGTCAATTTGCGGGTCCGGGCGGCTTCGTCCATCTCGAGCCTGCTCGCGGGATACCAATCCTGGAGGACCGCCTTCGATTTCGGCGTGAAGCGGTGGGTGATGAACTCAACCGTCAGATCGAGGTCCGGCGCACCGGCGAACGCGGCGGCCGCAGCGGCGAAAAGGTCCGCGTAGCCTTGCCGCCAGCCCTCGACCGGCTGGATCGGCGCTACCGTCAGCCCGACCTTGTATCCATCGCGCGCGAGCCGGCCGATGCCTTGCAGGCGGGCTGCGAGCGGGCTCGTCCCGCCCTCGAAGCGGATCAGCGCGGCTGCATTGACGGACATGCGGACGCGGACCCGGCCGGCGTGGTCGAGCCCGATCAGCGGCGCCACGTCGGCGAACTTGGTGGTGAAGCGCAGCTGCACGGGCTCGTCCCAGCGGCCGAAGAAACACACCGCTTCGGCAAGGCTGCCGGTGAGATGCTCGATACCGAGCGGGTCCGTGTAGCAGGACGCCTCGAAAGTGGTCCCCTCGTGCGAGCGGGCGGCAGTGCCGGTGGTCACGGCGCCCTTGCCGAGGTACTCCGGCAGCGCATCGAGGATCTCCTCGACATTGGCGTAGGCGCGGGTGACCGGCGGCCCGCCGAGGGATCCCGCGAGATAGCAGTATTGGCAATGTGCGGGGCAGCCCTCGGCGAGGTCGAAGCGCCAGTCGGCGGATGGTGGGATCGGCTGTAGACGGCGCTTCGCCGCCGAGGCGACGACGACGGCCAGCGTCGATTTCGCGAGACGATAGGCGGCGCGCGGATCGGTCTCGCTCGTCAGGCCGACGAGGCGGTCGCCGGGAAGCTCGATGATCTCGGCACCAAGACGCGAGGCCCGCTCGGCCATGGCGCGTCCGCGCGGCCAGTCCCGCGCGGCACGGGTGATGATGACGCGCTTCGGCCGCCACAGCCGCGGCCCCGAAGCTCCACCATCGAGATCTTGAGAAAGCGGTAGCGCCATGACCACGGAACGCGCGACGCTGCACCGAGCGTTCCGACGACGGGATGACCGCGATGTCGCGGCCCTCATTCTTCGAGGGCGCTTCGCTTGGCACTGAGGCTGGCCCGCCCCGCCGGGCGACAGTTGCGCACAAAAAAGCCGTATGTTACCTGACCCGCGCCCTGCGGACGACGCTGCATGGCATATCCCGCGAAGAAGCTTGGCCGAAGGTTCGGATCGCCGCGGTTCGAAACGTGACGCCGTTCGGATGAATGGCGGTTGGCTGAGGGCTCGAAGAGTTGGCGAAAGAGGAAACCTACGTCTCCGGGATGGCCGGACGCTACGCCCAGGCCCTCTTCGATCTCGCCAAGGAATCGAACGCAGCCGACAAGGTCGGCGCGGACCTTTCGACCTTTCAGCGCCTGATCGACGAAAGCGACGACCTCCGCCGATTTCTGCGCAGCCCGGCGATCTCGACCAGCGAGCAGGTGAGCGCGCTCGACGCCCTCCAAAAGCGGGCCGGCATCGCCGGGACGGCCGCAAGCTTCCTCAAGCTCGTCGCCGCCAAGCGCCGCCTCTTCGCCGTCGAGGACATGATCCGCGATTACCACAAGCTCAACGATGCCGAGAAGGGCGTTGCCAGCGCCGAAGTCACGGTGGCCGAGCCGCTGAAGGATGCGCATGTGCTCGCCCTCAAGGACGCGCTCGCCTCCGTTGCCGGCTCGAACGACGTCAACGTCTCGATCAAGGTCGATCCGGAGCTCATCGGCGGCATGATCGTGAAGCTTGGGTCGCGCATGATCGACTCCTCGCTCCGGACCAAACTGAACATGATCCGCACACGTATGAAAGAGGTCGGCTGATGGACATCCGCGCTGCGGAAATCTCGTCAATCCTCAAGAACGAGATCGCGAATTTCGGCAACGAGGCGGAGGTCACCGAGGTCGGCCAGGTGCTCTCGGTCGGCGACGGCATCGCCCGCGTCTACGGCCTCGACCAGTGCCAGGCCGGCGAGATGGTCGAGTTCGAGTCGGGCGTGCGCGGCATGGCGCTCAACCTCGAAGCCGACAACGTCGGCATCGTCATCTTCGGGCCCGACCGCGAGATCAAGGAAGGCCAGACCGTCAAGCGCACGGGCGCCATCGTCGACGTCCCCGTCGGCAAGGAGCTGCTCGGCCGCGTCGTCGACGCGCTCGGCAATCCCATCGACGGCAAGGGCCCGATCAACGCGTCGAAGCGCTCGCGCGTCGACATCAAAGCTCCCGGCATCATCCCGCGGAAGTCGGTGCACGAGCCGATGGCGACGGGCCTGAAGGCCATCGATGCGCTGATCCCCGTCGGCCGCGGCCAGCGCGAGCTGATCATTGGGGATCGACAGACGGGCAAGACGGCCGTGGCGCTCGACGCCATTCTCAACCAGAAGCCGCTGAACCAGGGCGACGACGAGAAGAAGAAGCTCTACTGCGTCTACGTCGCCATCGGCCAGAAGCGCTCGACCGTCGCTCAGTTCGTCAAGGTGCTCGAAGAGCAGGGCGCGCTTGAGTACTCAATCGTCGTTGCGGCAACCGCGTCCGACCCCGCACCAATGCAGTTCCTGGCGCCTTTCGCCGGCTGCGCGATGGGCGAGTATTTCCGCGACAACGCCATGCACGCGTTGATCGTGTACGACGATCTCTCCAAGCAGGCCGTATCCTACCGCCAGATGTCGCTGCTGCTGCGACGCCCGCCCGGCCGAGAGGCCTACCCCGGGGACGTGTTCTACCTGCACTCGCGCCTGCTCGAACGCGCCGCCAAGCTCAACGACGAGCGCGGCTCCGGCTCGCTGACTGCCTTGCCGATCATCGAGACGCAGGCCAACGACGTGTCGGCCTACATCCCGACCAACGTCATCTCCATCACCGACGGCCAGATCTTCCTGGAGACGGACCTGTTCTACCAGGGCATTCGGCCGGCGGTGAACGTCGGCCTTTCCGTCTCTCGCGTGGGATCGTCGGCGCAGACCAAGGCGATGAAGAAGGTCGCCGGCAAGATCAAGGGCGAGCTCGCGCAATATCGAGAGATGGCCGCCTTCGCCCAGTTCGGCTCGGACCTCGATGCGACGACGCAGAAGCTGCTCAACCGCGGCTCGCGCCTGACCGAGCTCCTCAAGCAGCCGCAGTTCTCGCCCCTCAAGATGGAGGAGCAGGTGTCGGTGATTTACGCCGGCGTCAACGGCTATCTCGACAAGATGCCGCTCGGCAAGGTGCGCGAGTTCGAGGAGAAGCTGCTCTCGACGATGCGGACCAAGCATGCCGACGTGCTCGACGCGATCCGCGCCTCGAACGACCTGTCGAGCGACTCGGAGGCCAAGCTTAAGGACGCGGTCAGCACGCTTGCCCAGAGCTTCGAGACGAGCGGCTCCGACGTGAAAGTCTCGAACGCGGCCTAATCCTCCCGCCGACCATCGCCCGCGTCCGACCCGGCCGGATTGCTCGAGACGGATTGCTCAACCGGACCCCCCATGCCTTCGCTCAAGGACCTTCGAAACCGCATCTCCTCCGTCAAGGCGACGCAGAAGATCACCAAGGCGATGCAGATGGTCGCCGCGGCCAAGCTGCGCCGCGCGCAGGCTGCCGCCGAGGCGGCGCGCCCCTATGCCGAGCGTATGGCGAAGGTGCTGGCGAGCCTCGCCGCCGGCGTCGGGCAGGATGCCGGGGCACCGACACTGCTGCGTGGCACGGGCAGCGATCGCACGCACCTGCTCGTCCTCGCCACCGGCGAGCGTGGGCTCTGCGGCGCCTTCAACGCCTCGATCACGCGGTTGTGCCGCGCCCACGCCAACCGTCTCCTGCGCGAGAGCAAGCAGGTCAAGATCCTCTGCATCGGCAAGAAGGGGTACGATATGCTGCGCCGCGAGTTCGGCGAGCACATCATCGAGCTCGTCGAGATCACCACCAAGCAGGTGAATTACGGTACGGCCGAACCCATTGGCGCCAAAGTGCTCGACCTGTTCCACCGTGGCGAGTTCGACGTGTGCACGCTGTTCTTCTCGCGCTTCGAGTCCGTCATCTCGCAGGTGCCGACGAGCCTGCAGCTTGTCCCGCTGCAGGTGCCGGACGCGGAGAAGGGCGACGGCAGCGCAAAGGCGCCCGGCTCGGATGCCGTGTACGAGTACGAGCCCGACGAGGAGTCGATTCTCAACGCGCTTTTGCCGCGCAACGTCGCCGTGCAGATCTTCCGGGCCCTGCTCGAGAATGCCGCCTCCGAGCAAGGGGCGCGTATGAGCGCGATGGACAACGCCACGCGCAACGCCGGCGACATGATCAAGAAGCAGACGCTGCTCTATAACCGCTCGCGTCAGGCCCTGATCACCAAGGAATTGATCGAAATCATCTCGGGCGCCGAGGCGCTCTGAGGAGACCGAAGAGGTAGATTATGGCTGAACCCCAAAGCGCCACCAACAAACCCGTCGGCCGCGTGACCCAGGTCATCGGCCCAGTCGTCGACGTCAAGTTCGAGGGCCACCTGCCCGAGATCCTCAACGCGCTCGAGACCGACAACAACGGCAATCGCCTTGTTCTCGAAGTCGCCCAGCACCTTGGCGAGCACGCCGTCCGCTGCGTCGCGATGGACGTGTCGGACGGACTCGTACGTGGCCAGCAAGTCACCGACACGGGGTCGCCGATCCTGGTCCCCGTCGGGGAGAAGACGCTCGGGCGCATCATCAACGTCATCGGCGAGCCGGTCGACGAGCTCGGCCCCGTCGAAACCGAGACGCGCCGCGCCATCCACCAGCCGGCGCCCCCCTATGTCGACCAGTCCACCGATACGCAAATCCTCGTCACGGGCATCAAGGTTGTCGATCTTCTCGCCCCCTACGCCAAGGGCGGCAAGGTGGGCCTCTTCGGCGGCGCCGGGGTCGGCAAGACCGTGCTGATCATGGAGCTGATCAACAACATCGCCAAGACCCACGGCGGCTATTCCGTCTTCGCCGGCGTGGGCGAGCGCACCCGCGAGGGCAACGACCT
>CAXTFG010000076.1:13044-14453 GCA_964243415.1 uncultured Beijerinckiaceae bacterium | reverse complement strand
CGGACTCTGACTCCGTCAATCTTGGTTCGAATCCAGGTCCCCCAGCCAGATCCGCAAGCTGCTTGCCCCATCAGTCGGCGAGCATTGTATCGATCTCGTCGACGCGCTCGGCCAGGGCGCGGATGCTCTCGATCATCTGCCCGAGGCGGTGGTGGGGCATATGACTGTGCTTGATGTACATGTGGCGCGTCATGACGCCGTGGTTGCCGCCCTCGTCGAAGCGCGCGATGCAGGCTAGGTGCGCCGCGGCGATCACTTCCGGCGAATTGTCGTCGATCACGATGACGGGCAACATCTCCTGCATGTGGCGCGGAATGATCGCGTCAAGATCGGCCGGTCGCCCAAGGACGAGCGGGATGCCGCCGCCAAGTAGCATGTCGAAGATGCGGATTGCGGTATTGCCGCCAAACGAGATGCAGAGCGACACCTTGTAGCGCATCCATTCCAGCAGGCGGTCAACGGGGGTCATGCCATAGAACGGATGCTGGTCGCTCGGCGTGCCGTGCGGGGTCACGAAGAGATTGTTGTCGGGGATGTGCGACTTGATCCGCTCGATCAGGACGTCGCGGTCCGGGAACTCGCTGTAGGAATTGTAGCCGCCGTAAAGGAGGTTGGACCGCGGCGCGAGCATCGAGCGCGTCGCCGCCTCCTCGACCTCGTTCATCTGCCAGAAGATCGGGCAGAGCGGCACGAAGCCGCCGTCAAGCGAAAAGCTGTTGCGGATGTAGTCCGAACGGTAGCCGTGCGCGTAGAAATAGACGTCCGACAGCAGGGCGGCTTTCGTGGTGTCGGCGTAGAGATGGTGATTATCCCAGAACCAGGTCGCATGCAGGCCCGCGCGCTGCGTCCCACGGACATAACGCAGCCTGGCGCGATCTGGAGCGTAGCCCTGGTTGAAGAAGATGTCCGCCGCGAACCCCGGGTCCTGCCGGAAATGATTGTCATCGGCGTACAAGGCCCGAACGCCCGGGATCTCCCCGTCCACGCGGAAGAACGGCTGCGTGACAACGAGATCGTTCTTGCAGCGTATATTCATGAGCGCGCTCTTCAGCGCGTGCCGTTGCATCTGTAGCCAATCCGGCACCGCCAAACCTCCCTCGTCGCCGCAACCAGCCGTCGATATCGGCGCGGGATATGGCGGGCGAGGACGAACCTGTTAAGGCATTCGGGTCGGCAGCGAAAGGGTCGAAATGACGCGCGAGTTTCGAAACGTGAAAGGTCCTGCAGACTAAGTCTTTTTCAAAAAGAGGTAGTCCTCTGTCGAAAGTTGCGCCTCAAGGCGGTAATTTTCACCGAGCAAAATCGAAACCTCTTCTGGCTTGTGGCTTTCAATACAGATTGCGCGTATATCGAATCTTGTTAAATCCAAACCTTCCAAAGCCATCAATTCAAAACGCTCTACATCCAAT
>CAXTFG010000076.1:0-13034 GCA_964243415.1 uncultured Beijerinckiaceae bacterium | reverse complement strand
AATCCGGACTGGCTAAGGACGTAATTTATAGTAAGGGCAGGGGCGTATATTGTAATCGGCTGTTGGCCTTCTTCCAAGAATTCAAGACCGGAATTGACGTGGTGATCGATGAATGGCGCTGTGGTTTCATGCTGCGTGACGGTCATAAGATCGCAAAAGGTCAACGCGACGAAAGGATCTTCCCACAGCTCCGGCGTGAGAGCACCCCAGAAGCAGTGCGCGGTGGGCCGATTCTGGCGGCAAGCCTTGAAGCGCTCCGGGATGGGCTCGACCAGAACACCCCGCCACCGTCTATACCTTTCGAAATACAGCGTGTTGCTTTGCCGGACGCCATCGTTGGCCCCAGCTTCGAAAAAAACCCCATTGTCGAAATCCAAATATTTCTCGAGCTGCTCGTCGAGCTGGTTCAGCGAAAAATATTGCCTATCGTGTTCTGTCACGGCACTTTCTCAATTTTCGCAAAGGCTTGTAGCTCGATGCCGGGACCGCGTCGACGCAAATGATGGCGAAGCCACCAGCGCCGCCGGAAGGTTGGTAAACATATCGAGTTGTGCGAAGGTCGAGATACCATTGCACGTCAATTCCAGGGCCGTCGGCAGACGGAGAGAGCAGGCATGAAGCGTTTCTCCAAGGTCATCAGCCTCGGTCCATCATGTGAGACCGCCTATCAGCTCCGCCAGATTGTCGAGCAGGAGGAAGCCTACGTCTTCGACTGGGTGATCGCGCAAGCCGGCAGCGTCGCCCGCGCGATCGCGACGGACTTTTCCGAGATCGTGCGAGCCCGCAATCTGAGCTTGTCGGGGAACCCGAGCCATCCCTTCGTGGTCGATGCCCTGACTCACATTGAATTCCATCACGACTTCAGAAACGATGACACGTTCCTCGAGACGCTGCCAGATGTGCAGCAAAAATACGATTATCTGATCGCGCGAACCCGAAAGCTGCTGCGGTCGGATGCCGCCATCCTCTTCATCCACCAGAACGGCACGCGCGATGACGCGCGGCACCTCGAAGCAGTGATCGCGGATCGGTATCCGGCTCTGGATTTTGAGCTTTTGGAGCTCGTTTGCGGTGGCGACCCACGAATTGAGCGGGAGGGCCGTCTGGTGTTCGCCAGTATCCCCGGCTATGGATCGAACTGGCAGGAACGGACACCGCAATGGTCGCTCGTGTTCGACGATCTGCTGGGTGACAGTTATGGAGCGTCTTTGACGCGCCGCGATCCGGCGACCCGCGATCCCGTGCCGGCGGCCGCCTGAGGAATTGAATCCGTTCTTCTAAAACTACCGGGCGTCGATGGCGGCGGCGCATCGTTCATGGACGCCTCGAATATCTGCCGGTATGAGGGTCGCCGCCCGCCCGCCGGCAGACCAATCCCATGGATGAGCAAGGCAACGGAGTTTCGTTTGGAAGAGCATCCCGCCCCGCTGATTGCCCTGCGTTCGCGGCACGGCATGACTTGCGGCTACTTCGGGGAGAGGGACGGGATCTATCCCCACAACGAGTACAGCGTCGTTGCCGAGGACCCAGCCGACATCAACGGTGACTTGATCGGCCTGAGCCTCACGACCGCGGGCCGTTTTGGCAACGCCATGATCGGCTGCCCCTACGCGATCGCGATCGCGTTGCAGAAGGGTCTACGCTACATCCGCTTGCCCGACGTCGAGGGGCTGCGCGTCTTGAAGGAGACCGTTATCGACGGCCTGACGATCCTGCCGACCACGGGCTCGTTGCCGCGCGGCGGAAGCTTTCTGAAAGGACCGTTCGACAACTTTGCCGATTTTCCGCTGCAGTCAAAACCTGGTAGGGCAACGTATTATGACTACATTCAAAAGTATGTGAAGCCGCTCCTGAAGCTGCCGCCTAAGCCGCCGGCAACCGAACTGGTCGTGCATATCCGCAGCGGCGACATATTCAGTACCTATATTCATAAGCATTACGTTCAGCCGCCGTTGAGCTTCTATAAAGCTGTCGTCATCGACCTCATGGAGAGGCGCCTGATCGACCGCATTCGTGTCGTCTTCGAAGATCGATTAAATCCTTGCATCGATCCGTTGGAGGAATGGCTTGCGACGACGTCCATTCCTATCGTCATGCAAAGTCAGGATTTTTACAGCGATTTGATTTCGATGATCGATTGCAATCATTTCTGCTTTGGGCTCGGAACCCTTGGGCCAGCGGTTTGTCTCCTCTCGGAGCGAATCCAAAGCGTGCATCACTTTCAGGCGAAGGCAGAAGAGAGCGGAATGAGTTTCATCTCGGTGCAAGAGGTGAGCGAATACATGATCACGGGCGACTACATCATAGTCGGCGATTGGGATAATTCACCCGAGCAGCGGCAAATCATGATCGACTATCCCATCGAAAAACTTCACTATCGGCGTTTGGATTGAGCGTGGGTGTGCCTCGAGTCCTTTCTAACGGCAACGGCAACGGCAACGGCGACGGCGACGGCGACGACGACGGCAAATGCGTGCATTCTGTCGTGTGTCACGGCCGATCCACATCGGCCAATTGATCATATGATGTTGATACGATAGGCGTCCTGAAGACGTGGTGCTCCAGACTCTTCGAGGCAATAACAAGAATGATTTCGGAGTGGACCACCCTGTTTTGCGGACGTGAATTGGAGGCTTATCAGAGGATCGCCAACAATTCTGCTCTTGTCGTGACTTTTGATTACATGGGCCAGATCTCTCGCCCGCCTAACGTGCACGCCGCGTCCTTTTTCCAAAGGGAGGGCTTCGATCAGATCCACATCGCAAGCAAGAAGGACATCTGGTACCAGACCGAGGAATTCGTCGAGGTCGCCGATATCGTGGCGAAGGCGCGCGCCGGATATGCCAAGGTTCTCGCCTACGGCAACAGCATGGGCGCCTATGGCGCGCTTCTGATCTCCGGGCGGATCGACGCCGATATCGTCATCGCCTTCGCGCCGCAATATTCCGTCGATCCCAAGCTGATGCCCGAGGAGATCCGCTGGATCCAGGTGACCGGCAACATTCGTTTTCTCTACGATGATCTGGCGGCCCATCTCTCCCGGCGAGCCCGGATTTTCGCGGTCTTCGATCCGTTCTGCAGCGTCGACATGCGCCATATCCGCCGCCTGGAGGCGATCCGTTCGCTCGATTGCATCAAGGTGCCGTTGACCGGACATCACCCCGCGTCCTTCTTGAAGGAGGTGGGATTGCTCGACGCGGTGATGGTTGGCATGTCGAAAGGCACCGACGTGGCGTCCGAGCTGCGGCACCAGATCAGGGTCAAGCGGCGTTTTTCCCCGACCTACTATATGCGGCTCGCGCAGATGCTAGGAATGCGGCATCGCCTGAAGGATGCCATCCAGGCAGCGACTGTCGCCTACAGTCTCGATCCAGTGTCCGCTGGCCCGCTCGAGCCATTTTTTGAGATTCTCGCCTTTGCCCCGCAATATCACGCCTTCGCCGACATGGCCGCGCGCCTGCTCGAGGCAAATTTTCCGCATGCCGCGCATTACAAGGCCTATCACGACAGTACCTGGGCGAGGCTCGAGCGGTATCGGGGGCTGTCGTGAGCCGTCGTCCGTCAGACTGGTGGCTCGCGGTGGCGGCGCTGGCCGCCGCCCTGGCGTTCGCGCCCGCCGCGCTGCAGGCGCAGTCCGACACGCAGCCGCACGAAAGCCTCGACCCGAGGGATGCGGCATTCGGCGCCAAAGGAGACGGCGTGAGTGACGACACGAGCTCCCTGCAAGCGTGGGCGGCCGCGCTGACCGCGAAAGCGGGCCACGGGACGCTGCCGTGCGGCACGTTCGTGTTCCGGCGCACGCTCGTCTTCGGGACGGGCGTCAATGTGTTCGGCTACGGCTCGTGCGCGATCCTGAGATATGACGGGGAGGGCGACGCGATCCGCGTGACGGCGGTGACGGCGCAATCGCCGACGGGCAGCGCCGGCAACGACCGCTTCGAGGAGTTCCAGCTCGTGCGTACCAGCGGCTCGACTGCGGGCGCCGGAATCCACATGGAGAACGCCACCGACTTCGTGCTGTCGAACTTGCGCATCCACGAGTTCTATCGTGGCATTCTCGTCGAAGGCGGTGACGCCGGCGCGATCTACAATCCGGAAATTCGCAGCGGGACGTTCTACAAAGCCATCGTGCCGGGCAGCGCCAGCATCGCGGTCGAGCCCTACGAGTACAAGGCCGGCGGCGTCGCGCAATTCGCCTGCGCCAATAGCCTGAGCATCATCAGCCCGGACATCGGCGGCAACGACGCGAACTACTCCGTCGAGGCCGGCCTCAAGATCACCTGCGTCGATGGGCTCTACATGGGCACCGGGCACATCGGCGCCGTGCAGAACGATGTCGAGATCACGCGCATCGCCGGCCGCCGCATGAATGCGCAAAGCATAGAGATCGATGGCTATCTCGACGGGTCGCGCCGCGCCGTCTATGTCGCGCCGCCGTTCGGGGGCACCGGCCCGGGTGGGGCGGATACGTCCGGCGGCGGCACGGCCCACCTTCGCCTCAAGCCGTTCCAGATCGACAACCAATTCGGCAACGCGATCGAGATCGACGATCCGACGGCCGACGTCGGCGTGTCCGACGTGGATTTCGCCCATGTGGCAGGGTGGGGCGTCTACGCGCCGCATGTCTACAAGCTGTCCGTTCTCGGCAGCAAGTTCGAGACGATCGGTTACAAGCAGCGCGGATCCGGCGGCATCTCGGTCGGCATCGTCGACGCCGGCAAGACGGCCGGCATCGGCGCGCGCGGGTCGGTCGCCGCCGTGATGATCGCCGGCAACCAGTTCTATGGCATCGAAGCCTGCATCTTCGTGGCCAGCGCGAACGAGGCCTTGGTGCAGGGCAACCTGGTGCACGATTGCAAGACCGGCAGGCCGCGCGAGCCGCCGGGCGCTTTTCCCTAGCCTCCCACCTCAGCTCGTGTGGTTGCCGAAGTAGTGCACCTCGCGCTCGCGCTCGCCGAGCATGCCGGGGTCGAGCGTCAGGCGGGGGCCGTCGGCCATGACCTTGGCGGCCTGCGTGTTGGTCCAGGCCTCGGCGGTGCGCAGCATGCAGAGCGCGATCGTCGTGCCCTCGATCGCGTAATGGGTCGGGATGACGATCTTCGGCTTGAGGCGGGCGATCACCTCCTCGATCTGGACAGGGTTGAGCACGCGGTCCGAGCCGTCGATCGGGATCGTGAGAACATCGATGTGGCCCCACAGCGCCCACACGTCGTCGGGCGGATTGTGGCGGTTGTCGCCCCAGATGAGGATGCGGACGCCGCCGCACTCGACGACATAGGTGACCATGTCGAGCTGGCCGGGATTGTTCGGCGGCTCCGGGTCGGCGCCCGACTGGCGTACCGCGGCCGGCAGGTCGAGAAAGCCGCCGCTCGAGATCGCGTGCTTGTCGGCGACGCCGGTGATCGTGACGTCGGCGAAGCTCCAGGTCCCGACCGCGCGATCAAGGATCGTCGCGGCCGAGACGTGGTAGAGCGCATCGTGATCAAAATGGGCGTGCGTCGACAGGCAGACGTCGACGGTCTCGCGCGGGAACGGCCGCCCGAACCAGAGGCCGAAGGCGCCCGAGGGATCGTTGCGCCAGGGGTCGAACATCAAGGTGAGCCCGGCCGGCGTGGTGATCTTGAAGGCGCAATGGCCATAATAGTCGATCGTCACCGGGCCCACCACGGCGGCGGCGCCGCTTTGCAGCGCCAGCATGTGCGTGTTGTTCTCGGGCTGCTGCCAGGCCTCGCTGCCCGTGCCGCGTTCCTCGTTGCCGGCCATCGTGCTCTCCCCCGCGATCCACGGCGCCGTCGGCCAGGTTACGCAAGCGCTAGCATGCCGGCGCTCGCGCCCGTGTCCATTCCCAAAGCGGGTGGCCGTACAGCCGATTGTTTTCTTTCCGTCAGGCACGACGAACGGAATTGCCAAAACGCCCCGGCAGGAATGCGACAAGGACGGCTTTGACGTTTTCCCGGCTTCATCCTAGCTTGCGATGATGGCTTCGCGATCACGTCGGATCTGTCTTCTCGTCCTCGCCGTGGTGGCAGGCGCGGCTCTGCAGCCGGCAGGTGGCGCGAGCGCGCAGGATCAACCCGTCCAGCCAGGGTTCGGCGAGGTCTTGAAGATTCCCGGCATTCCCGACATCCCGATGCCGCCGGGCATGCGGCTCTACGGCCCGCATCCCTCGCAAGGCGCGGACAGTGGCGGCGACGAGGATCGGCCGGACGGTGGCATGGTGGTCGGGCCGGGCGGCGTCATCCCGCCGTCCCCGATGGCGCCTTCGCCTCACGCCGCGGCTCCAAAGTCGCCGCCGCCGACGCCGGCCGAGCGGGATGCGGCGATCCGCAAGGCGTTGGTCCCGCGTCCGCCTCTCTCGGTCGCGCGGCGCCGCACGCTCGACGACCTCTACGCCAAGCTCGCCACCTCCAGCGATACCGACGAGGCGAAAGGTCTCGCCGGGCTGATCGGCGGAGTCTGGATGCGGTCGGGCTCGGATACCTCCAACCTGTTGATGACCCGCGCAATGGTCTCGCTGCAGGCGAAGGATCTCGGCGTTGCCGCGGAGCTGCTCGACAAGCTGATCGTGCTCGACCCCGGCTGGGCCGAGGCCTGGAACAAGCGTGCCACCGTGCGCTTCATGAAGGGCGACCTCGACGGGTCGATGGCGGATGTCGAGCACGTTCTCAAGCTCGAGCCGAAGCATTTCGGCGCGCTCGAGGGCATGGCGATGATTCTTCAGCGCACCGGCTTCGACAAGCAGGCGCTCGAAATCTATCGGCGCGCGCTGGTGATCTATCCGCATCAGCCCGACGTGCAGCAGGTCGTCGACAAGCTCAGCCTGCGGGTCGAAGGGCAGGGGATCTAGCCGGCGCTCAGGTCGTCTGCGCGGCGACCGCGCGGCAGATCGCGACCCATTCGTCGAAGGCGATGTCCCAATAATTGCCGTCGGCGACGCCGAGCCGGCTGAGGAAGCCCACCCAACGCCGCTCGCCGACGCGCACGATCCCGCCGGGCGTGCCGCCGGGGCCGCAGGCCGCGTCGCTCGGCTGGACCCCCACCAGCTTGATCGGCCCGTAAGCCTCGAGCGCTTCGTGCAAAGCCTCCAGCCGGGCTGCTTCGATGCCGGGCGAGCGGAACACGAAGATCTTCTCGCCCGTCGCAAGGTCGGCCAGCAGCTTGTCGCGCAGATAGGCGACACGGCGGCACATCTTCGGGTACAGCGCCGCCGGATCGGTCTGGCCGACGAACAGGAACGTGTGCATCCACAGGCTCCAGCGGCGGTCCTTGATCGTGTATTCGCCGTTGCCGATCACCGGCATCAGCGTGTGCTCGGGCTCGCCCATGCCGGCGAAGCGATGCGCGAGCGCCGCGAGGAGATCGTCGAGCTGGACGTCGTTCCATCGCAGCAGCCCGAGCGGTTCGGCGGCGTAGCGGCGCTGCACGGAGCCGAACTCGCAGCTGTCGCCAATGCTCTCGAAGCCGAGCAGCAGCTTGCGGACCGCCTCGTCGTCGACGACGTCCACCTGAAGCGGCGCGACGAGCGACGGCGTCGCCGTGAGCTTGTCGTCCGCCTCCTTCAGCAAGCCGCCCTGCACGGCGCGGCCGTAGTGCTCCCACCCCGTGCCGTCATCCGGGAAGCGGCGTCGATAGGCGGTCCACAGCGCGACCGCCTTCGGCCAATCCTCGCGCGAGGAGGCCAGGATCCCCTCGACCGCGAGCAGCATCTGAGACTCTGGATAGCGCGCGAGCGCCGTCCGTAGCGCCGCCTCCGCGTCGTCGAAGCGCCCGAGCACGACCAGGGCGTGGGCGTGGCCTCGGAGCCAGTCGGGATGCGGATCACGGCGGCGGATCACCTGCGCCCAGAGCGTCAGCGCGTCGGCGAAACGTGCTTCCGCCTCGGCGATCCGCGCCGTCTCGCTGAGCACGCTCGAGTCGCGTGGGAAGCGCCGCCGCGCCGCCTCGATGACGCGCCCGGCCGCTTCCGTCTCGCCGATCTCGCGAAGATTTGCCGCCAGGCTGAAGTGACAGACCGTCTCCCGCGGGGCGGCGGCCAGGGCACGCTCCCATCGCGTGATCGCCTCGCGATGGCGGCGTTGCCCCTGCGCGCTCAGCGCATGCTCGACAAGCAGTCCGGGATCGTCCGGAAACGCGGCGAGGCCGCGCTCGATGACGCGGTCGGCCTCCTCGAACCGCCCCGCGCTCCGAAGCGTCATCCCCTGAACGAGCGTGGCGCTCCAGCCGTCTCCGGCCGCGAGATCGAGCCGCGTGGCTGCCGAGATGGGTTGTCCGCGTGCCAAGCGCCGGCGCGCGAAGCGATACAGCGCGAGCCGCAGGGTCTTTGGGGTGCGTATCGACGAAGAGGGCAATGTCCCACGGGGTTTGGGGGCGCGGCTTGTCGCGCGGGTGACTATCATAGGGCGCGCGGGCAGGCACGGGGTCACGCAGATGAGCGACACGATGGCATTGCGCGAAACAGCAAACGCCTTTCTTGCGGCGGACGCGCGTGTCGCCTCGTTCGAGATCGCAACCTCGCCGGAGGGGCGGCTCGATATCGCAGCGCGGGCGTCGGCAAGTTGGGTCGCCGCCGGCCGCGCGGACGCACATGCCGCGCTTGAAACCCGCATGCTCGCGCAATGGCGCATGGTCTACGATCGCAGCTATCGCTGGGACAAGGTCGTGCGGCCCCCCAATTTCGATGCCTGGGTCAGCGGCTTCACGGGGGCGGCGATCCCGGTGGAGCGCATGCGGATCTGGCTCGGGGACGTGTTGGCCCAGATGCGCGGCGTGCCGCATGCGCGCGTGCTTGAGATTGGCTGCGGCGTCGGCCTCGTCGCGGCGGCGCTGGCACCGGGTGGCGGGGCTTACGACGGCATCGATTTCTCGGAGGAGGCGATCGCCTCGCTCGGCGCTTGGGTCGCGACCAAGCCGGCTCTGGCGCACGTGCGGCTTGCGCAGCGCGCGGCGCACGAGCTCGACGGCCTCGACATCGAGGGGGTCGATCTCGCGGTCATGAACTCGGTCGTGCAGTATTTTCCCGATGCCGACTACCTGGTCCGCGTGCTCGTCGGCGCGGCCGCGCGGATTGCCGCCGGCGGGGCGATTTTCCTCGGCGATCTGCGCGCCGCGGCGCTGCTGCCGATGCGCGCCACCTGCGTCGCCGCGGCTCGGGCGAAAGACGGCGCGACGATCGCCGATGTTCGGGCCGATGCGGTGGCTGTGATGGGCCTCGCGCGCGAGCTGGCGATCGACCCCGGCTTTCTCGAAACGTTGGGCGCCCCCCTGCCGCGTCTCGGCGCGGTGCAATTTTCGCTGAAGCCCGAGGCCGCCGATCACGAGCTGTCCGGCTATCGCTTCGACGCCATGCTGCGGCTCGACTCGCCGCGTGTCGACGCCGCGCCGACGATGGCGGCGGCGACGTTGGGCGAGATCGTCGCGGGGCTCGACGCGCGGCCGGACGCCGTCGCCGTGCTGGGCCTCGCCAACGCCCGGCTCGCCAGCGACGTCGCGCTCGCTCGCGCGGTCGCGACGGCGGCGACTGCGAGCCCGCTTGCCGCGCTCGAACTCGCGACGGACCCGGCGGCGATCGAGCCCGGCGCGCTTGCCGCCATCGCGGCGACGCGAGGCTACACGGTCGAGCTGCGCTTCACGCCGGGCTGCCCCGAGGGCCGCTTCGATGCGCTCTTCTGTCGATTCGGCACGCGCGCGCGCTGGCCGGCGGCGGCGACCCCACGGACGCTTACCAACGATCCGCTCGGCGACGACATCTTCGCGAAGCTGCGCCGTGATCTACAGGCGAGCCTCGATGCCGAACTCGGCGGCCGCGGTCTCGCGCGGCTGTCGCTTACGCCATAGGTCGCGCGGCAAGCGTCTTGCCGAAGATGCTCGTCCAGGCGTCGAAGTCGATGTCCCAGTTGCCGCGCGGGTCCGTCCCCGGCCGGTCGAGGAAACCTACGTAGAGGCTTTCGTCGAGCTGGTCGATTTCGCCAATCGGTCGCGCCGGGAAGGCGGTCACCGCGGTGCTCACCGGCTGAACGCCGAGCAACGTTACCGGCCCGAACGCCTGCAGCGCCCTGTGCAGCCGGCGCAGGCCATCCGCGTCGACGTCGGGCGAGCGGTACACGAAGATCTTCTCCGCCGCGCCGAGATCCTCGATCAACTTGCCCCGGAGATAGACGATGCGGCGGCACATCTTCTTGTAGATGTCGCTCGCGTCGACGTGGCCCGAGTACAGGAACGTGTGCATGCCGAGCGACCAGCGCAGATCCCTGACGAAGAACTCGCCGTTCGCGGCCACCACGATCTCGGTGTTGTCGGGCTCGCCCATGCCCTCGAAGCGATGCTCCAGCGCGGTGACGAGGTTGTCGAGGCGTACGTCGTTCCAGCGCAGGAGGCCGAGCGGCTCGGCGCCGAAGCGCCGTTGCACGAGCCCCATCTCGCAGCTGTCGCCGATGCTCTCGAAGCGCAGCAGGAGGCGTCGCATCCCCTCGTCCTCGACGACCTCGATCTTCGCCAGCGCCGGTGCCGGGCCTGGCGCGACCGATTGCGCCACATCCTCGGACCGGCTGAGCTGGGCGCTCTGAACGGCGATGCCGAGCTGCTCCCAGCCGGTCGCATCATCCGGAAAGCGGCGTCGGTAGTCGGTCCAGAACGCGATGGCGCGAGGCCAATCCTGCCGCGCCACCAGGATCGCGCCCTCGACGGCGCACAGGCCCTGATGGGACGGAAACCGCCGACGGGCCGAAGCCAGCGCGCGGCTGGCGCGATCGAGGTCGCCGAGCACGAAGAGGCTTTGCGCGTAACCCTGCAGCCAGTCTGGATGCGGCCGCATCAGCGTGATGGCCCGTCGCCAATGCTCGAATGCAACGCCTGGCCGGTTGCGAGTCCGTGCGAGCCGGGCCGCCTCGGTGAGGGCGTTCACATCGTCGGGGGCACGCGCGAGAGCGGCGTCCAGGGTTCGCTGGGCGCCCTCGAGATCGCCGAGTTCGCGCAGATTGCCTGCAATCCCCGCGGCACAGAGGGCTTCCGGCGCCCCTGCCTCGGCAGCCGCCCGCCAGCGGTCGATCGCCTCTTGAAAGAGGCCCCGCTCGTGCGCGCTCAGCGCGTAAGTCACCGCTAGCTTGGCGTCCTGCGGTTTATCGCTCAGGGCCGCGGCGAGATAGCCATCTGCCTCGAGAAACCGCTTCTCGCGCAGCAGCCGTCGAGCCGCAAGCAAAGGCCGCCGACCCGGCGAAAGGAAAAGACCCATGCCGTCGATGCCTGGCTAGCCTTTCAGCTGCGCGATACGCATCATGTTGGTGCCGCCGCGCTCGCCAAAGGGCACGCCGCCGATCACGATGATGCGGTCTCCCGCGACCGCGAACCCCTCCGCGGCGGCGGTGGTGCAGGCGCGATCCACCATGTCGTCGACATCCACCGCGTCCTTCGTCACGACCGGGTGCACGCCCCAGAGCACCGCGAGCCGCCGCGCCGTGTCGACGTAGGGGGTCAGCGCGATGATCGGCGGACCGACGCGCTCGCGGGCGACGCGGAAGGCGGTGGAGCCGGTCGCGGTCCAGGCGACGATCGCCTTGATCTCGAGCGTCTCGCCCATGTCGCGGGCGGCGATCGCGATGGCGTCGGCCGCCGTCGGCTCCGGCGGCGGGCGCTGCGCGTTGATGATCGAGCGGTAGACGGCGTCGCCCTCGACCTCGATGGCGATGCGATTCATCATCGAGACGGCCTCGATCGGATATTTGCCGACCGCGCTCTCGGCCGACAGCATGATCGCATCGGCGCCCTCGAATACCGCTTGCGCGACGTCCGATACCTCGGCGCGGGTCGGCACCGGCGACGTGATCATCGATTCGAGCATCTGTGTCGCCACGACCACCGGCTTGCCCTGACGGCGACAGCGTCGCGTGATCCGCTTCTGGATGCCGGGCACCATCTCGAGCGGCATCTCGACGCCGAGATCGCCGCGCGCGACCATCAACCCGTCGGACAGCGCGATGATCTCGTCGAGCTTGCCGAGCGCTTGCGGCTTCTCGATCTTCGACATGACGAGGGCGCGGCCCTCGACGATGTCCATGATCTCGGTGACGTCCTCCGGGCGCTGCACGAACGAGACGGCGATCCAGTCGACGCCGATCTCGAGGGCGGCCTGCAGATCGGCATGGTCCTTCGGCGTCATCGCCGAGACGGCGATCTCCGTGTCCGGCAGGCTGACGCCCTTGCGATTCGAGACCGTGCCGGCGACATCGACCTCGCAACGCGCGCTTTGACCATCGCTCTCAAGGACATGCAGGCGGACCTTGCCGTCGTCGATCAGCACCGTGTCGCCCGCTTTCAGCGCCTCGCGGATCTCGGGATGCGGGAGATGGACCCGGGTCGCGTCGCCAGGCGTCTCGTCCTCGTCGAGCGTGAACGTGTCGCCGATCTCGAGACGGATGGATGTCTGCGCGAAGGTGCCGACGCGCAGCTTCGGTCCCTGCAGGTCGACCAGCACCGCGACGGGCCGGCTGTAGCGCTTTGCCACCTCGCGCAGGGCGAAAACGCGAGCGCGCAGGTCCTCGTGCGAGGTGTGGCTCATGTTGATGCGGAACATGTCGACGCCGGCGGCGAACAGTTTCGCCAGCATCTCGTCCGGCGTCGAGACCGGGCCGAGGGTCGCGACGATCTTGCAGCGACGCAGGCGCCTCATGAGAGGATGTCCCTTCTCCCGCGTGCCGGAGCTGGGCAGGGCTTTGCTAGCGCGCCGCCGGCGTGCCGGCGGGCGGCGCGGGGTCGGTCAGCTGGACGGTCCAATTGCGCGAATCCTTGCCGGTGTCGATCTCGAAAAACCCCGTGCGATCAAAGCCTCGCGTGAAGCAATCGTTGCGCCCGTTGATCTTGAACTCGCGATCGCGGGTGCACATGAAGGCTTTTCCCTTCCATTCGCCGCCGCGCTCGTCCATCGCGTAGGCGTAATAATATTCGGCCGCAAGGGCGCCGCGCAAAAGCGTCTCGCAAGCGTTGGGCTTGACGTTCCACCAGCCCTCGCTGACCCAGGTCTCGCCGTCGGTGTAGGACAGCGC
>CAXTFG010000075.1:0-14684 GCA_964243415.1 uncultured Beijerinckiaceae bacterium | reverse complement strand
TTGTCGTCGACTACGACTTCCTCGTCGATCCAGTCGCCGCCGGCGTTCTCGATGTCCGTCTTCACCGAGGGCCACGAGGTGAGCGTCCTTCCCTCGACGGCATCGGCTTCGACGAGGAGCCAGGGCGCATGGCAGATCGCGGCCACGATCTTCTCGGAATCGAGGAAGTCCAGCACGAGCTCGACCGCGCGCTCGTTGGTGCGCAGCTTGTCGGGGTTGATCTGGCCGCCGGGGAGGACGAGAGCGTCGAACTCGTCGGCATCGATATCGTCGATCTCGAGGTCGGCATCGACACTCTCGCCCCAATCCGTCTCGTTCCACCCCTTGATCGCGCCCTTTTTCGGGGCCGCGATGTGAACGGTGGCGCCCGCCGCCCGCAATTTTTCGAGCGGGACGAACAACTCGGATTGTTCGAAACCGTCCGTTGCCATGATCAGAATCTTCGCTTGCTTGATGCTCGGCATCGAAGCCTCCCGCCGTCCTGAAATGAATGGATTCGTCGATGGCCAAACAGGCGGTCGGAAGCAAGGTTCCGCCAGCGCTCAGGCCGAGCGCCGAGCCCACGGCCGCGTGCCGGCCGGCATCTCCGGTTCGAGACCGGGTTGGTAGAACCGATCGAACGAGGCGGCGCGGCGCCCGTCGCCGAGGAGCCGCAGCGTCTGCGTGTCGACGATCTCGAAGGCGTCGAAACCGCATCGCAGCATCAGCTGCATCTCGTCGAACAGCACGTCGCCAACGGCGCGCATCTCGCCCTTGTACCCGTGACGCGAGCGCAGCAGCCACCCCATGGAATAGCCGCGACCGTCGGTGAATTTGGGGAACACGATCTTGATCAGGGCAAATTTATGCACGTCGGCCGCCACCGTCGCGACGGCGATCCCAGGGTCGAGTTTCAGCACGATACCCGAGGCCTCGGCCGTGCTGTCCCGCTCCAGCCAGTCCGCGGCCGAAAGAACGGTCGCGGTGGCGAAAGGGTCGTCCGCGAAGGCGCCGTCCTTGAAATACATCATCAGCCGCGCCCGCCGGCTGAAGAGGTCGCGACCCTCAGATTCGCCTCAGGCCGTCGCATAAAGCGCATCCTTGAACGGCTTCATGCCGACGCGCCGGAATGCCGCGAGGAAGTCCTCGTCCCGGTCCGTGCGCAAACCCAAGTAAGTATCCACTACGGTCTCGACGGCGTCGACGATCTTGTCCGACGCGAAGCCGCGACCCGTGATGTCGCCGATGGCGCAGGTCTCGTCACCGCTTCCGCCGAGCGTCAGCTGGTAGCTTTCGGCGCCGGCCTTTTCGAGGCCAAGGATACCGATGTGGCCGACGTGGTGGTGCCCGCACGCGTTGATGCAGCCCGACATCTTGATCTTCAGGTCGCCGATCTCCGCGGCGCGCTCGGGATCGCCGAACCGCTCCGAAAGCTGCTGCGCGATGGGGATCGAGCGGGCGGTGGCGAGCGCGCAATAATCGAGGCCGGGGCAGCAGATGATATCGGTGACGAGGCCGATGTTCTCCGTCGCGAGGCCGTGGGCGAGCAGGCTGTCGTACACCGCGGGGAGATCGTCGAGGGCGACGTGCGGAAGGACGATATTCTGCTCGTGCGAGACGCGAAGCTCGTCGTGGGAATACTGGGCGGCAAGGTCCGCCATGTGGTCCATCTGGTCGGCGCTGGCGTCGCCGGGGATGCCGCCGATGGGTTTCAGCGACACCGTGAGGACGCCATAGCCCGTCGCTTTATGCGGGAACACGTTGCGTTCGACGAACCGCGCGAACGCCGGATCGTTCGCCTTGCGGCCCTCGACCGCCGCCGAGACCGGCGGCTTCAACGGCAGGTCGGGCAGGGCGAAATAGGCCGCGATGCGGTCCATCTCCGCCTGCGGCAGCGTCAGCCCGGTGTCGGCGTGGTTGGCGAAGTCCGCCTCGACGGAGTCGCGGATCGCGTCGGCGCCCTTCTCGTGGACGAGGATCTTGATGCGCGCCTTGTACTTGTTGTCGCGCCGACCCTCGAGGTTGTACACGCGGAGGATCGAGTTCGTGTAGGCGAGCAGGTCGGCCTTGGGCAGGAAGTCGCGGATCCGGTGCGCGATGAGGGGCGTACGCCCCTGCCCACCGCCGACGTACACGGCGAAGCCGACCTCGCCCATGGCGCTGCGGACCACCTGATAGCCGATGTCGTGGACCTGGATCGCCGCGCGGTCGCTCGGCGCGCCGGCCATCGCGATCTTGAACTTGCGTGGCAGGAACGTGAACTCCGGGTGCAGCGACGACCATTGCCGAATGATCTCGGCATAGGGGCGCGGGTCCTCGATCTCATCGGCGGCGGCGCCGGCGAAATGATCGGCGGTGGTGTTACGGATGCAATTTCCCGAGGTCTGGATGCAGTGCATCTCGACGCTCGCGAGGTCGGACAGGATCTGCGGGATGTCCTTCAGCGCCACCCAATTAAATTGCAGGTTCTGCCGCGTCGTGAAGTGTCCATAGTCGCGGTCGTAGGTGCGCGCGATGTGCGCAAACATCCGCATCTGCTTCGAGGACAGCGTCCCGTAAGGCACGGCGATGCGCAGCATGTAGGCGTGGAGTTGAAGGTAGACGCCGTTCATGAGGCGCAGCGGCTTGAACTGGTCTTCGGTGAGCTGCCCCGACAGGCGCCGCTCGCACTGATCGGCGAACTGGGCAACCCGTTCGGTCACGAAGCCGGAGTCGAATTCATCGTAGCGGTACATCCGGAATTCCCTAAGCGGCTTGGCCCGGTTTCGCGGGCTGGAACCGTATCGTCGGTCCATAGGCGCGGATCGTGTCGCGGAGGCTCATGCCCGGCCGGCCGTCTGCGACCGGGCCTTGTGTGACCAAAAACGGGTCGACGATGACGGCTCGATCCAGGTCCCATTGCGCCTGTGCCATGCCGGCCTCCGCCGCCTTCGCATCGGCGAACGCCGCCGCCTTGTCGACGGCATCCACCCACGCTCCATCCGTGCCGAGGAAAACCACATGGCCGGTGGTGAGCAGGTTGGCGGTGATGACCTTCGTCACGGCGATCCCCTTACACGTTCATCCAAAGTAGGTCATCTCCGCGCCGAATACGAGAGAGCCGCTTTTCCAACTCGACCGGAGGCACGAGAGCGTTGCGCTCGTCATGCGGCCCGTAGAAGAAAGATTTTCTCCTGGTCGCTCTCACGCCGGCTGGCGGAACGATGCCGTCCGACAGGACGTTCGTTAAGCCCCGCTGCGACAGGAGATACATCATGGCCAAGACGGGTCTCGGACTAGGGTTGAGCGTGCTTGTGGCGGCGATCCCGGTCGCCGCGCAAACGGCTCCGCCGCCTGCCGGCAGTACGCAAACTATTCCCGAAAAGCAGAGTCCGACGCCTCTGCAGGGTGGTCGCAGTGACAGCTTGAGCACCAAGCTGAACAAGAGCGGTGGTGTGATCGCTCCGCAGGGCGATGTCGATCCCGGCATTCATGCCAACGCACCCGTTCCGCAGCCGAACTCGACGCCGGTGATTCCGCCGTCCGCGACAGGCGGCAACACCGCGAAATAGCTGTTTGGGCAGCATCGAGGACCGAACCGCAGAGGCCTCGTCGAGCCTGCGCGGGATTGCGGTTGGTGCAGAACAAACCTTGGTCGACTTGCTGCACCTGGCCGACATCAATATGGTCCGCCGCCATGACGAAGGAGCGGCTTGAGCCGATATCGGGTGGCGAGGCCGGCGAGGGCTACGAGCCCTACAAGAAGCGTCTGGCGCCGCTGCGCCGGCGCAGGTTTCGCGCGATCCCGATCCGCGTGGTGCTGCCAAACGTCGTGACTCTCGCTGCCCTGGCGATGGGCCTGACGGCGATCAGGTTTGCCTTCGAGGGCAAGCTCCAGGTCGCCGTCATTTCGGTGATCGTCGCAGCGATTCTCGACGGCCTTGATGGACGTCTCGCGCGGGCGTTGCGGGGCACCACACGTTTTGGTGCGGAACTCGATTCCTTGGCCGACTTCGTCGATTTCGGTGTCGCGCCTGCCCTGATCCTTTATTTCTCGAGCTTGCAGCGGCTGCCGAGCTTCGGCTGGTTTGCCGCCCTCATCTTCGTGATCGCCGCCGCGTTGCGCCTAGCGCGATTCAACACGATGCTCGACGATCCCGACCGCCCGGTTTGGCACGGGCATTTCTTCACCGGCATGCCGGCCCCGGCGGGCGCCATCGTCGTCTTGCTGCCGCTTTACGTCCAGCTCTCGTCGTGGATCGAGCCGAGGACGCAGCTGCCGGTGACGCTCGATATCGCCTACGTCATCTTCGTAGCGTTCCTGATGGCGAGCCGGATCCCGCACTTCTCGGGCAAGAAGATCGGTCGCATCCCGCCCGAATATTTCATGGTCATCCTTTTCGGGGTTGCCGCGGTGCTGCTGCTACTCGCGACGTTCCCCATGGAGATGATGATCGTCCTCTCGCTCTGCTATCTCTCGACGACGCCGTTCGCCATTCGCCGGTTTCGGCAGTTCGAACGGGCGGACGCGGCCCGGTCCGAATGATCACAACCGCGTCGGGCGGCGAAGCATGCGATCTCGCGGGCGCCGTGATGCGGCCAGTTCACAACCGACTACATAAGCACTACGGTCCCGCGAAAATGGACCGAAGCGGCGCGTGGCGACCGGCCACCGCGCCCGATTCCGATTGACCGGTCGATGCCTGCTGCCGACCGGCGGGCCAAGGATCATGAATGTCGAAAGAAGAACTGCTCGAGTTTCCGGGTACCGTGGCGGAGTTACTGCCGAACGCAACCTTCCGGGTGAAGCTCGAGAACGAGCACGAGATCATCGCGCACACGGCGGGCAAGATGCGCAAGAACCGGATCCGCGTCCTGGCGGGCGACAAGGTCCTCGTCGAGATGACCCCCTATGATCTGACCAAGGGCCGCATCACCTATCGCTTCAAATAGGCGAGCCGATGAGCGACGGGTCGATGGGAGGGCGAGAAGGCAGACCGCAAAAGCTGGTGCTCGCGTCAGCCTCACCGCGGCGCTTGGCCTTGTTGCGGCAAGCCGGGTTTGAGCCAGACGCGCTTCTGCCGGCCGATATCGACGAGACTCCCCGTAAAGGCGAGTCGCCCCGCTCTCTGGCGGTGCGCCTCGCCGACGAGAAGGCCGCGGCCGCCAGCAAGACGTTGCGGACGCGACAGGACCTCGCCGGAGCCTATCTCCTCGCGGCCGACACGGTGGTCAGCGTCGGGCGGCGGACCTTGCCCAAATGCGATCTCCTGGAGGAAGCCGACCAGTGCCTTCGGCTGCTCTCTGGGCGGGCGCACCGGGTTCATACCAGCATCTGCCTGATCACGCCCGGCGGCGGCAGGCGACGACGACTGGTCGAAACCCGGGTGCGCTTCAAGCGGCTGAGCCGCGCGGACCTCGAATCGTACTTGAGCTCGGGCGAATGGCGGGGCAAGGCCGGCGGCTACGCGATCCAGGGCCGCGCCGGCGCCTTTGCGATCAAGCTTGTCGGGTCCTACACGAGCGTGGTCGGCTTGCCGCTCTACGAGACCATGAATCTTCTGGGCGGCGAAGGCTTCGCGGTCCATTCCGTCGCTCGTGAAGCGACGCTCGCCGAAACCATGGCGGACTGACGATCGTGCCGGCGAACGACCTCCCGTTCGAGGTTCGGAGCGATAAGGCGAAGCCCTGTCCGATCTGTGGACGGCCCTCGCTGGCCGCGAGCGCTCCGTTCTGCTCGAAACGATGCGCCGACATCGATCTTCACCGTTGGCTCGGGGGCGTCTACGCGGTCCCGGCCGATGAACCTGGCTCGTCCGACGAAGAGGACGGAGCGTAGGTTTGTTCTTTGCCGCCTCGAAGGTCCTCGGGTTCGTCCTCTTCCATCCCGTCAATTTCCTCGTTCTTTTGGCGCTCGTGGGCGTCGTGCTCGGCCTGACCCGTTACCGCCGTGGCGGGCATGCGCTGGCTGGCGCGGCGGTGCTCGCTCTCGCGGTGGCGAGCTTCTCCCCGCTGAGCGCCTTTATGCTGCGGCCGCTCGAAGACCGGTTCCCGCGACCTCTCCCCGACCTGCAGGAGCCGACCGGAATTGTCGTGCTCGGCGGCGCCCTCGATGCCGACCTGTCCCTGGCGCGCGGTTCGACGACGATCTCCGAGGCTGCCGCGCGACTCACCAGCGGTGTCGAGCTCGCGCGCCGCTATCCCAACGCGCGTCTCGTCTTCACCGGAGGGTCGGCCAGCTTGCACGACGGCGCCCTCGACGAGGCGCGCGGGGTGAGAGCGCTGTGGACGGCGCTCGGCGTCCCGCCGGCTCAAATGACGCTGGAGGACAAATCCCGCAACACATACGAAAACGCGACGATGACGAAGGCGATCGTTGAGCCGCGACCCGGTGAACGATGGCTCCTCGTGACCTCGGCGGCTCACATGCCCCGCTCGGTCGGCATCTTCCGGCAAGTCGGCTGGCCTGTCGTCGCCTATCCCGTGGACTACCGCACGTTCGGCGACCGCCGCGACGACAAGCCGACGCCGGACGCGCTCGAGTCACTTCGTCGGCTCGATCTCGCCCTGCACGAGTGGATCGGCCTCGTCGCCTATCGCCTGACCGGCAAAATCGGAACGCTGTTCCCGGCCCCGTAAGATGGGTCTATTCCGCGGCGATCACGCCCGCGGATTGGTCCAGCCAGGCCTCGAGATCCCGCGCCGCGCGCCGGCTGAGCGCCCGCTTGCGCGCGACGCCCTTCTCCGGTCCACGGAGGCGTTTTCCGTTCTCGCCGACAAGCGGCTCCTCCGACGGCGGAAAGAGCCCGAAGTTGACGTTCATCGGCTGGAACGACGGCGACCCGGCATCAATGCTCGTGATGTGGCCACCTGTGATGTGGTTGAGCAAGGCACCGATCGCGGTCGTGGCCGGCGGCATCTCGAAAGGCTTGCCGAGGCGCTCGGCGGCGGCCAGCCGGCCGGCGATCAGGCCGATGGCGGCGCTTTCGACATAGCCCTCGCAGCCGGTGATCTGCCCGGCGAAGCGGAGGCGGGGCAGGGCGCGCAACCGAAGCCGCTCATCGAGCACCCGCGGCGCGTTGAGGAACGTGTTGCGGTGCATGCCGCCGAGGCGGGCGAAACGGGCCTTCTCCAGCCCGGGCACCGTCTGGAACACCGCGACCTGCGCGGCGTGCTTCATCTTCGTCTGGAAGCCAACCATGTTGTAAAGGGTACCGAGCGCGTTGTCCTGGCGCAGTTGGACGATCGCGCACGGCTTCGTCTCGGGCTGATGCGGGTTGGTCAGTCCGACGGGTTTCATCGGACCGTAGCGCAGCGTTTCGCGCCCGCGGCTCGCCATTACCTCGATGGGCAGACAGCCGTTGAAATACGGCGTCGTGCCGTCGTGGTGGGACGATGTGCATTCGGCGGCGAGCAGGGCGTCGACGAAAGCCTCGTAGCCTTCGCGCGACAGCGGGCAGTTGATGTAGTCGGCGCCCGTTCCACCGGGGCCCGCCTTGTCGTAGCGCGACTGGAACCAAGCCTTCGACATGTCGATGCTGTCGCGATGGACGACAGGGGCGATCGCGTCGAAGAACGCGAGGTCGTCCTCTCCGGTCAGGGCGCGGATCGCGTCGGCGAGCGACGGGGCGGTCAGAGGGCCCGTCGCCACGATGACACTGTCCCATGCGTCCGGCGGCAGGCCTTCGACTTCGCCGCGCTCGATCGTGACGAGAGGATGGGCGGCGAGCCGCGCCGTGATCTCGGCTGAGAAGGCCTCGCGGTCGACCGCGAGGGCCCCGCCCGCCGGCACTTGATGACGATCGGCAGCGGCCATGACCAGCGACGACATCCGCCGCATCTCGCGGTGGAGCACGCCGACGGCGTTGGCGTCGGCATCGTCCGAACGCAGCGAGTTGGAGCAGACGAGTTCCGCGAGCCCGTCGCCGCGATGCGCTTCGGTCCGGCGATGGGGCCGCATCTCGTGGAGAACGACGGGCACGCCGGCACCCGCGATCTGCCAGGCGGCCTCCGTGCCCGCGAGGCCGCCGCCGACGACGTGGACCGCCGCTCCGCCGGGCGTCTTTCTTCGGAACCTCGACACGAAGCGCGCGACGACAGACGTCATGAGGCGCGAAGGAAATACGTGTGACCCACTGTGCCTCTCTCGGCAGAACATCCCGGAGGATCTCCGCAGAAACGTCCGAGCAAGAACGATGTCAATGGAGGACTGACCAGCGGCTATTCCGCCGCTTCCCGCTGCTTGCGCGAGCGCCGTTCCAGCAACTCTTTCAGGAACGCGCCCGTGTAGCTTCGCGGCGATTTGGCGATGGCCTCGGGGGTCCCGACGGCGACGATCTCGCCGCCGCCATCGCCGCCTTCCGGGCCGAGGTCGATGACCCAATCCGCGGTCTTGATCACCTCCAGATTGTGCTCGATGACCACGACCGAGTTGCCTTGGTCGACGAGCTCGTGGAGCACCTCGAGCAGCTTGGCGACATCGTGGAAATGCAGGCCGGTCGTCGGCTCGTCGAGGATGTAGAGGGTGCGGCCGGTCGAGCGGCGCGACAGCTCCTTGGCGAGCTTGACCCGCTGCGCCTCGCCGCCCGAGAGCGTGTTCGCCTGCTGCCCGACCCGGATGTAGCCGAGCCCGACGCGGGCCAGCGTCTCCATCTTGTCGCGGATCGGCGGCACCGCCTTGAACAGCGTCGCCGCCTCTTCGACCGTCATGTCGAGCACGTCCGCGATCGACTTGTCGCGATACTTGACTTCAAGCGTCTCGCGATCGTAGCGGCGGCCCTTGCAGATGTCGCAGGTGACGTAGACGTCGGGCAGGAAGTGCATCTCGATCTTGATGACGCCGTCGCCCTGGCACGCCTCGCATCGCCCGCCCTTGACGTTGAACGAGAAACGGCCGGGCTGGTAGCCGCGCGCCTTCGCCTCGGGGAGACCGGCGTACCAGTCGCGCATCGGCGTGAAGGCGCCGGTGTAGGTCGCCGGGTTCGACCGCGGCGTGCGCCCGATGGGCGACTGGTCGATGTCGATGACCTTGTCGATGTGGTCGAGACCCTCGACGCTGTCGTGCGGCGCGGGGTGCTCGAAGGCCCCGTTCAGGCGGCGCGCCACGGCCTTGTACAGCGTGTCGATGATGAGGGTCGACTTGCCGCCGCCGGAGACGCCGGTCACGGCGGTGAACAGGCCGAGGGGGAGGTCGGCCGAGACGTTCTTGAGGTTGTTGCCCCTGGCGTTGACGATGCGCAGCACCCGCGCGGGGTCGGCACGGCGGCGCTGGCGCGGCACCGCGACCTGCCGCGCGCCGGTGAGGTACTGCCCCGTCAGCGAGTTCGGGTCGGCCATGATCTGCGCCGCCGTGCCCTCCGCCACGATGCGGCCGCCATGGATGCCCGCGCCGGGCCCGACGTCGACGACATAGTCGGCGAGCAGGATCGCGTCCTCGTCGTGCTCGACGACGATCACCGAGTTGCCGAGGTCGCGCAGCCGCTTCAGCGTGTCGAGGAGCCGGGCGTTGTCGCGCTGGTGCAGGCCGATCGAGGGCTCGTCGAGGACATACAGCACCCCGCTGAGCCCGGAGCCGATCTGCGAGGCGAGGCGGATGCGCTGGCTTTCGCCGCCCGACAGCGTGCCTGAGGCGCGGTCGAGGCTGAGGTAGTCGAGCCCGACATCGACGAGGAAGGTGAGCCGGTCCGAGATCTCCTTGAGGATACGCTTGGCGATCTCGCCGCGCTTGGCGTCGAGCTTCTGGGGCAGCGCGGCGAACCAGTCGCGCGCGTCGCGCACCGACAGAGCGGATGCGTCGGCGATCCGATGGCCGTCGATCTTGACCGCCAGCGCTTCCGGCCGCAGCCGCGTGCCGGCGCAGGTCTCGCACGGCGTCGCCGCCATGAAGCGCCCGATTTCCTCGCGCGCCCACTCGCTTTCCGTCTCCTTGTAGCGGCGTTCGAGGTTGCGGATCACGCCTTCGAAGGGCTTGTTGACGTCGTAGTCGCGCACGCCGTCGGCATAGGAGAAGCGCACGCTCTGCTTGCCCGAGCCGTAGAGCAGCATTTGCTGGATCTCCAGCGGCAGCTTTTCGAAGGGCAGGTCGAGGCGGAATTTGAAGGCGCGGCCGAGCGCCTCGAGCGTCTGCATGTAGTAGGGCGAGGTCGACTTGGCCCACGGCGCGATGGCGCCGCGCCGAAGGCTGAGGCGCGGGTCGGGCACGATCAGGTCGCCGTCGATGCGCTGCTCGAGCCCGAGGCCGCCGCAGTCCGGGCAGGCGCCGAACGGATTGTTGAAGGAGAACAGCCGCGGTTCGATCTCAGCGATGGTGAAGCCGCTGACCGGGCAAGCGAACTTCGACGAGAAGGTCAGGCGTTTGGCGTGGCCTTTCTCGTCGGTCTCGCCGGCGTATTCGGCGATGGCGATGCCGTCGGCGAGGTCGAGCGCCGCCTCGAAGCTATCGGCGAGGCGCGCGCGGATGCTTCCCTCCGCCGAGTCTTGGCGCACCGCGATGCGATCGACCACGACGTCGATGTCGTGCTTCAGCTTCTTGTCCAGCGTCGGCGCGTCCGCGATCTCGTAGAACGCGCCGTCGACCTTGAGCCGCTGGAAGCCCTTCTTCATGAAGTCGGCGATCTCCTTGCGGTACTCGCCCTTGCGGCCGCGGATCACCGGTGCCAGCAGGTAGAGACGGGTGCGTTCCGGCAGCACGAGGATGCGGTCCACCATCTGGCTGACCGTCTGCGACTCGATCGGCAGCCCGGTCGCCGGCGAGTAGGGGATGCCGACCCGCGCCCACAGCAGGCGCATGTAGTCGTAGATCTCGGTGACGGTCGCCACCGTCGAGCGCGGGTTTTTGGACGTCGTCTTCTGCTCGATGGAGATCGCCGGCGACAACCCGTCGATCTGGTCGACGTCGGGCTTCTGCATCATCTCCAAGAACTGCCGCGCATAGGCCGACAGCGACTCGACATAGCGGCGCTGGCCCTCGGCGTAGATCGTATCGAAGGCGAGCGAGGACTTGCCCGAGCCGGAGAGCCCGGTGAAGACTACGAGCTTGTCGCGCGGGATCGTCAGGTCGACGTTCTTGAGATTGTGCTCGCGCGCACCGCGGACCGAAATGACCCGCTGCTCGAAGCCTCTGGGCTCGACGCCGTCCGGCTGTCGCTTGCGCTTGGCGGCGCCGGGGCCTGGCGTTTTAGCGCCGTGAGTCGCCTGAACCGGCGGAATGAGTTTCGGGACGCTGCTGATGCGGTCCGCCGGTGGCGTCGCGGGGCTCGACGTCTTCTTGGCGGGCAGAGGGCGATCGGCGGGTGGGGCGCGATCGGCGGGCAAAGGGCGTTTGGCGGGCAAAGGCGGCTTCTTGGTGGTTCGCAGGCGACGCGGATGAGAGAACGGCAGCCTAGGAGATGGGCGCGGGTCGCGCACGCCCAAACTTGGTGCGAAATGTCGCTTCGGCTGCTTGGCCTACTTGTGGCGGCGGCCCGTTTCCCGCCATAGGTACGGAAAGTGAGCAGTGCCAAGGATTTAACATTCCATGACGGCGATTTCCGATCACGGACACGGTGTGCGGGACGAGAGCACCGCGAAGGTGCCCTTCTATCGGGTCCTGTATATCCAGGTTTTGTTCGCCATCGTGCTCGGGGTCCTGGTTGGCCTGCTGTTCCCCCACACCGCCACCGCCGACTGGATGAAAGCGCTGGGCGACGGCTTCGTTCGCCTCATCAAGATGGTGATTGCGCCGATCATTTTCTGCACGGTCGTTTCCGGCATCGCCCACATCACGGACGCCCGCAAGGTCGGCCGCGTCGCCGTGAAGGCGTTGTTCTACTTCGAGATCGTCTCGACCTTCGCCCTGGCGCTGGGGCTGATCCTCGGCAACGTCGTCCGTCCCGGCAGCGGGTTCTCCGGGCACGGCGACGCCGCGCAGGTGGCGAAATTCGCCAAAGAGGCGGGCGCCCACGGCGCGACCGAGTTCTTCCTCAACATCATTCCCGAGAACGTGTTTGGCGCCTTCGCCACCGGCAACGTCATCCAGGTGCTGCTGTTTGCGATCCTGTTCGGCTTCGCCCTGATGGCGATGGGCGAGCGGGGCCGGCTGATCACGGGATGGGTCGACGACCTCGCCCACGGCATGTTCGGCGTGATCGCGATTGTGATGAAGGCCGCGCCCATCGGGGCCTTCGGTGCGATGGCCTACACCGTCGGCAAGTACGGTCCGGGTTCGCTCGGCAACCTCGTTGGCCTGGTCCTGACGTTCTACGCCACGTCTCTCGCCTTCGTCCTCATCGTGCTCGGCGCGGTCGCCTGGTTCGCCGGGTTCAGCATCTTCAAGTTCCTGAGCTTCATCAAGGCCGAGCTGCTGATCGTGCTGGGGACGAGCTCTTCAGAATCGGTGCTGCCGCAGCTCATGGAGAAGATGGAGCGGCTTGGCTGTTCCAAGCCGGTGGTTGGTCTTGTCGTCCCGACGGGCTACTCGTTCAACCTCGACGGCACCAACATCTACATGACGCTGGCGACCCTGTTCATCGCGCAGGCGCTCGGCGTCGAGCTCGATCTCGGCCAGCAGCTGACCATCCTCGGCGTCGCCATGCTGACCTCGAAGGGCGCGACGGGCGTCACGGGCGCCGGCTTCATAACGCTGGCGGCGACGCTGGGCGCGATCAGTCCGGCGCTGGTGCCGGGGATGGCGATCATCCTCGGGATCGACAAGTTCATGAGCGAGTGCCGCGCGCTGACCAACCTCGTCGGCAACGGGGTCGCCTGCGTCGTCGTCTCGGCCTGGGAGCACGAACTCGATCGCGACAAGCTTCGGGCCGGCCTCGCCGGCGAGATCGACACGTCGAATCTCGCGACCGGCGTCACGACGGGATAGTCGTCGGCTCGCTTGACGTCTCCGCCGTACCACCACGCGTTAGCCGATCGCATCATCGATCATTACGAGCGCCATGCGCGCGCTTGGGACGCTGACAGAAGAGCCAGCGCGTGGAACGACAAAGGATGGCACGATCGCTTCACCGCGATCCTGCCGTCGGGATCGACGGTCCTTGATCTCGGGTGCGGCTCGGGCCTCCCCGTCGCGGCGCACATGGCGGCGGCGGGCCTTCGCGTGACGGGCGTCGACTCGTCTCCCACGATGATTTCATTGTGTCTCGAGCGCTTGCCGGACCAGGAGTGGATCGTGGCCGACATGCGTTCCCTCCGTCTTGGCCGCCGCTTCGACGGACTGCTCGCGTGGGACAGCTTTTTCCACCTCAAGCCCGAGGATCAGCGTCGCATGTTCGCGGTCTTCGCAGCGCATGCCGCCGCGTCCGCGACGTTGATGTTCAACGCCGGGCCAAGCGATGGCGAGGCGATCGGCGCCTATCGGGGAGACCCGCTTTATCATGCGAGCTTGGACGCAGGCGAATACGAGGCGCTCCTCGCCGCCCATGGTTTCGACATCGTGGCGCACATTGTCGAGGATCGGCGGACGGGCGGGGGTCGCACCGCGTGGATGGCGCGCGCGGGGGGCTCCCGCCAGGCGGGAGCCTCGCCATCTGCCGGGCAGATGCGACTCTGACAAGTCGACGGAGCGCACGATCTCCTGATAAAAGGCGCAGCGACGGGACGGCCGGCCGATCGCCCGAGGTCTGCATTCGACATGTCCCATCCGACGTTGCCGATCGTCTTGGCACTGGCATTGTGCGCGGGATCAAGCTTTTCTGCCCTGGCCGACACCGAAACGATCCTCTTCATCCGCCACGGCGAGAAATCGCCCGACGGCTACGGGCAGCTCTCCTGCAAGGGTTTGAACCGCTCGTTGGCGCTCGCCGCCCGGCTTCAGAGCCGCTTCGGAAAAATCGATGCCATCTTCGCTCCCGATCCCTCGAAGCAGAAGATGGACGGTGGTGCGCTGAGCTACGATTACGTGCGCCCGCTCGCGACGATCGAGCCGACCGCGGTCCGTTTCGGTCTGCCGGTCCATGCCGCGCTCGGCTACGCCGAAACGGACAAGCTGCTGGCGGCGCTGCAGGTCGCCGAATACCGCAACGCCACGGTGCTCGTCGCCTGGGAACACCACCAGCTCCAGGCGCTCGTCCCGCAGCTCCTCGCCGCGCTCGGCGGCGATGCCGGCAGCGTCCCCGAGTGGCACGGCGGGGATTTCGACTCGATCTGGCGCGTGACGATCACGCGCGGCCAAGACGGGCATGGCGAGCACGTCGCCTTCTCGCACGATCAGCAGGAGCTGGACGGCCAGCCCGACGCGTGTCCATCATAGAGGCTGGCAGCCGCGGCTGGCGTACGGCCTCGCCGCCTCCAATGGGGCATGAGCAATCAACATCGGAGCGCAGTCGGATGGAGTCGCGGCGAATCTACATCAGCTCGAGCGGCGACACGTGGGAACTCATCCGGGAGGACGGGACCGGGCGGCTCTTCGTGAAGCACACGCCGAACCTCGCCTCCGGCGGCAACAGCTCCCACATCGAGCTCGGCGATTTCCTCTGCCGCAGTCCGTATTCCGCGGAGCATCTCGCGCTGCTCACGCTGATCGGCACGCTGCTGGACAAACCCGCGTAGGTCGCCGCTCCCGGGCGCGCGCCGCGTTGACTCGCGACGGGGCTTTGGTGAAGGCTAGCTCCTTGCGAGGAGCGTGATATGGCGGGCAGCGTCAACAAGGTCATCCTGATCGGCAATCTCGGCCGTGACCCCGAGGTGCGGCGCACCAACGCCGGCGATGCCGTGGTCAGCTTTTCCGTCGCCACCAC
>CAXTFG010000074.1:0-14698 GCA_964243415.1 uncultured Beijerinckiaceae bacterium | reverse complement strand
CACCACAAACACGCTCATCGCCCGCGCCTGATCCGCGATGTCGGCCGGCTGCAACGGCGTGGCGGCGGGCGGGGCGGTCGTGTAGGCGACGCGGTTGGCGTCGAGGAAGGCGGCGACCATCGCCGACTTCACGGCGAAATTGACGTTCTGGGGCAGGTCGTCTGAGGCGAGCATCATCTTCACCGCGTCGAGCTTGGCCGAGACCACGCCGACGAGGTTGCCGCTGCCATCCAGCAGCGGCCCGCCCGAGTTGCCGGCCTGCACGGGCGCGGAAATCTGCAGGTAGCGCACGTCGTCGTGCATGCCGGTCAGCGCCGTGACATTGCCGAGCGTAAAATTGCCCGACGTCGACAGCACGTCGGAATGGGGGAAGCCGAACGCCTCCACGCCTTCGCCGAGCCGCGTGCCCACGCGGAGTGCCGCGACGCGGGCCGGCGTCGCCTTGATCTTCAAAAGCGCGAGGTCGTTGGCCACGTCGGTCGCGAGCTCGACCGCCGGACTGACCGTGCCGTCCGCCTGCTTCACGGCGATGTCGCCGCAGCCCTTCACCACGTGGGCGTTGGTGACGAGGTGGCCGACGTCGGTGACGAAGAAGCCGGTCCCGGTGCTGAAGCCGCGCTTGCCTTCCGGCGCAGGCGGCGGCGCGACGGGCACGGTCAGCGGCTGCGCGGCATGCGGTGGCTCCGCTCCGGCTTGCGCCTGTGGCCGCGGCTGCGGCGGATCGATAAAGGGTTCTCCGGCCACCGACGCGGCGAGGATGGCGGAATCGAGCACGGCGATGCGCTCGGCATGCACATCGCCGGCGGCGTTGTTCCAATCCATCGCGAAGCCGGTCAGGGACGCGCCGTCCTGGTGGTAGCGATAGTAATGGTCGGTGCCGTCGACCTTCGTCGTTGACAGCGCGAACCAGCCGTCCTTGATTGTCGCGTAGTGGATGGTAGTGCCCTGCGCGCGCTCCTTGGTCACGAGCGCTTCGTACGCGGCGGCCAGGGGCACGCGGGCAAGCGCGAAGAAGCCGAGCTTGAAACGGCCTTGCCGATCCTCGTAGCGGAACCCCTTGTCGGTCGCGCGCACGTCAAGACCGAGGCCGAACGGCACCCAAACCGCCGCGAGGTGGCCTGGGAGCGCGACCTTGCGCAGGCCCCACATCGCAAACATCGGATCGACGATCGCGACGAGCCGGTCGACCTGCACCTTGTCCAATTGACCGTTTGAATAGAAACCATTTGCCGTCTGAAACTGCTGCAAAGACCGAAAGGTACGCGTCGAAAACTGATCGTTCGGCACCGAATTGCTGAAGCCGCCGGCAATGAGCCAGACCTGCAGAAGCTGGCGTAGGGGCAACTCGAGGCTGACGTAATCGCGCTGCGCCTCGACGAAGCCGGGTGGCTCCGCGCGCGCCGGAGCGCCCGCGACAAGACAGGCGGCCAACGCCGCCACGATCACTCCGCGTCGCATGATCCATCCCCACCCGGACCGCCCCGATACGAGTAGGGGCAGAGCCGTGCGCGCGCAAGCTGAATAAGGCGACAATGCGGCTGCGGTGTGCGCTGGGGAGCAGATGAACGCGAACCCTCGTGGTTCGAGACGCGGCTGCGCCGCTCCTCACCATGAAGGGAGGGAGCGGCGGCATGAGGCGCGAACTCACAGGCCCTTGCTCCCGAGCAGCGCCCTCCATTAGCCTCGTGGTTCGAGACGGCGCTTCGCGCCTCCTCACCATGAGGGGATCGAGGCGGTGGCTTGCTCGAGGCCGCGGTCTTCCATTAGCCTCATGGTGAGGAGCACCGCAGGTGCGTCTCGAACCACGAGGCGGTCCCGCCATGGACGGTGCGACGCTCTACATCCTGCGCTGCGCCGATGGGAAACTCTACACCGGCCTGACCCGGCGCGACGTGGACGAGCGCGTCAGCGAGCACGCGCAGGGGCTGTCGGCGTTCACCCGGGCGCGACGCCCCATCGAACTGATCTTCTCCGAGAATTACGGGTCGATCATCGATGCGATCGCCGCCGAGCGACGCCTCAAGGGTTGGACGCGGGCCAAGAAGCTCGCCTACATCGCCGGCGATTTCGCGCGCTTGTCCGAGCTGGCGCGGCGACGGGGCTGAGCGTGGTTCGAGACGGCGCTTCGCGCCTCCTCACCATGAGGGGATCGAGGCGGTGGCTTGCTCGAGGCCGCGGTCTTCCATTAGCCTCATGGTGAGGAGCACCGCAGGTGCGTCTCGAACCACGAGGCGGTCCCGCCATGGACGGTGCGACGCTCTACATCCTGCGCTGCGCCGACGGGAAGCTCTACACCGGCCTGACCCGGCGCGAGGTGGACGAGCACGTCAGCGAGCACGCGCAGGGGCTGTCGGCGTTCACCCGGGTGCGGCGGCCGGTCGAGTTGATTTTCTCCGAGCATTACGAATCCGTCCTAGACGCAATTGCCGCCGAGAGGCGCATCAAGGGCTGGTCGCGCGCCAAGAAGGAAGCCTACATGGGCGGTGATTTCGAACGGTTGTCGGCGTTGAGCCGCCGCAAGCCGAAGGTGTGAGGCTGAACGAGTCCTCGCGGTTCGAGACGCTTGCCGCGCAAGCTCCTCACCATGAGGAGGCGGTTGCTGTCGGACCCGTACGGACGCGTCCCTTCTCCTACGACTTGGGAAGAAGTGGCGGCGGGGCCGGATGAGGGCGCTGGGCGATGTCGCGCGATGACCGGCGTGCTTGCTTCGGCATCGCCCTCATCCGACCCTTGCTGAGGCAAGAGTCGCCTTCCCCGGCCGGGCGGGACAAGGAGTGCGGACCAGGAGGCGGGTCCGCAATGCCTTGTCAAGTCGGCCGGCACGGACATGTCGGCGAACGGCAGCACCGAGCGGGCCATGTCGTCGCTCGCCGACATCGCGGGATGGGCGTCGGCGGAGGACGACATCGCGGACTGGCTGGCGCCGGACGGCGTCATCGCGGGGCCGCCGGATGTCGCCGGGGAGCGACATCGATGGCGCTGTGTCGGCGGGTGGTGGCATCCCGCGCCGGTCGCGCGGTTGGGCGCGGCGCGGCGAGCCAAATCACACCGGTATCGCGGTACCCAAACCTGTCTCCGCCTGTCGCGGCCGACGCCACCGCGAGCCGACCCGCAGCCGGTCGCGATCGCCTGCCGACCCGGTGCAACTGCGCAAATCGCAATCCGGCGACGCTCTTGCGGCGGCCGCGATTGAGCGGCAGGCTACACGCGCCCCAAGCTAAGCCTTTCGTCCAAAACAGAAGCGCGACACTTGCGCGCCGTTCGCACCACCCAATATCCTACCGATCGGTACAGTAGGAGATTGGACATGGGCAAGCTCGACAACAAGGTGGCGATCGTCACCGGCGCATCGAAGGGCATCGGGGCCGGCATCGCCGAGCGCCTGGCGGCGGACGGGGCCAAGGTGGTGGTGAACTATGCCCGCAGCGCGGATGCCGCCGAGACGCTGGTCGGCAGGATCAAGGCGGCAGGCGGCGCGGCTGTCGCGGTGCAGGCCGACATCTCGCAGCCGGCCGAGATCGCGGCGCTGTTCGACAAGGCCAAGGCGGCATTCGGGGACATTCATATCCTCGTCAACAACGCCGGTATCTACGAGTTCGGCGACCTCGACGGCATCACGCCGGAGTCGGTCGACCGGCAGTTCGGCCTCAACGTCAAGGGACTGATCCTCGCCACGCAGGCGGCGGCGCGGCGCTTCCCGGCGACCGGCGGCGTGGTGGTCAACATCTCGTCGGGCGCTGGCATCACGCCGATCAAGGAGGCGCAGGTTTACAGCGCCACGAAGGGCGCGGTCGATAGCTTGACCCGCTCGCTCGCCCTCGAGCTTGGGCCGCGCCACATCCGCGTCGTCGGCATCGCGCCGGGCCTGGTGGCGACGGAGGGCACGAGCGCCATGGGCGAAGAGGGCGCCGCGCCGTTCGTCGCGCGCACGCCGCTCGGCCGCATCGGCCAGCCGGCCGATATCGCCGCCGCGGTCTCTTTCGTCGTGTCCGGCGACGGTGGCTGGATCACCGGCGAAACGATCCAGGTCGGCGGCGGCCTCCGCCTCTGAAGCCTGGCGGCTACTCGATCGCGCTTAGCGCCTGAAGCGTGCTGCGGCAGGTGAACGGGTCGATGAGGCCCTCGCGGCAGTCCTCGGCGATCTGCGCGCGATAGCTCGTCAGGCCGGGCACACTCGAACGCGGCGGCGGGGCCACGGCGACGGCCTCGTCCGTCTCCGGCCCGGTTTGCTCCGGACCGCGCCGCGCGTCCCGCGACGCGGGCGGCTCCGGCGCGATGCGCGAGGGCCGCACCGGAACCTCGGCGGTGCGGCCCGCGATGCGGGCGCGCCGCTCTTCGCGCAAGGCGGCCCGGGAGGGCTCCTCGCGCGACACATGCGAGCGCTCCTCGCGGGTGAGACGGGGCCGATCTTCACGGGCGGCGACTCGCGCCTTGGGTGCCGGGCTTGCGGTCGCGTCGGCGAAGGCGGCACGACAACGGGGGCTCAGCTCGGCAACGTGCGCCTTCATGCACGCCGTCGTCTTCGGGATGTCGGGGATCGTCGCCGCACAGAGCTTGACCGCATCCGGCGTGCAGGCTTCCTGCTGCTCGGCGGTGCCCTGCGCCTTAAGCGATGCGGGAAGCGCCGCGACGAGGAAAATCGCGGCAAGCGGCACGATGCAGCGCCGTGGCATCGGGGTAGGTTTGAACACGGGTGGCCTCCTGACGGCACGCAATCTCGTGACATGAACGTGCCCGAAGCGCATTTGGCTCCCGTCGCCATCGAGCGCCTTCGGCCGAGCGTTCTAACGCGAAAGATCGATCGCCAGGGCAGCGAGGCGGCAGGCCGACGGATCGAGCGTTCCGGTGCGGCAGAGGCGACCAATGACCACCCGCGCCCTCCTCCTGTCGCGCGCGTCGACCGCTCTGTCGGACGCCGTATCCATGCCGGCGGCTACGTCGGTGTCGGCGGTGTCGCGGGCGCGGGTGCGATGACGAATGATCACGGAGGCCCTTGCCATTTTTGCGACGGGCCGTTCGGCACGATGCCGCTCGCGACTGACAGGCTTAGCAGCGGGGCTCAAACGGGCCACCCGTTTTCTGGCGAGCTCGCGGGCGGAGACGCGCGGAGCGGGGACGCGCGCGGCGAGGGTCGGTGCGGGGGCCGCCTCGGGTGCGAAGGCGGCGCGGCAGCGCGGGCTGAGTTCGGTCTTGTGAGCCCGCATGCAGGCGCTCGTCCGGCCGACATCGGGGATCGTGTCCGCGCAAAGCCTGAGGGCGTCCGGCGTGCACGCTTCGCGCTGCTCGGCCGTCCCTTGAGCAAGGGCCGCGGTGGCGCAGAACACCGCCGCCGCCGCGATGGGAAGAAAGCGCGCAAGGCGAGCGGAAACAGCCGGGGTCATGAGCGCTCCATCGTGGCAAGGGCGAGTTTCGGCGAGGCCAACGCGACGTGGGCGGATTGGCTCCGCTAATGACTCCTTCGTGACCCGCGCGTGCTCCCCGAAAGCTCCATCGACAGGCGCGCGAGGGCTTCGTAGTGCTCGACGTGCGCTGTCGTGCCGAGGGGGGATGTTCATGTTCAGACTTGTTGGGATCGTCGGCCTGGTCCTCGCGACGGGAGCGGGCGCGCAAGAGATGACGAAAAAGGTGATCAGTCGTGCCGACCTCACCGGAACGGACAAGGAAATCATCGTCACGGAAACGGAGATTCCGCCCGGTGTCGTCAGTCCGCGCCACACCCACCCAGGCGAGGAGGCCTACTACGTCATTCAGGGTTCGATGACCGAAGCGCCCGGCCAGAAGCCGACGATGCGCGAGACCGGAACCGGCGGCATCAACGCGCGCGAGGTCCCGCATGCAGGGTACAAGGTCGTCGGCGACAGATCGTTGAAGATCGTCAACGTCTACATCGTCGACAAAGGCAAGCCGCTGTCGAGCCCGGCCAAGTAGCGACGCCGTCGGCCAGCCGCGCGCCTGACCGAAGCCGAGTTCATCCGCCGCTTTCCTCTATGGTTGACACTTCCGTCGCCGGAGCTTCGCGCGATCTCATCGGAGAGGAACGTTCAACTCACGTCTCGCTCGCAATGAGCGTGGCATCGCCGCCGGCGGCGGCCGTGTTGATCGTCACTGTCTGTTCCGTCGCGAACCGCGGAAGGTAATTCGGGCCACCAGCCTTCGGCCCGGTTCCCGAAAGCCCGCTCCCGCCGAACGGCTGCATGCCGACCGCCGCCCCGATCATGTTGCGGTTGATGTAGACATTGCCGGTCGGCAGCCGGGCGACGATCCGGGCGATGGTCGCATCGATGCGGGACTGGACCCCAAGCGTCAGCGCGAACCCGCTGGCGGCGACCGCGTCGAGCGTGGCGTCGAGGTCCTCGGCGCGGTACCGGCACACATGCAGGATCGGCCCGAAGATTTCCTGTTTCAGATCGGCCGGCTTCACGAGCTCGTAAACCTGCGGGGCGACGAAGAAGCCGTGCCTCGGCGGGCTGCCGGCGAAATGCACCTTGGCGCGCGTCCGCACGTCAGCAGCATATTCGTCGAGCCTCCGTTGCGCGGCCGCATCGATCACGGGACCGATCCGCGTGGCGACGTCGCGCGGGTCGCCAATGCTGAGTTCGCGCGCGGCGCCCGTCACCAGCGCCAGCACGCGGTCGGCGACATCCTCCTGGACGAGAAGGAGGCGCAACGCCGAACACCGCTGTCCGGCGGACCGGAAGGCGGAGGCGACGACATCGTCGGCGACCTGCTCGGGAAGCGCCGTCGCATCGACGATCATGGCATTGATGCCGCCCGTTTCCGCGATGAGCGGAACAATGGGGCCGTCCTTGGCGGCGAGGGCCCGATTGATGCTGCGCGCGGCCTCGGTCGAGCCGGTGAACACGACGCCCGAGACCGCCGCATGCCCGACGAGGCGCGCCCCGATGGTGCCGTCCCCCGCCACGAAATGCAGGGCGGCGGGTGCGATACCGGCCGCGTGGAGCAGGCGCACAGCCTCGGAGGCGACCAGCGGCGTCTGCTCGGCGGCCTTGGCGACGACGGCGTTGCCGGCCATCAGTCCCGCCGCGAGCTGTCCGACGAAGATTGCCAGCGGGAAGTTCCAGGGCGAGATCGCCACGAACACGCCACGCGCCCGATAGCAGAGCCGGTTGCTTTCGCCGACAGGACTGGGCAGGTCGGACGGCGTCGCGAACAGGCGACGCCCCTCGCTCGCGTAATATCGGCAGAAGTCGACGGTTTCGCGCAGCTCGGCCAACGCATCGTCGAGCGTCTTGCCCGCTTCGACCTGTAACAAGTGGATGAACCGACCGCGTCCAGCCTCGAACAGGTCGGCGGCGCGTTCGAGGGCAACGGCGCGGTGCTCCGCGCTTGTCGCGGCCCAAGATGCCGCGCCGGCTACCGCCGCCCGCATCGCCGCATCCGCGATGGCGATCGTCGCGTCCGAAACCGTCCCGATCCGGCTTGCATCGACGGGGCTGACCGCCGCACGAGAGGGCGTCCCGGTCAGTGCGCGGCCGTCGACGATGGCTTCGGCGGAGGCATCGCCGGACGCATGCGCCAGATCCGCGAGAAGCTCGTCCAGCATCGGCTGCGACCCGAGATCGATGCCTGCAGCGGCCAACCGGCCCGTGCCGAACAGCACGCGCGGCAGTGGTAGCGTCGGGCTGCGGGCCCGCTCCGGCGATCCGACGATCGCGGCAGGCCGTTGCAGCAGGTCCTCGACGGCAAAACTCGGATCGCCGGCACGCGCCACGAAGGAGGAGTTGGCACCGTTCTCGAGCAATCGACGCACGAGGTAGGCGAGCAGGTCGCGGTGGCCGCCGACGGGCGCGTAGGTCCGGCAGGCAGCACCCGGGATCGTCGCCAGCAGATGGTCGTAGAGAGCGCCTCCCATGCCGTGAAGGCGCTGGAACTCGTAGTCTCCGGCTGCCCCGCCCCGCTCAACGATGCTGGCGACGGTCAGGGCGTTATGGGTGGCGAACTGCGGAAAGATCCGGGGCCGATGCGCGAGCAGACGTTCCGCCGCTCCGAGGTAATTGAGGTCGGTCATGGCCTTTCGCGTAAACACGGGATAGTCCGGCAAGCCACGCTCCTGTGCCCGCTTGATTTCCGTATCCCAGTACGCGCCCTTGACGAGACGAACGGTGATGCGGCGGCCGAGGCGCGCCGCGAGGGCCGCGACGTGGTCGATCGCGGGAAGGCAGCGCTTGCCGTAGGCCTGGATCGCGAGGCCGAACCCGTCCCAGCCCGCCAGCGACGGATCGGACAGAACGGCGTCGATCACGGCGAGCGACAGTTCCAGACGATCGGCTTCCTCCGCATCGATCGTGAAGGCGAGGTCATTGGCTTTCGCTTTCTGGGCGAGGTCGAGCACGACCGGCACGAGTTCAGCGAGGACCCGGGTCCGGTTCGTCGCCTCATAGCGCGGATGAAGCGCAGAGAGTTTGACCGAGATGCCGGGACGATCGGGCAAGGGTCGGTTGCCGGCGGCGCGCCCCAGCGCCGCGATGGCGCCGGCATAGGAGGCGCGATAGGCGGCGGCGTCCGCCGCGCTTCGCGCACCTTCGCCGAGCATGTCGAAGGAGTAGCGGTACAGCCGACCGCTTCCGCTACCCGCACGCTTCAACGCCGCCTCGATCGTCTCGCCCAGCACGAAGTGGCTGCCCATGAGGCGCATGGCCTGGCGCGCCGCTTGGCGCACCACCGGCGCGCCGACGCGACGGGCCATGGTGGCGAGAATGCCTTCGGGCGTCTCGCCTGGTCCGACCACCCGCGCCGAGATGCCGAGCGCCCAGTTCGACGCGCTGACGAGTCTGCTGTCCGAGCGCGAGGCGTGGTGGTCGAAGGCGCCCTGCCCCAGCTTGTCCTGGATCAGCCTGTCGGCGGTCGCCGCATCGGGCACGCGCAGAAGCGCCTCGGCAAGCACCATGAGCGCAAGCCCCTCGGCCGTCGACAGCGCGTATTCGCGCAGCAAGACCTCGATGTCGCCAAGGCCGCCGCGTTCGGCCCGCATGGCAGCGACGAGACCGCGAGCGCGGTCATCGACCCGGGCCTCGGCTTCGGCCGGCAGCGCGGCACCGGCGAACAGCGACCTAGCGAGGATGGTGTCGTCAGGGCAGTAAGGGGCAGCGAAGCTCGGAAGAGCTGACATGTGTGCCTCGCTTGCAAACGCCGATCCGCCAAGCCCGGATGGCAACGCGCCGGGTTGGCAGATCGTTGTCCGGCGACGCAAGGTGAATTGGGAGCCACGCATGACGGTGAAGGCCGACGCGGTCGCGTACGCGCGGGAGGTTTACGTCGCGTGCGCAACGGTCGGGTTCGACGGGGATTATGCCACTCGTCTCAAGGCTCTTCTAGACGAGTACGATGCCGGAACATTCGCGGCATCCGACAGCAAACTCGTCAAGGTTGCCGAGAGCGCGCATTTGGCGGCCGTCGCCTGGATCACCGGGCCGGAGCCGTGACGGAGCAACAAGGGAGTTCGACGATGGACGACAAGGACACGGTCAAGACGGCCCAACCCTTCTCCGACGACAATGCCGACAAGAGCTGGCAGGGCATGACGGGTGGCGAGCCCAAGCCGCGGCCCGATGCCGTCGACGATCCGAAGAAGCAGGACGAATCGGACAAGGTGACGCAGCGACAGGAATAGACGTCACCTCTGCCGGCGGCAGATGCGGATGCGAGGACTGAGCTTGCCCTCTCGATCGCATTACACGGCCTCGATGCGCTCCAGCCGCCACCCCTCCGCCTCGGCGGCATTCTGCCAGTCGCGCCATTCCGGAAGCGACATCAAGGCCTCCATGTAGGCGAGAGTCCCTTCCGTCACCGGCCAGGCATAGGCATGAAGGCGGTTCACCACGGGCGCGAACATCGCGTCCGCCGCACCGAAGGCGCCGAACAGGAAGGAGCCGCCCTTCCCGAAGCGCGACCGCGCATCGGCCCAGGCCGCCTCGAGGCGCGCGACGTCGGCTGAGACGGCTTCGGCCGTGGCGGCATCGAGGGTCGCCGGCTGCGAACTGCGCCGCATGTTCATCGGCAAGGCGCGACGCAAGGGACCGAAGCCCGCGTGCATCTCGGCCGCCAGCGAGCGGGCGAGAGCGCGGGCCGGCGCCTCGCGCGGCCAGATCGCGAGATCGGGATGGCGCTCGGCGAGGTGTTCGACGATGGCCAGCGAGTCCCACACGCACACGGCGCCGTCGATCAGCACCGGCACTTTGCCGGCCGGACTGTAGGCGGCGATCGCGGCGGCGCTGCCCGGCATATCGAGCGGGATGACCACCTCGTCGAACGGGATCGCGAAGACGCGAAGCAGGAGCCAAGGCCGGAACGACCAGGACGAATAGGCCTTGTTGGCGATGACGAGCTTCACCAGGGTGCATCCGCCGCGTGCAGCCGATGCTCGGCACGGGCCCGATTCAACCGGGCGCCGAGCCCGTCCGTCAGGCTGAGATCTGCGGCAAGTCGTGCGGGCGGCGCGGCTTCGCCATTCTCCCGACGCTGGGCGAGCACGGCGTCCTCGCCGAACGCGTAGACGTCGACGCTGGGACGCTGGGACGCGAGCGACCCGGGAAGCGCAAACGCGTCGGCATCGGCGTAGCGCGATACGAGCATCAACGAGGACAGGTCGAACGTGGCCCGGTCGAAACATCCACCGATGACGGCCGGCGCGAGGAGATGAGCTCCGGGATCCTGGTCGAGATGGGCGAGGAAGCGCTTCGCCGAGAACGGCCCGTGCAGCACGAGGCGCGACGCTCCCACGAAGGCGGCGAACGGGCCGCCGACGAGCCCGGCCAGGCTCGTCGGCGCAAGAAGGGCGATGATGGGCTTCGAGGGATTGATGCGCGCCTGCTCGACGAGCGAGAGGGCGTCGGCGAACAGCGAAGCCTGCCGATGCGAGACCAGCGTCGGGGCCGTCCAGGGGCCCGCGAACGTCGCGATCGTCGGCATCTCGAGAACGTCCGCATCGAGCAGCTCCGCTGGGCCCGGCAACGCATCGAGCGCCGCGAACGAGATGTCGGCGGCGCCGTCGACCCGGTCCGGACCGTGGGTCAGGATCCCGCGGATGGTCTCGGCAGACCCCGCGGCCGACAGGTAGACCTCGCCGAGTTCGAGCTCGCCGTAGCGGGTCGGGCCGATCAAGGCCGCGGCTCCGGCAAGCCGCGCGAAGGTCGCCAAGCCGAGCGCGCCCGCATGACAGGGCGCGAGGACCGGTTCGAGGCCGGCCTGGAGCGCGGCGATGATGGCGACAAGGGACGCAGTCTGCGCGCCCGCCACGATGAGCACGCGCTCTCCGCGCGCGAGGCCGCCAAGCTGCAGTTGCGCCGCCAGCCGACGCGTTCGCAGCGCGAGTTGCGCCGCGGTCGATGTCCCCTCATCGTCCTCGACGAGGACGTGATCAGGGCTGTTGTTGGCTGCCGTGGTCAGGAGGGCGCCAAGCCCGCTCAGCGAAGACAACTCGTCGGCAGCCCTCACGCTCATCGCTTCCGTCCTCGGTGAAACGCTCGATCCGGCGCCACCCAGCCCCGTTGCCCTATAGAAACACTAATGGATCGTTCCACGATTCGCATGCGAAGACCGGCGCCCTCCCCCGCCGAGTCGATGCCGGCTTCGACGCGGAGCCGAACAGAGATACGCAAAGAGCAGTCACCGCCTACTTGTCGCCTCAATACGAGGTAAAGAGCTTCGCATTCGCCGGATGAGCGCCGCGGCGCCTGCGCTCGGCTTCGTTTGGCCCGCTCTCCGATCATCTTCTTTTCCCGAAAGCCAGGGACGAGCGCCCGAACAAAAGGACACCCGATGCCGCTTCACCTCAAGCGCATGCTACTTCTGACACTGCTGAGCAGCTGCGTCGCCTTCGGCCCCGCCCTTGCCGCGCCCAAGAAGAAGGCGCCGGTTCCTGTGGAGGCGCCGGCGGAAGCTCCACCCAGCGCGCCAGCCGCCCCAGCCGGGACGCCGCAAGGCGCGCAAAGCAATCACCTTCCTCTCGTCGCTACCCAGAAGGACTGGACCAAGGTTTGCGGCAAGGATTCCGCCGCCAACAAGCAGGTCTGCTATACGACGCGCGACTTCAGCGCCGAGGCCGGCAAACCGCCCGTGCTCGCGCTCGCCGTCTATGACGTGCAGGGCGACGACACCCGGATCGTCCGCATGCTCATGCCGATCGGCTTGATGCTGCGTCCTGGATTTCGGTTCGCTGTCGATGCCGGCACGGCGACAGAGGGCAGCTACGAGATCTGCTTCCCGAACGGATGCTTTGCTGAGGCCAAGATCAAGGGCAGCGTCGTCGACACGCTCAAGAAGGGCAAGACGGTCGACGTCAGCGTGCGTAACCGGGACAACGCGGAAGTGATCTTTGACGTCCCACTCGACGGGTTCGGGACTTCGTTCGACGGGCCGGCGATCGATCCCAAAGTGCTTCAGGAGCAGCAGCAGAAGCTGCAGGCGGAGTTGCAGAAGCGGGCCGAAGACGAACGCAAGAAGCTGGAAGCGAACTCGAAAGCGAGCCCGACGGGCGGCGCCTCCATGCCCGCCCCGGCGCCGGCCGGCAAGTAGATCGACCGCGAGTGTGATGGATCAGAAGCCGCCCTGGTAAGGCGCGGCTTCCTTTCGTCCCGCGGCTATCTCACGACAAAATAGCCGGCGAGTCCCGTGACCTGCCGCACGAGGGTGAGCGATTCCACAGCCCACCGCCCCGGATTGTCGGCGATGAACGCGACGTGCTTCGTCTTGCCGGGTGCCAGCAGGACGCTGTCGCGCCAGTAAGGGTCCCATCCGTCGTCGAGGTCATGGAGAAGGCGGAAGGCATGGCCATGGACGTGCATCTGCTGCGCGTCCGTCGTCTGATTCATGAACGTGAGCGTGACGGCACCGCCGTGCTTGACGGTGAACAACGGCGAGCCGGAGAAGCCGTCGCTCGCCTGCCCATCGAGCGTCCACGACGGTGGCGCGCCGGCTTTGGTGGCGATGGTTAAGCTGCGCCTGAGCGACTTTTCAAGGTGAATGCGCGTGGGCAACAACGGATTGTCGGGCAGCTTCGCGACGCCGCCGCGCGACGACAGCGCGGGACCCGTGACGTCGAAAATGAGCAAGGGCTGATCCGGGACGCCGTCGCCGAGCAGCATCAGCGATGCGGGCGATCTCGACGGCATGTCGACGAGGACGTCGAAGCGCGAGCCCGGCCCAATCGGGAGTACACCGTGCGCCGGTTCGAAGATTTCGCTCGGCTGGCCGTCGATGGCGATCACGGTCGCGCGCGAGCCGACGAAGCTCACCACGGCGATGCGCGCGCCGCACGCATTGAGCAGCCGGAGGCGCAGGCGCGCGCCGGGACGCACGGAGCGTCGCTCCGGAACAGCCTTCGAGTTGATCGTGAGCAGTGAGCCGGCGGTCCTCGACGGATCGAGGAAGTCGTTCTTGATTATTCCCTTCTCGTCGAGCGCCCAGTCATCGAGCACGACGAGAAGATCGTCGTCGACCGCGGGCGCCTCGGGCTCGTCCACGATCAAGACGCCATAGAGACCTCGCCCGATCTGCTCGGCGGCGTACGGCCACACATGAGGATGGTACCAGTAGGTCCCGCTATCGGGCGGAACGAACCGGTATTCGAACGTGTCGCCCGGCATGACGGGCTGCTGGGTCAGGCCGGCGACGCCGTCCATCGCGTTGGCGATCCGGACTCCGTGCCAGCACAGCGATGTCGGCTGACCGAGCTTGTTGTGGAGGTCGACCCTGAGCTCGGCGCCCTTCTTCACACGAATCAAGGGGCCGGGGACCTGGCCGTTGTACCCCCACACGTGGGTCTCGACCTTGTCCCGCAGGCTTAGCCTGCCTTCTTCCGCGACGAGCGAGACCGCGGGTGGATCAAGCGCCACGGCGGCGTCAACGGGCAGAACCGAGGCTGCCATTCCGGCGAGCACCATCCGACGATCGACCGCCATCATTCCTCCAGTCAGACCGGCGCTTTAGGGCGAGGGAGACGGCAAAACAACCGTTCTGTCGAGGACGGGTCGAACCGACCGGCCCGCACCCTCGGCCGTTTTGCTTTTTTTGCTGCATCGCCTTGGCCGGTGCTGTACAGCGCAGGTCAAATCGGCAGGAAAACGAAGCGACGCGCCGGCGCGAGCCCGGCCCGCGCGGGCGTGGCGGAACTGGTAGACGCGCCGGATTTAGGTTCCGGTGGTGAAAATCGTGGGGGTTCGAGTCCCTCCGCCCGCACCATTCGTCCCCCTGCCGCGACGCATCTCCGCGAGCGCGCTCGCATCCAGACAGGCTCCAAGTCCATGCAAGTCACACAGATCCACGCCGATGGGCTGAAACGCGAGTTCGAGATCGTGTTGCCGGCGCAAGACCTGTCCCAACGCATGGACGGCCAGCTCAACGAGATGCGCGCTAAGGCGCAGATCAAAGGTTTCCGTCCCGGCAAGGTGCCGGTGTCCCACCTCAAGCGACTTTATGGCCGCTCCGTCATGGCCGAGGTTCTCCAGCAGGCGGTCGGGGAAGCCCGGACCCGGATGATCGAGGACAACGCGTTGCGCGTTGCAGGCGAGCCACGCTTCGACGTTGACGGGGACGAAAACGTGCTGGAACGGGCGCTTGAGGCCAAAGGCGACCTCAAGTTCAAGGTGGCGCTTGAGGTTCTTCCGAAAGTCGACGTCGGCGATCTCGACGACATCGTGATCGAAAAACTCGTGGCGGATGTTCCCGACGAAGAAGTCGA
>CAXTFG010000073.1:0-15049 GCA_964243415.1 uncultured Beijerinckiaceae bacterium | reverse complement strand
CTTCGCGATCTCGGTCGCGCGGTCGACCGCGGCCTTGCTGCCCGACAGGACGACCTGCCCACCGCCATTGTCGTTGGCCACTTGGCAGACCTCGGCGCCGCGGCTCGCCTCGCGCGCGATCTCAGCCGCCTGATCCGGCTCGATCCCTATCACCGCGGCCATCGCACCCTCGCCGACTTTCACCGCCCGTTGCATCGCTTCGCCCCGCAAGCGGAGCAGTTTGGCCGCATCGGCCAAACTGATAGAGCCTGCTGCGGCAAGCGCCGCGTACTCCCCGAGGGAATGTCCGGCGACGAAGGCCGCGTCGCGCCTCAAGTCAAGGCCGGTTTCGGCCCGAAGCACTTCGACAACGGCCAGGCTAACCGCCATGAGAGCCGGCTGCGCATTCGCGGTCAGGGTCAGCTCGGCTTCCGGGCCGCCGAATATAAGGGTCGACAATCGCTCGCCGAGCGCGTCGTCGACCGTGTCGAAAACCGCTCTGGCCGCGGGGAAATGGTCGGCGAGCGCCTTGCCCATGCCGACGGCCTGCGATCCTTGGCCGGGAAACACGTAGGCCTTCATCGAACTGATCGAGCGCGCGTCATCGGCCGCGAACTCGCACCGTGTCCGCAGCAAGTCAAGCTGGCTCAAAAGGGGCACGCTCGCGTCATCGGCGGCCCACCCGAGCGCTCGACCTTCTACATGTCCGTCGCCTGTTCGCGGCCTTCGCGCAGCATCAGTCTCCATGCGGTCACGAGACAACCAAGCATCAGCACCGCCACTGCGGACATGATGCCCGGCCACCTGAAGCGCGACCAGAACACGCCGCCTAACGACCCGAAGATGCTCGACCCGGCGTAATAGGCAAAGAGGTAAAGCGATGCGGCCGCCGCGCGCGCGGTCTCTGCACGCCGGCTGACCCAGCCGCTTGCGATCGCGTGCGCCCCGAAAAACCCCGACGTGAAGATCGCGATGGCCGCGATGTTGATGACAAGATTGCCAGTCGCGGTCGCCGCAAGTCCGGCCAAGAGGAGGACCATGGCCGCGATCATCATCCGTCCACGTCCGTAACGAGAGCCGAGCCGGCCGAACCATGCCGACGACGGACCGCCAAGCAGGTAGACCAGGAAGATCGACCCAGCGACTGCCTGAGACAGGTCGAACGGCGGTTCGATGAGACGGTAGCTGAGATAATTGTAGGCCGTCACGAAGCTTCCCATCAGAAGGAAGCCGACGAGGAAGAGCTGCGACAGGCCTGAATCCGCGAGATGCCGCGCGAACGCCTTCCCGAGGTGGCCGAGCGAAACCCCCTGTTCGGCCTCGAAATGCCGCGATGGCGGCAACAGCGATACGAAGAGCGCAGCAGCCAGGATGCCGAACAGGCCGATGAGGCCGATCGCCACGCGCCACGAATGCGTGACATCGATGAGGACGCCGGTCAGCACGCGTCCGGCCATGCCGCCGTAGGCATTCCCAGCGATGTAAAGGCCCATCGCCGCGCCGAGGTCGCGCGGATGGACCTCTTCCGCCAGATAAGCCATCGCCACCGAGGGAACACCCGCCATAGCGAGACCGGTCAGGGTGCGCAGGACGAGCAGCACCGTCCAGTTCGGGGCGAAAGAACAGCCGACCGTCAGCAAGCCTACGGCGAAAAGCGATGCCGCCATGATCGGCTTGCGCCCGCGCACGTCCGAGATGCGACCCGCGATAAGCATCGCGACCGCGAGCGTCGCCGTCGTCGTCGAGAGCGACAGGCTCGAGACGGAGGGTGACACGCCGAGATCCTGCGAAAACACCGGCAAAAGCGGCTGCACGCAGTAGAGCAGCGCATAAGTCGAAAAGCCCGCGGCGACGAGCGCAAGCGTGACCCTCCGAAATGCCGGTGTGCGCGACCGCAGGAACAGGTCCGTCGATCCCGCGAAAGCGAGGCTTTCCACCTCTCCGCCGAGCGTCGCTCGATCGAGCCCCCCGTCGTCCGGCGCATCACGTTCCATGGACCGGGTTTACCGCATTCGTCCCACCCGCCAAATCCTGGATCGCGCGCCGACTGTCGCTGACGCGGAAAAGCGGAAGTGAGGGTTGTCGAGCTTTCTTCACCAATGGCGCAAGCAGTCATCCGATCACGAGTGCTGAGCGGCTTCGGTAAGATTTTCTTCAATCAGCGCAGGGAACATGCTTTCGCTGACGCGCTCCGAAGGCCGGTCTGATCACCCGCGACCTCTTAAGCCGAGTGCAGAGCGCGTCGGCCTTCCTTGCTCCGTAATACCCGTGCCCTGCTTGCTTCCTGATCCCGTCCGCCTGTTGTGATCAGATCAACACGACAGCCGCTTGCGACTTGGCACCCAGCAGTTATCCTATCCTGAGCCAAATCAGGTGGTGATCGGATTCCAGAGTGTCGAGAGAACCGCGCGACGCCCCGCAATTCTATCTGACCGCGCCTTCAGCCTGCCCTTACCTTCCACGCCGCGACGAGCGGAAGGTGTTCACTCACCTTATCGGGAAGCGCGCGGCGGCTCTCAACGACACGCTCACCCAGTCCGGGTTCCGCCGCTCGCAAACCATCGCCTATAGGCCCGCGTGCGAGAACTGCCGCGCCTGCGTGTCGGTTCGCGTCAAGGTCGACGAGTTCGTTCTGTCGCGAAGCTTGCGCCGTGTCGACGAGAAGAACGCCGACGTGCGCGGCACGGTGATCCGCGCGGAGCCGTCTTCCGAGCAGTACTCGCTGTTCCGCCGTTACCTCGACGTGCGCCACGCGGACGGTGGAATGGCCGACATGACGGTCCTCGACTATTCGATGATGATCGAGGACTCGCACGTCGAAACGCGCCTCTTGGAGTACCGCGTCGGCGCGACGTCGGTCTCGCCCGGCCGGCTCATCGCCGTCGCTCTGACGGACTTGCTCGCCGACGGATTGTCGATGGTCTACTCGTTCTACGAGCCGGGCGAGCAGGCGAGGTCCCTCGGCTCGTTCATGATCCTCGATCACATTCGGCGGGCGAAGCGGCTTGGCCTGCCACATCTCTATCTCGGCTACTGGGTCGAGGGATCGAAGAAGATGGCTTACAAGGCCCGCTTCCTCCCGCAGGAACGGCTCGGGATGAACGGATGGGACCGCGTCGATAGCGAGCAGCTTGCCGTCTTGCTACCTTGACGGGGCGCGTCGACGGAAGCGGCCTAACCCTTCTTCCCGATCGACAAACCGCCATAGCGTGTATTGAAGCGCGAGAGCCGACCCCCGCGATCAAGAAGCTGCTGAGAGCCGCCCGTCCACGCCGGATGGGTCTTCGGATCGATGTCAAGGTTCAGCGTGTCTCCCGCTGATCCGTACGTCGACCGCGTCATGAACTCGGTCCCGTCGGTCATCACGACCTTGATGGTATGATAGGAGGGATGGATGTCGGACTTCATAGGACTTATCTCGGACGCGCGCTCGATGCGGCAGGGCGACGTTCCCATGGACTGACCACGGGCGTTGGTCATTGCGAGGCAGCCTATAGCGGTCCCACCGCGGCGCGGCAAGCCGCGAGCCCCGACAACAGGAGGCGACGGTCAGATCCCGGAGCCGCCGATTTCCTGACCGTCTCGAGGAAAATCTGGAAGTCGGGACGCCATGTTGGGGGTTCTCACCCCTGGCATGGTCGCTGGCAAGGGCATCCAGTTCATGACCTCCCAATCCTCGTAGGCGATCGGACAATCGTGAGACGAGTCGGTCGAGACCCAGCAATCATCGACCGCCTTGCGGGGTCGGCTCCACCGTACCACGTCGAGTTCGGCGTTGCCTTGCTCTCCCCCGCGGATCACCACGATGATCCGAGACCCATCCTTCGGAGCGCTCCTCATCGAGCGCCATTGCATCTCGCCCTGCATCGCTGCCTCATCTCTGCGACGACCGGAAAACATGGCTGCCGCCACCATGTTGCCATACACCCGGCCGCGGTCGGCGACCACCCGCCTCGGAAGGTTCTCGTCAAACGAACGAACGACCTGCGCCGACGTTGGCCGATTGCGTGGCAGGGCGGTGAATGGACAACGTGGCGGCGGCGGACGACTATGAGGAGTTGCCGAGGTCCGATAGGAAGGATGTCGGGGACGCGAGAGAGGCGGCGCGGCGCGTCGCTGCAGACGCGTGGCGCAACGCATCGGACATCGACTGCGACGGCGCGTTTCCCGAGACGGACATCTGCAATCTTCACGCTTCGGGCTTGCTTCTCGCGCCGTTCCCTCCGGCCCTGGGCGGCTCAGGCTTGGGGACTGGCCAGGGCGCGATCGTCCTCCATGACGTTCTGTGTGCCGTTGGTCGGGGAAGTCTCGCTCTCGGTCGCCTTTACGAAGGGCACGTCAATGCCGTGGTCCTCGTTTCGCGGTACGGGACGCGGGCCAACCTGAAGCTCCTTCTGCGGGAAGCCGAGGCTGGCAGGCCCAGCGGCGTCTGGATGGCGGGGCCGCCCTTGCAGCTCGACAACAGCAACGGCGCACTCGTCCTGAAAGGCCACAAGCTCCTCGCCTCGGGCTCGGGCCACTTCCGCCGTCCGCTCGTCGCGGCGAACGACCGCGACGGCCGATCGATCATGGTTCTGCCCAATGTCGGCGATGCGACACGGGCCGATGCGTCGGACTGGCGAGCTCACGGGATGCGGGCGACGGCGACCGGCACGGTGGATTTCGACGACATCCCGATCAGCGCCGACGAGATCGTCGGAAAGGCTGGCGACTACCTCCGTCCACCCTATTTCCGCGGCGGCGCGTGGCGCGTCATCGCCGTGCAACTCGGCGGCGTTTTGGCCGTCCTCGATCAATACAGGGCTCAACTCGCCGGCAGCCAGCATGGGGAGCATCCCATCCAACTCGCGCGGTTCGGCGAGGCGGTCATTGCCGTCGAAACCGCCCGCCTTTGGGTTCGGCGCGCCTGCGAGATCGCCGAAGGGTCGTTTGAGGACGCCAATGCCGTCGACGCATATGTCGACCTTGCGCGGAACGCGTTCGAGAAGGCCGCCCTGAACGTCGTCGCACTCGCGCAGAAGGCGCTCGGGCTCAAGGCCTTTTTGAAGGTCAACCCGCTCGAGCGCTTGATACGGGACCTGACGACCTATCTTCGCCAGCCGGCGTTGGATGTCTCCCTTCTCTCGGCGGCGACGTTCCACCTTCGTCACGGCGCGCCATGACGGCACCGTTCGCACGTGCAAAGGCCTGACGACGTGAGGGCCGGCGATTTCCTAACCGCAGCCGAGGCGCTCCCCTTCGGCAGCCTCGACGAGATCTGCGCGGGCGGCGACCTCGTGATCGTCGCTCCGCACCCCGACGACGAAAGCCTGGGCTGTGGCGGTCTGATCGCCGCCGCCTGCGCGCGCGGGATCCCCGTTCGGCTTGTCGTCATCAGCGATGGCACCGGATCCCACGCCGGATCTCAGCGCTATCCCGCGGCAAAGCTCCGCGCACTGCGTGAAGCCGAGACATATGCGGCGGCGGCCGAACTCGGGCTCTCACGGGATGCGGTCACGTTCCTCCAATTGCGCGACCGTTTCGTGCCGACATACGGCCCGGATGCCGACCGGGCGCGTTGCGCGATCGTGAAGGCCGCAGGCCGGGCCGGTGCCGTTTGCGTCAGCTGGCTCCACGATCCGCACGGCGACCACGTCGCGACGGCACGCCTCGTCCTGCAAGCGCAAGCGGCCCTCGGCTCCGCCCGCCTCTTCTTCTATCCGATCTGGGGTTGGACGCTGCCGCTCGATACCGAGGTCGGCGCGGCGCCGAAAGGTCTTCGCTTCGACATCTCGAATTTTCTGGACGCCAAGGCTGCCGCCATCGCCGCACACCGATCTCAGGTCACCGATCTGATCGATGACGACCCGAACGGCTTCCGCCTCACCGACGAGATGCTCGCCAACTTCGCCCGGCCTTATGAAATTTTGCTCGCCGTTCCCCGCGAGGCCACCGATTGAGCCGTTTCGAACGCTCCATCCCCGCCGACTACTTCGACACGATGTACGCTGGTGATCCAGATCCCTGGCGCTTCGCCGCGAGTCCCTACGAACAAGAAAAATACGCCGCAACTCTCGGCAGCCTGCCCGAACAGCGTTACCAGAATGCGCTCGAAGTCGGCTGCTCCATCGGCGTGCTGACGCGGCAGCTGGCATCGCGCTGCGGGTCGCTGCTGGCGCTCGATGTCGCGCAGGCTGCGCTCGATCAAGCCCGGCGACGTTGTTTGGATCTCGACCACGTGCGTTTCGCCCTGTCGCGCATCCCGGACGATTGGCCCGACGACACTTTCGACCTGATCGTCCTATCGGAAGTGATCTATTACCTCGACCGCGGCGACGTCGCCCGGCTCGCGGCATGCGTCAAGCGATCGATCAAACCCGCTACCGACATCGTTCTCGTGCACTGGCTTGGCGAGACGCACTATCCTCTCAGCGGCGATGAAGCCGCCGAACTCTTCACGGCAGAGTCGGCTGGATTTGCGGCGATTCAAACTCGGATACGAACAGAGCAGTACCGTTTGGATGTTTTGCGCTCGGCGAGCGATCGAGGGCACGGAGCACGGTGACCATCGTCGTTGCGAGGCGGATCTGCCGGGGCAATTGCGCCGGTACGACCGGCCTGTAAGCCAAACGCGCGCTCGCCGCTTCGATCGCCGCGTGGACGGTCCCGAAACTCGGGATGGCGACGCATTTTTCCGCTTCGGATCTGGTGAGGCGCAAAGCTGGCGCCCAGAGCCATGTGCGTCCGATCTGGCCCTTGGCGAACAACACGCGAAGATAGCGCCGCCAAAAAACGCGAGCCACCGCACGATCCACACGCTCGAGCCTCGGATCGCATTCGAGGTCGGGATTTTCACATCGCCGCCGCATCGTATCGGCAGCGCCGCCGGGCGCGCGCCCGTCAAGCCGACCTGACGTGACGACTTCGATATCGGTCGCATGACGCACAACGAAACCCGCCGACCGAAGCTTATCGACAAAGGCGCGGTCTTCTCCCTGGGCGAGAGCGGGCATGCCATCGATTGCCTCGTAGGCCGCAAGACGCACCGCGAGCGTCGCGCCCGAACTGGTCCAATGGCACGGCCACGGATTCATCGGCTCCGGATCGAGGCGCGCGCCGATCTCGGTGAGAAGGGCCTCATAGCGTGCTTCGAGACGGCCCCGAGCATGAAGACTTTCCGGCAAAAGCGCCGCCTCCGCCGGGTGGAGCGAGATCCGGCCCGCGACCGCGTCGCACCCTGCTGCGAGATGATGAAGGTTGCGCCTCACCCAATCGAAGTCGACCCGACTGTCGGCATCGGTCGTGAGAAGCACGCCGCTCTGCGCACCAGTCTCACGCAGCCAGTTCGCAGCGGCCTCCATCGCCTTCCGTCGCGCCCAACCAGCCGTTGCCTGTTCGGAAAAAACCTCGATGACGCGCATCGGCCACGGCATCGACGGCGCGAGCGAAGCTATCACCTCCGCAGTCTCGTCGAAACAATTGTTAAGAAAAAGAAGAACACCGAAGCTGTACGGTTTGAGTCCGACTTGCGCACTCAGAGCATTGAGACAGTCTGCAATCCGATCGCGTTCATTGCAGACAGGGATGGCTACGATCGCTTCGAGCGCTTGCACGGAAGAACATTTGTTCCAGGCCGGTGACAATTTGACTCTCTCGTTCAAGTCCGGCTCCCGTTACAGCAAAAGCCTCTCGTAAGTAAGCTCGGCAGGCCGAGTTCCAATACGACCAGGAAGAAGGAAAGCCCGTGCGCGCCAACGTCGCACTCGATGTCCTCAATTTCGCTCTCGCCGGCGCGCGCGAGGGGTTTGGTCCGTTTCTCGGCGTGTATCTCCAGGCTCGCGGCTTCGACCCCGCCGCGACAGGATTGGCAATGTCGCTGGCCGGCGCGAGCGGACTTGTCGCAACGACGCCAATCGGAACTCTCATCGATCGATCGAGGAGCAAACGGATTGCGCTCGTGCTCGCCGTATCGGCCATCGCGCTCGGTGCTGTCTTCATCGTCGCGACCAACCACATCACCGTCATCGGCGGGGCGCAGCTCCTAATCGGCATCGGCGACACCAGCGTCGCGCCGATCGTCGCGGCCATGACGCTCGGCATTGTCGGCCACGACAGGTTCGCGGGTCGTATGTCGCGGAACGAGGCCTGGAACCACGCCGGCAATGCGGTGAACGCGGCCTTGGCGGCCGCGCTCGGCTACTTCTTCGGGTTGGGCTATGTGGCGCTCGCCATCGTCGTCATGGCGCTGACATCGGCGCTGACGCTCGTTGGCCTGCGTCCCGAGAGCATCGACGACGTCCGGGCCCGCAGCGGAGAACGGGACGAACGCTCGACGTGGCGGGCCCTGATCGGCATGCCCGACCTCATTCTGCTTGCCGTGATCGTCATGCTGTTCCAGACGGCGAGCGGCGCCATGTTGCCGTTTCTCGCCCAGGCAAGAACCCTCGCCGGAAGCGATCCGAGCATCACGACGGGTGTCATGACCGTCATCGCGCGGGTCGTGATGGTCGCAGCCGCGCTCCTCGCGCCCCGGATAGCGGCGCGACGCGGCTACGGGAGCGTCATGACTTTCGCGCTCCTGACCGTCGTGGCACGTGGGCTGATCGCCGCTTACGGCGGATCTTGGGCGATGGTGACCGTTGTTCAGGTCCTGGAGGGCGCGTCGATGGGATTGAGCAGCGTCGCCATCCCCGCGCTCAATGCCGAGATCATGGCGGGCACCGGACGTTTGAGCGCCGGTTTCGGAGCCGTGCTGACGGCCTTCGGGATCGGTGCGACGCTCAGTCCGCTCGTCGCCGGCTTCGTTGCGCAGCATGCCGGCTTCGGCAGCTGCTTCGTTGCGCTTTCGGTCATTGCCGCCGGCGCCTTGGTGATCTGGACGGTCTCACGCCGCCGGATGGCATCGGTCGAAGCCGTGACCGCCAACGAAAGCGGACCGTGAGCGTATCTCGGCGCCGGCAGCCGTGAACCTCTCCGTCTCGCCGCTCCGACCGGTTTCAGCGACTCTCACCCAAAGTTCTTTTCCGTTCTTTGCCGTGCTTTATGCAGCCCTTTTCGGCGCTTTCGGAACAGAATCGCCATTTCTGCCAAGCTTCCTGGCCAGCCGCGCGTTGTCGCCGCCAGAAATTGGGTTCGTCCTGGCGGCGGGCACCGTCGTACGCCTCTCGCTCGGTCCCTTCCTCGGTGTGGCCGGCGACCGCTTCGGCTCACGCAGGATACTCGGCTTCGCTGCGGCAGCCGCCGGCACGGTCGGGCTGTCTTACGTATTCGCGTCCGGGTTCTGGCTCCTGCTGACGATCAGCATGCTGCATTCGCTGGCGACAGCGCCGCTCAGCCCACTCGCCGACGCCTTGGCTCTGGCTGCGAGTGCTCGGGAACGGGTTTTCGCATACGGCTGGGTGCGCGGCATCGGATCGGCCGCCTTCGTCCTGGGTACGCTCGTCAGCGGGCAATTCGTTGCGCACTACGGACTGGCGAGCATCATCATCGCCTCGTCCGTGCTTTTTCTCCTGATGATTCCGCCGATCTTCAGGCTACGGCCGGTCGCGTCGCCAGGCACGGCGAGCGCGGACGGCGCCATCAAAGCGCTGCTGACATTCCCCCTGTTCCGCCGCACGCTTCTCGTCGCGGGGCTAGTCATCGGAAGTCACGCGATGAGCGATACCTTCGCCGTCATCCATTGGCGGGCAGCGGGCATCGGACCCGGCCTGATCAGCCTCCTTCTCGCCGAAGCCGCGATGTCCGAAGTTGTCGTCTTCGTCGGGATTGGCCCGGTGCTGCTTCGCCGGCTCACGCCGGCTGGTTGCGCTGCCTCATCGGCCGTCGCCGGCATCGTGCGATGGGCCGTTCTGGCGAGCACCACGAACGTGGAGGCGCTCGCCTTCAGCGAACTGCTGCACGGGCTGACGTTCTCGCTGATGCACCTCGCGTGCATGCAAGTCATCGCCACGGTCATTCCCGAGCGGCTGTCGGCCACCGCGCAAACCCTGTACGGCACCTTGTGCCTCGGTCTCGCCTCCGCCCTGATCACCTTCGCATCGGGCGAACTCTATGGCAGCTCGGGGCCGCACGCCTTTTTCCTGATGTCGGGTCTGTGCCTGGTCGCGCTGCTCCTGAGCCTGCAGCTGAGAAGTCGAGCCTGAGCCCACCGTGAGCGGCCGGTGAACCGCGAGGACCTCTGGACGCGAAACGACCGGGTCGTCGCCTGCGCGGCAGGGATCAGCGCCGTTCATGGGAGTCCCGGTCGATGTGACCGAGGCTCCGTCGGGGATCGAGGCGGTCGCGGACGCGCTGCTTGAGCGTCTTGATGTCGGGAAACCCGCCATCTGCCTTGCGCTCCCAGATCACGTCCTCGTCGTAGGCGACGAGAAAGACGCCGCCCGTCCCGGGCACGAGAGCGACTTCACCGAGGTCCGCACCGAAGGTCGACAGAAGTTCCTGTGCCATCCACGCAGATCGCAAGAGCCAATTGCACTGCGTACAAAACCTGATCGCGATGCGCGGTTTGGTTGGCGCTTCAGCCATGCTGCGGCGAACTTAGGTGCGGGACGAGACCAGAGACGGCTTGCCGCGATGAAACGCGACAAGCAGCCTGAAGGCGACATGGAACACGTGAGAACGTGCGCGACCTATTGCGGCGAGGCCGGAGCGGCAGCGTCAGCCTTCGGTGCGGCAGTGCGCTTCGGCTTCGCCTTGCGAACTTTCCGCTTGGGCGGCGGCGGCTCTTCCACGGGCAGCGGTGCCGGCGGCGGGGGCGGCGGGGGCGGGGCGCAGCCGATCGAAAAGGTTGAACAAAAGAAGTCGCCGACCTGAGCGGAAGCCGGGAGCGAAGAACCCGCGAGCAGGCTCATGACGCTCAAGCCAACGATGACGTTACGTACTCTCACCACGGTCCCCCTCACACGCGTCGCTTGCGGATTTCGAGATCCAAGCGCCCAGGCTGTCATCAGCATCCCACGAAGCCCTCGTGCATCTCGAAGGCAACATTGCGACTTTGCAACCGCTACGTTGATTCGAGCCGATAATCTGATTCTGACGCAGAGTCTATTCGGGATGTCGACCTTTCCCGCACTCTTGGATCGACAGCGGCTCTTTCGCCGCCCCTGAACCCGAAGGAGGGCAAATGCTCTGGTGCTAGACCGTCGCCAGCGACAATTGTTTCGTCGCCTTCCCGAGTTCCTGCCCCTGATTGTGCAGTTGAGCGGATGTGCCGCTCAGCGTTTTCGACGAGGCCAGGGCTTCCGCGGTCGTGTTCCGCAGGGCCTCCAGATGACCGGCGGCTTTCTCGATCGTTTCGCGCGCCCGCGAGATGCTCCCCGCGATGTTGCGAGACGCATCGTGATGGGATGCGCTCACGCCCGTGATGTCGTTTGCCGTCTGCTGGACGACTTCGATTTCCTTCTGGACGCGAGACAGCGATGCCGTCGACTGCAGCGCAACCTTCTTTAAGAGCTGGATCTGTTCGGCAATTTCGCTCGTCGCGTTCGCCACACGGTGGGACAACTCCTTGACTTCGCTCGCGACGACCGAGAAGCCGCGTCCAGCGGCTCCGGCACGAGCGGCCTCGATCGTGGCGTTGAGGGCGAGCAAGTTGGTCTGGTTTGCGATGACGCCGATCAAGTCGCTGATCTGCCCGACCCCGGCGATCTTGGTTTGCAGGTCGGTGAAATCACCGACGGCCCCGGCGAGCGTGAGCGCAGTCGCTCCCGCGATCGTTCTGATGCGGAGGGCGTGATCGTTGGCTTGGTCGGAGAGCGAGACGAGCACTTGGGCCGAATGCGCCACGTTGGCCATCTCGTGAGATGCGTCGGTGCTCGCCCGGTCGACGTAGGTCCGGCTGGTATCGACGTCCTCCGCCATCGTGAGGACGACCTGCGCGCCGGTCTCGACGCTCGCGGTCGTGTCCGCCAGTTCAGCGGCGATTCGATCCAGCGCGTTGGTCAGGGTAAGGGCGTGCGCGCGTCGGGAATGGTCGAGCGCCGCCAAACCGAGCCGCTCGGCGACGAAAGCCATCAGTTCCAAATGCTCGCCCTTCAGGACGGCGAGCTCGCGCGAGAAGAATTCGAGAACGATGTCGACCCGGTCTCCGACGAGGACCGGAAAGGCGAAGTAACCTTGCACCCCGTTGGCTCGTGCGGCTGTCGCTCTAACGAAATCGGGACGGAGACTGATGTCCTCGAAGGACGTGGGCGTCCCTTGTTGCGCGACTGTTCCGACCACACCGTACCCTATCGGCACGACGGTCTTCTCGGTCGCGGACACGAAATCACCGGCAAACCGGCCTTCTCGGGACACCGAGAGATGCCACGTGCGCATCGACACCATCACGTCGCTGCCGTCCGGAACGCGACGAAAGGCATGAGCAATCGGCCACCCGGTCGCCTGCGCCACGATTTCGAGGCACTCGCGCGTTGCATTCTCGACGCTCGAGGCCGAGGAACAGGCTCGCGACACCTTGTTGAGGAGCGTGAGAACAGCGCGCAAGTCACGACCCAGGCCAACCGAAACGCCCGGCCCCTCCTGGTGGACGCTGGTGCCTTTCAGCCACGTCGTGATTGCGTTTGTCCTGATCACGGGTCGATCTGTCTCGATGAACGGCTCAGGCCGGACCCGGCTGGTCCGAGCTAAGGTACACCTCACACGCTTAACAAGTCTGAAAAGCGATCTTCGACCGGACCGCGACCAAGCCGCGCCCCCAGCGCAGTAAAAGTGGTCGGAGTGGCGGGATTCGAACCCACGACCCCTAGTCCCCCAGACTAGTGCGCTAACCGGGCTGCGCTACACTCCGACTGACCGCCCTTATAAGGAACGGGATTTCCCCTGCAACCGGTTTCCCATCACTCACCTGCCTGACGAAGACCGCGCAAGATGGCCTCGCACTCTTCGACGATCGCAAGCGCTTCGGCGACCGCGATCTTCCCAACAGATGCACCCCCACTTTCGGTGACAGCTGGCGCCTCGCAGCGTTCGCCAACTTCGCGAGGCGAATCCGGCTCATCTTCACAAAACTTGTCGCCGAAGATCGCCGAACGGCCCCCGTCCGCCTCCAGTGCCGGACCGGCGGCCTGGAAGCTTCGCGTCCCCCGCTCCTTGAACAGCCGTTGGACACCCTTGATGGTATAGCCGTCGTCATAGAGAAGTTGCTTGATGTTGCGCAGCAAAACGACGTCGGCCGGGCGATAGTAGCGCCGGCCACCTCCACGCTTCAGCGGTCGGATCTGGGGAAACCTCGTTTCCCAGAAACGCAGGACATGCTGCGGCAGATGGAGCTCCTCGGCGACCTCGCTGATTGTGCGAAAAGCATCGACGCCCTTTTCCATCCGGACCTCGACACTCAAAGCGACACCTGCGGCAACGGTCTCAGACCTCTGCGGGGATGGCTTCACCGTTCATCTGCGCCTTCAGAACATTTGACGGTTTGAAGATCAGAACGCGTCGCTGCATGATTGGCACCTCGACGCCGGTCTTGGGGTTTCGTCCGACGCGTTCGCCTTTGTCGCGCACGACGAAGGACCCGAAGGACGAGAGCTTCACGGTCTCACCGACCGCGAGGCGATCGGTGACTTCGTCGAGCACCATCTCGACAAGCGCGGCAGATTCCTTTCGCGACAGCCCGACCTGGCGGTAGACGGCCTCGGCGAGATCGACGCGCGTCACCGTCTTCATCGGCGAAACGGATGAGGCTTTCGATACCGGCTTCGACACCGACCTCGTCTCCATTTCGATTTCAGCTTTAGTCATCTGCGATCTCGAGCACTCGGTCGAGCGCTCTTCATCTGGCAAGGAATGCCAGAGAGACCTGCGCCGCCAGCCGAGAGATGAAGCATTTACCCCCGGCAAAGCAAGGGGTTGCTTCTCCCACAGCTTGCGCCTTTCGGATTACCAGCGGATCAGGGCCGAGCCCCAAGTGAAGCCTCCGCCCATAGCCTCGATCATGACCAGATCACCGGCCTTGATGCGGCCGTCCCCGAGCGCGACGGACAGGGCCAGCGGGATCGATGCGGCCGATGTGTTGGCGTGCCGGTCGACGGTCACGACGACCTTCGAGCGATCAATCCCGAGCTTTTCGGCCGAGGCATCGATGATGCGCCGATTCGCCTGGTGCGGCACGAACCAGTCGAGCTCCGAAGGCCGCACGCCCGCAGCCTCGAAGGCATCGGTCACGACGTCCGAGACCATGCCGACGGCGTGGCGGAAGACCTCCTTGCCGGCCATCCGAACGTGGCCCGTGGTCTGTGACGAGGAAGGGCCGCCGTCTGTGTAGAGCTTGTCGCGGAACCGTCCGTCGGAGCGTAGATGCGAGGTCAGGACGCCCCGATCGCCACTCGTCCCTTCCCCGGTCTGCGCCTCGAAGACGAGAGCGGCGGCGCCGTCGCCGAAGAGCACGCACGTGGTCCGGTCTTCCCAATCGAGAATGCGCGAGAACGTCTCGGCACCGATCACGAGCGCCCTCTTGTGCGAGCCCGAAACGAGGAACTTGTCGGCGGTCGCCACGGCGAAAACGAACCCGGAGCACACCGCCTGCAGATCGAAAGCGGCGCCCCCCGTCATGCCGATCCCAGCTTGAACCTGCGTCGCGACGGACGGGAACGTGTAGTCCGGCGTGGAGGTCGCGACGATCAACAGATCCACATCTGACCCGCGGAGGCCGGCATCGGCTAGGGCCGCCTTCGCAGCCTTTGAGGCAAGGGTGGACGTGGTCTCGTCGGCAGCGGCGATATGGCGGCGGGTGATGCCGGTGCGTTGCACGATCCACTCGTCGGATGTGTCGACACGCTTCTCGAGTTCACGATTGGTGACGACCTGTTCCGGGAGGTATGCGCCCGACCCCTTGACCACGGAGCGCAGGCAGCGGCCCTTTTCATTGATCACGTCAAATCTGTCCTCGCGGCTTGTGCGGCCGTTCGAGTCGGAGCCATGGGCGCGCTGGCCAGCTCAGGAGGTCCCGCCATAGCCAGGGCGAGCATGTCGCGAATTTTGGCGAGCAGTTCGTTGCGGACCATCGCATGTCCGAGCTCGATGGCGCCAGCGGTACCAACGGCATCCATGCTGCCGTGGCTCTTGATGACGATGCCGTTCAGTCCGAGGAAGA
>CAXTFG010000072.1:7142-15207 GCA_964243415.1 uncultured Beijerinckiaceae bacterium | reverse complement strand
AGCACGGCGGTGGCGCTCGAGTCGCCGCCGGTGACCTTCGTGAAGTCGATGACGATCCAGCCCGGCTCGGCCTCGACAGCAGCTCGGACCGCTTCCGCCAGCTGGCGGGCCGAGCCAAAGAAGATGAAGCCCCCGAGCTCGAATATCCTTGCTCGCGATCCTAGATCCGCGAGCGCGGCGAGCTCGGTCTCGGAGCGAACCACCGAGGAAGAACGCTCGTCGAGACCGTAGGTGCGGCGCACGATGTCGACGCGGCTCATCTCGATGGCGAATAGCATGCAGCCGCCGGCGATCCCGCAGATGACCGCCGGCAGGAAGCCGAACCACACGGCGACAGCGACGATGCCAAGTACGAGAAGCCATTCGAAGAGCGGCATCCGGCTTCGGCTTTCGATGCACCAGATCCACAGGAGCCCGGCGCCGATCTCGAGCTGCAGGCCGCCGACGACGAAGCGGGGGACGTCTTCGACGAGCGAGATGCCACCGATGAGCGCGGCGAGGCATATGCCGGCGTTGATGAAGCCTACGGCGCGGCTTCTCGCGCCGGCTGTACCGGCCGCCATGGTGGTGCCGACGGTAATCAGGCCAACGTAGCCGCCGGCCAGCGCCGACAGCGCGTTCGCTGTGCCTTGTACGCGCAGCTCGCGATCGAGATCGGCGTCAATGTCGAGATTCGCCTCGAGACCGGTACAGGTGAAGAGCGTGGTCAGGACGGTAATGAAGATCACGGCGAGGATATTCGGGGCGATGGATGCCACCGCCGTCCAGTCGACATGCAACAGCAGGTCGGACGCGAAAGGCTGCACGACACGGACGCGGCCGTTCAATCTGAACATCAGGTTGGCGGGGACGTTGGCCGCGCCCAACCGCGCGACCGCGAGGTTTGTCGCGAGGACGCCCGCGACGAGCAGGCCCGGCATGATCGCGGGATTGGCGAGCATCTGTCGCGCCGCGAAGAGACAGAGGCCGAAGACGATCATCGCCGCGACGACGACCTGCTCGTGCGGCGCCATCAGCGCCGGCAGGGAGGCAGGCGACAACGGCACGCCGGCGGTCAGCCGGAAGCCGCCCGATGCCAGCAGCCAGCCGCTGATCCCCATGAAGCCGGCCACGACCGGATAGGGCAGGAAGCGAACGATCTGGCCTATCCGCAAACGTCCCACAAGAATGAGAGAAATGCCGATCGCCATTGTCGTGATTGCGAGGATGGCGAAGACGGTCGGGACGACCCGATCGTGCGGCATGCGCGCGAATACGGGATCGAGCAGCGCTATGCTGACGGCGAGGGCGGCGGCAAACGTCGAGGAGGGGCTCGCGATCGCGATGCGGAAATCGCTGGCGAAGGCTGTGACGAAGGCCGTGATCGTCGCCGTGACGAGGGCGGCCGCGGTGCCGAGGCCGAGGTCGGCCTGGAGCGGGCCAGCGAAGATGAGCGCGCTGGTCGACAAGCTGGAGGCGAGCGACAAGATCGCCGTGACGAAGGCGGCCCTCGCGTCCCGTAGCATTCGAATGCCTCAGGCCAGGGCGGCGTTCTGGCGCGTCGCGAAAGCGAGGCGCTCGGACTGAAGGCGGACGATGTCGCGCATCAATGCGATCACCAACGCCGGGTCGTCGGCTTGCAGCCTGTCGAAACGCGGGCGATCGAGGCTCCAGACCCGGGCGGGTTCCTCGACCTTCAGGCTCGCGGTCCTCGGCAGGCCGAGCACGAAGCCGTGCTCGCCGGCGATCGTATGCGGCCCGAACACGCGGACACAGACGGCCGGCTCGCCGACCATCACCGCCACGCGTCCGCTCTCGATGAACAGCAGCGTCGTCGTCGGCTCGCCCTCGCGACAGAGATAAGAACCCGGCGCATGGTCATGGCAGACCATCGCGCCGATGAGGGCGCGCGCGCGCCCTGCGTCGCCGAGGGCGTCGGCGAGCCAGCCGTCGAGCGTCGCTTTGGTCCCGCTATCGCGTGGGACCCGATCAAGCACGAGTCGCTCGGCCGCCTCGATGGCCTCGTTGCGGGTGGTGTAGGCCTTGTCAGTCGCCGCAAGGCAGCCGGCGGAGCGCAGCAGCCCGAGCATCTGCGGCGGTCCGCCAGCGACGGCGAAGGCGATCTCCTTGCGGGCCAAAAGCCGCCGCATGCGGGTGATGACGGCCGTCGTGCTCGAGTCGCACCCCGTCACCGCGGTGAGGTCGAGCACAAGCATGTCGAGCGGCGCGGCCTCGACGAGCCGGCGCACGTGCGCGAGGAGCTGATAGGCCGAGCCGAAGAACAGCGTGCCGGCGAGCTCGACGAAGCGGACGCGCCCGCCGTCGCGCGAGAGGATGGCCAGATCCTCGCTCGGGCGCACCAGGGTCGAGGCGCGGCGGTCGGGCCCGTACTCGCGCCGCACCACCCTGATCCGGCTCATCTCGAGCGCAAACAGGATGCAGCCGGCGATGAGGCCGGCGAACACCGCCGCGACGAGCCCGGCCCAGACCGTGACGGCGACGATGCCGAGGACGACCAGCCATTCGCCGCGTGGCATCTTGGTGCGGGTGGCGAGGCACCAGGTGACGATCACCCAGATGCCGACATGCAGGAGCAGGCCGGCGACGACGAACCGGGGAACGAAGACGATCAGCGGCAGGGCGAAGGCCAGCGCGATCAGCATGACGATGCCGTTGGTGATGCCGCCGAGGCGCCCCTTCGCGCCGATCGCCACGCTGGCCATGGTCGCGCCGACCGATGGGTTGCCGACGAACCCGCCGCCGAACCCGGACAGGGCGCAGGCAAGGCCCTGCGCGCGCAGCTCGCGGTCGTAGTCCGCGTCGGTGTTGAGGGCCGCCTCGAGTCCGCTGCTGGTGAGCAACGTCGCCAAAACGACGAGCACGACATAGGCGGCGATCGACCCGACGAGCGGCGGGATCAGCGCCCAGTCCGCCGCGAGCGGCGGATGCAGCGGGAGCAGCGTGACCGGGACGGCGCCCGTCTTGGACGCGAGGAACAGCCCGGCGACCGGCGTGGTCTCGATCGAATGGCCGCTCGCGTAGACAAGCGCGACGGTGGCGAGGATCGCCGCGAGCAGCACGCCGGGAAGGACTAGGGGGTGCTTGAAGCGTCGCGTGACAAGGCTGAGAACGGCCGCGAACGCGATCGTCAGCGCCAGCAGGATCGCCTTGTCCGGCGCGAGAAAGGCGGGGAGGTCGCGCCAGACGATGCGCACGCCGGTTCCGAAGCGCAGCGCGCCGAACGACAGCAGCGTGCCGGTCACACCCATGAACCCTGCAACGATGGGAAAAGGGATGAACCGCACGATCTGCCCGAGCCGGGCCGCGCCCAGGGCCACGAGGACGAGGCCGGTGGCCACCGTGGTCACGGCGACGAGCGCGAACACGGTCGCGGCCGCCGCTTCCGGCGACAGATGCGCCAGCGCCGGCGAGATCGAAACCATGATAGCGCCGAGCGGCGCCGCCGTCGTCGAGTTCGCGGTGGCGACGACGGGCTTGAACGTGCTCGTAAGCGCCAGCACGATCGTCGCCACCGCGGTGGTCAGAAGCCCTGCCGCGATCCCGGCGACCAGCATCGGCTGGAAGGTGCCCGAATAGATCAGCGCGCCGTTGGCGATCGAGAACGGCAGGCAGCTCGTCGCGGCGACGAGGCCGCCCGCGATATCCGCGAGTACGGCGTGCGGACTCGTCGCGCGAGTGCCGGCGTTCGGGCGCGACTCAGTCGTCGACATAGCTCTCGCCCTCGGCGAGCTTGCGCGCCTTCAGCATCATCGCGCGGGCCGCGCGATCCTCCGGGTCGAGCTTGGCGACCTCGCGGAACGCGCGCACCGCCGCCTCGTAGGCGCCGTACTCGAAGTCCCGGAAGCCCGACGTATAGAGCTCGCGGGTCATCAGCTTGGTCTCAAGCCGCTCCCGCGAAGAGCCGTCGAGCACCTCCATGATCGTGATGTGCTTGCGCCGGCCCTTGACAGTGACGAGGTCGATCGGCCGCGTCGTGAAGCCGCCGCCGCGCAGCTCGGCGAGAGTCTCGTCGGTCGTCAGGATTTGCGCGCCATAGGTCTTGGTGAGCGCTTCGAGGCGGAAGCTCAAATTGACCGCGTCGGCGAGCACGGCGCCCTCGAGCCGCTCGGTCTCGCCGATCGCGCCCAGCATCAGGTCGCCGCTGTTCACTGCGACGCCGATCTGGATCGGAAACTTGGCCTCGAGCCGGCGCCGCGCGTTGAAGGTCTCGACCTGCCGGATCAACGCGACCGCGGCGTTCAGGCCGTCGTCGGCGCGGTCGAACAGCGCCATCACTGCATCGCCGATGTACTTGTTGACGAAGCCGCTGTTGGCGCGGATCACCGGCCCGACCTCGGCGAGGAACTCGTTGACGAAGGCGAAGACCTGCGGCGGCGTCATGCGCTCGGACAGGGTGGTGAACGAGCGGATGTCGGTGACGAGCACGGACATGTGACGCGCGACCTGGTCGCCCAGCTCGATCTGGGTGAAGTCCGATCGGTTGATGATCTTGAGGAACGCCTCCGGCACGAAGCGCCGGAACGAGGCGGCCATCGCCTCGGCCTCGTCGTAGAGCCGGATGTTGTCGGTGACGGAGGCAAGAAAGCTGGCGATCGCCTTGAAATTGTCGGCGTCGCCGACGTCGAAGGGCGGGAAGAACGGCTTGATCTCGCGCTCGCGCCCGACGAGGAGCACGCCGCGGCGGCGCGGGTCGGGGATCGGCACGCCGAGGAAATAGGGCAGCGCGAGATCGACCCGCAGGCGCGTCAGCTCGCTCGACTTGTCGCTCTCGTTGGCGATCAGGCAGTCGAAGCTCTCGGGCAGCTCGACCGCGACGGCATCGAGCTTGATGCCGTCGCGCTGCGAGAAGCCGGCCCGCGCCACGGCGTGGAAGAGTCCCTCCGGCGACATCTCGAGCACGACCGCCCTGTCGATCGCCATGCTGGACAAGATGAGCCCGAGCGCTTCCGCGTAGACCTCGTGGCTCGTCCGCCGCACGTCGATCGTCTTGCGCAGGTTGGCGAGGACGCGAAACCCCTCCTCCTTCTGGCGTAGGCGGCGGTTCAGGGCGGATAAACGCGCGTCGAAGCGGACCTGCTCGCCAGCGGCCCTGTCGAGGTGCTCGCGATAATAGGAAAGGGTGACCTCGTCCGGCGCCGGCTCACGCAGAGCGGCCGCTTCGGGCACGCTCGCCTCGAGCCGCACGGGGGTGGGCTCACTCGAAACCTCGCGCTCGAAGAAGAAGCACAGGACGCCGGTCCAATCGAGCGCCAGCGGCGCGCCGGCGACCCGCGCGATCTCGACGCCGGAATAGAAGCCGAGCAGCGGGCAGACGTCCTCGAGGGCGGCCTGGACGTAGGTCGCCTCCTCCTCGTCGATGTGCGAATAGGCCGAGGCGCGCCCCGCGCAATCGATGTAGAGGGCGAAGATCGGCTTGCGCTCCGGCCGCTCCTCGAGAAACGCGCCGATCTTGTCGCCGATGTAGGCGCAATCGACGCTTCGCAGCATCAGCTGCACGAGATCGCCTTCGCGCAGGTCCGGCTCGAACATGACGAGCCCGCGCCGCTCGGGATCGACCGCCATGCACATTCGATTGGCATAGCTGTTGGGATCGAAGGCGCCGTACATATCCCCCTTGTTGACGCCGAGCGTGACGAAGAACCGATAGTCCTTCCACGAGCGTCCGGACTCGGGACCGAGCAGCTCGGCGACGACGTCGAGGGCGGGGCGCCCGTCGATCTCGAGCACGACGTTGTCGTCGACCTTGGTGATGCGATGGTAGGCGCTCGCCGGGCGGCAGCCGTGCAGCACGACCTGCTCGATCTCGATGCCTCCGGAGAAGGCGAACAGCAGCGCTGTCTGCGCCTCGACCTTGTCGCCGGTCCACTGGTGGGTCGCACGACATTGCATGTCGCCGACGAGCCCGGCGCCGACGATCGGGATGTCGCGCGGGAGGCGGTCGAACCCGCCCGCGAGGATAGGCGTCGCCATGTTGAGGCGCAGCCGGTTGCCGGTGCGATTGACCGAATCGTACAGCAGCAGGAGCGACGGACTGCCGCGGAAGCTGCGGGCGCACAGGTCGCGGACCAGCGCCTCGCCGACGGCGCTCTCGCCCTCGTGGAGGTCGGTCTCGACAATAACGTCGAGCTGCGCCGCATCGAGCCAGAACAGCGCGAGGCCGATCTGGAAGCCGTCGTAGCCGAGCGTCTGCGCGGAGATGATGCCGACGGCATAGCCGCCGTAGACAGGTACGCCGCCGCCGAGCGCGTCGCGGACGGAGGCGAGCAGCGCGGCCGGGTCGTGTCGCGACGTCGAGAACAAAAGCGCGCAGCGCGGCGCACCGGCTGGTGCGCCCTCGAGCGCGCGCTCGACGGCGATCCGGCCCGCAAGGCCGCTCTCCCGCTCGTCGGCGACCCCGACGGTGACGCAATTGCTTGTGAGTTTCAGCCCCTGGCTCAATGAACGACCCTTCGATCGTATGCCTGCCGCACGTCAGCTAGCAGGCGTCCCGGGCGAAGGAAAGTCAGCGTTTCGCCAAGCGTCGCATGTAATTGGGTGCGTACTCGTCCGGGCCCTTGCTCGTGTCGTAGAGGTGGTCGGTGCTCTGAGGTTTGCCGGAGATCAGGCCGGCGATATACTCGCCCTGGATCCAGCACTCTTCGTGCAGGCCGGCGCCCACTGTCCAGCCGCCTGCGAAATAGAGATTGCTCCTGCCCTGCAGGCGGTTGATCTCGGCCTGGGCCGAGAGGCAATCGAAGTCGAAAATGTTGTGGCGCAAGTCGGCGATCGCCGGCAGGTTCGTCCTGGTGTCGACGAGCACGTACTGGTCGGGGATCGGCACCGGCGGGTTGACCGTGATGAAGAACTGCGGCCAGCCGAAGTGCGCGTAGGCCGGATTGGCGCCGTCGTTCTGGTGGCGGTTGCAGACGTAGGTGATCGTGTAGGGCTTCAGGTAGGTCGCCGCCTGGTGGATCAGGATATTGTACGTGCACCAACCATTGTAGTCGGGCGGCAACATTCCCGCATACGTGTGCGCGACCGAGAGTCCGTTGAGATATCGGACGCGACCGAGGCAGCTCATCACCTGCGCGGAGGCGCCGCCCTCGATGAGCTTGAGGGCATCGTCGGCATGGGTGGCGACCACGACGACGTCGGGACGGATCGGTGTGCCGGTCGGAGTGGTGCCTATCCGCGCGTTGTAGAGGTTCCAGCGGCCCTCGATATAGTGCAGCTGCGCCTGGAAATGATCGACGAACGTGATCCCCAGCTTCGCCTCCATGTACGTCTTCAGCGCATCGATCCAGTTCGAGCAGCCCTTGACGAAGTACATCCGCTGCGCCGCCGCGCCGCCGACGCCTTCTTGGATCTGGTAATAGTGCATCACGGCGACGAACGGCAGGTCGGAGGGCGCCACCTCGTCGGTGAAGTACATCCCATTGATACGCGGGAAGATCACCTGCGGGCCGAGCCGCGGATCGTAGGCCGGGTTCTTCGAGAAGACGGTCTCGACATACTCGCGGATCGTGAGATCCGCATATTGGGGATTGCATGAATCGGTGGCCGCCTGCTTCATGAAGGCGTCGACGGCAGCCGACAATTCCTGCGGCATCATGTTGGTCGTGATCGCCGAGTTCGTCGAGGCGTAGAGGATCGAGCCGTCGAGCGTGTAATAGCTCGTCGAATCCTCCAGGGGCGCATAGTCGGTGAAGCCGATCTCGTTCATGACGTCGACGATCTTGACGTAGGCCGTCTTGTTGAAATCGTTGACGCCGAGGTCGGCCCAGCGCGGGTAGGGAATCGGCGGGTCGTACGACATGTCGGCGCCGAGATTGAAATGGGTCGTGTCGCCGTTGCCGCCGAAGCGGTTGCTGGCCTCGTAGACGGTGACGGTCGGCGGCGCGCCCGTGCTCGATGGCCAGGTCTTGATGAGATTGTAGGCGACGGCCAGACCACCCACGCCTCCACCGATGACGGCTACCTGCATCGCTGCGTCCCCCGGTCGGCTATCAGTAGCCTTGCATACGATCGCATAAAGCTCCCATCGCCTGCCGTCGAGTGAAACGAAAGACGAATATGCCGCCCGCTT
>CAXTFG010000072.1:0-7042 GCA_964243415.1 uncultured Beijerinckiaceae bacterium | reverse complement strand
AAAGCTCCCATCGCCTGCCGTCGAGTGAAACGAAAGACGAATATGCCGCCCGCTTCGCCGTCCGTCGCACGCAACCGCACGCCGATCCTCGAGGTCATGCGCGACCTCCTCGGCGAGGCGCGGACGGTGCTCGAGACGGCCAGCGGGACCGGCGAGCACGCGGTCTGGCTGAGCTCGCACCTGCAGGATTGACGTGGCAGCCGAGCGACGCGCCCGCGGCGCTGGATGCCATCGCCGCGCGCCAGCGCGAGGGCTGACTGGCGAACCTGCTGCCGCGCGGCGCCTCGACGTCACCTCGCCGGGCCGAAGCCGGCTCGATGCGATTTGTCGCGACGAACATGATCCAGATCTTGCCGTGGCGCGCGGCGGAGGGCCTTGTTCTTGTCCAGACCATCGACATGCCGTCGAAAAAATCTCAGCGTCGCGTTCCGCAAGCGCTAAGCGAGCGCAATCATCTGAAGCTCTCGACGGTCGCGGGGTCGAGCCCTGCGATGCGCTCGCGCGCGGTCTCCAGGCCGCCCGCGACGGCGGCTGCGTGCTTCTTCCAGTCGAGCAGCCCGATCCGCGGCAGATCGGGCGTGATGCAGAGATCGGCACGATCGCGCATCCCACGCTGCTGCACGTGGGTGTTGAGAACGCCCGCCTTGAGGAGGATCTCGGTGATCGGCGGGACGGAGAGGCGCCGCAGGCTACCGCCCCCCAGCTTGTTGCGAAGCAGCGCGGCGGTCGAGGGCACCCAATCGTAGTCGACCTCCGTGGCCGTGTGCGAGAGAAGGTCGACGGCGATGATTTTGGAGAGGCCGTAGCCCTGCATGACGTCGACGGGCAAGTTGTTGATGGTGCCCCCGTCGACGTGAAGATGACCATCGATGACGATCGGCGGCAGAATGCCGGGGATCGCAAAGCTGGCAAGAAGCGCTTTCGCCAGCGGTCCGCGCCGAAGCACCGCCTGGCACGATGCCGAGTAATTGCCCGCGATGCAGTAGAACGTGACCCAGCTGTCCTCGATGTCGATGTCGGCCCCAGCGACGTCGCGGATCGCCTCCTCGGTTAGCCGGCGCACCCGCCGTCCGGCGACCAGCGAGACAAACGGGAAGGCGTTGTAGTCGCCGATCGGGTTGCCAGCATCGACGAAGCAGTGTCGCGCCGTCTCGGCCAGCGCCGCGCCACGAACCTCCATGGCCTGCCAGGCGCCCATCACCGCGCCGATGCTGGAGCCACCGATGACATCGGCCTCGATGCCCGCCTCGGAGAGCGCCTGCAGCACCCCGATATGCGCGAAGCCGCGCGCCCCGCCGCCCGACAGGACGACGCCGATGCCGCGCCCCGAGAGCAGACGCGCGAGGCGGGTCATGTGCCGATCGTCGTTGCGCCGGACATGGATGTGGCGGGCCACGTCGCGCACCGCGAGCCAGCGCCGCGTGCCGGTCGGGCTGTGCTTGCCAGGCCGATGCAGCAGCAGAAGCGTGCGGCGCGTGAGCCGCGCGGTCTCGGCTGAGCCGAACAGCTCGGTCTCGAGCTCCGATGTGGCCGCCGATCCGTCGCCATCGCCGACGAGAACGATCTCGTCGGCATGGCCGACGCAATGGCGCGACCAACTCGTCGGGGTCGCATCGGCGACGAGCAGGACGGCGGCGTGCGCGGCCTCGACGTCGTCGATCCAGCGCGACACCTCCAACCGCGCGTAGCCCTCGACGTCGGGGGCATCGAACCGCGCTTCCGCGTCGCGGCGCCCGAGCGCGCGGATGCGTCCCCCATAACGCGAGGCGTGGCGGATGAGGTCGTCCGCGAGTGCCGCCAGATCGACGTTCGGCGACACGGCCACCAGGCAGATCGTCACCGGGCGTCGCGGCTGGTGGTCGAGGCGCCCTGCCGCGCGAAACCGCGCCACGATGATCCGCATCACTTCGAGGGCGATCTTCGGCCTAGCGCCGATGATCTCCTCGAAGCGTGCGCGTTCGATCTTCGCGAGGATCGTCGCCCTCACCGCGACGACCGAGGCGGTGCGGGGCTCGCCCGAGACAAACGCCAGCTCGCCGATCGTCTCGCCGCGCGTGATCTCGCCGATCTCGCGGGGCGCATCCGGGCGTCCTCGCGGATGGCCTTCATCCTCCCGTTGAGGACGAAGTAGACGTCGCTGCTGCGGTCGCCTTGGCGAAACAGCCTCTCGCCCGGAGCGATCTCGAGAAACGTCGCACCGTCGATCAGCGTCTGCGTGAAGGCGGGTTCGTGGATCGCGAAGAAGTCCTGGAGGATCTCGCTCAGCAGGTCTTCGTGGGAGATCCTCGGCGCCGCGATCGACGTGGAAGTTTCCTGCGGCATGGCTGAGGGGTCTTGCACGCGGCGTCTCCCTGACGGTCGCGACCGACCGTGATCGGGGCGCACTCGACCGATAAGCCACGGCCGGCGGTCTTGTCGACGCGGAAGGCGAAAATCACGCTTTTAGCAATGCGCGTTGACCAGCGCGCCGTACCGGCCGACGCAACCGGACACGTTTGATGAGTGGGGCGTTGCTTGGGCGCGCCGGCTAGAACGGGAGCCGGCGTAGCAGCGCGCCACCACCGGAGCATGCTGCAGTCGGTGCAAGGCTCCCCCGCCGACTCAAGCGCCTTAGCCTTCCAGTGTAGACAGGTGCTCCGCTCAGTACGCTTTCGCGCTGCGTGCCTTAGCGGCTGGGAGCACATCCTTGGTCTGAGCCAAGGTCATCCGGCGTCCTCCTCGTCCCGCGCGGCGTAGAGGTGCAGCATGAACGGGTCGGCATCAGCCCAAGCTTTGCGGCTATGATTGGCACCTTCCACTCGCCATCGGACTACTCGCCATCGGAGGAATAACGGAATGGACCGACACCGCGAGATGGCCGCCTTCGTTCGCGTGGTGGAGGCTGGCTCCTTCTCTGCTGCTGCGCGTAACCTGAAGATCGGCCAACCTAGCGTCTCGAAGCTGATCGCGCAGCTAGAGAGGCGGCTGCAGGTCAAGCTGATCGTTCGTTCGACGCACCGGCTCGCTCCAACAGAGGCCGGCCTTCGCTTCTTCGAGCACGCTCTGATCGCGGTCCGCGAAGCGGAGGAGGCGGAGCATGACGCGCGGGGAGCTGGGACCGGCCTGTCGGGCCGCCTGCGAGTCTCGGCCGCGCTCACCTTCGCGCGTCTCCACATCATACCGCATCTGCCTGGCTTTCTCGACCGCAACCCGGGGATCGAAGTAGACATGATCTTGGACGACAGGCTCGTCGACATGATCGCGGAGGGCATCGATCTCGCGCTGCGTGTCGACATCGAGCCCGAGCCATCGAGCGTAGCGCGGCGGCTGGCGACGAGCCGTCGTTCCGTGGTGGCGACCCAAAACTATATCGACCGAGCCGGCGAACCGCGCAGCCCAGCCGACCTCGCCGCTCATCAAGCGGTTGTCTTCACTCGAATGAGCGATGCTTGGCCATTCCGGCGCGGCGACGTTGAGATCGCCGTCACCCTGAGTGGCCGTCTGCGGGTCAGCGCAGCGGAAGGGCAACGCGCCGCCGTCCTCGCCGGCATGGGGCTCGCCATCGCCTCCGACTGGATGTTCGCCCGAGAGATCGCGGACGGGACTGTGCAAAGGCTGCTCCGCGACTGGACGCTCCCCGGAATTGATCTCTGGGCGACATTTCCCGCCGGCCGCATGGCTTCGGCTAAGGCCAGAGCCTTCGCGAACTTCGTTGGGACCATTGTCGGAGAGCAGTGAGGCGAGTATTCCCATTCAGAATAAGCTTTATGGTTGTGCAGCCTGATCCGAACACCGTGCCCGCCGGCTATTGCCGGAACACTGAGGCGTACAGGATGGGGCAAGACAGCGATGCTCGAAGGCAAGACAGTCGTGGTGATCGGCGGGAGTTCGGGCATCGGGCTCGAAGTGGCGCGGCAGGCCCAGGCCGTTGGTGCTTCGACGGTGGTGGTCGGTCGCAGCCCGGACAAGGTGTCTGAAGCCGTCTCGTTGCTCGGAGGCGACGCGCAAGGCTTCAGTGCCGACGCCCACGACCATGCGGCTCTCGAAGACCTCATCGCTCGTCTCCCAGTCTTCGACCATCTCGTGTCCATGATCGGGGACACCATGTCGGGCGACTTCATGACCACACCGCTCGACACGATGCGGCACGTGCTCCACTCTAAGTTCTGGACCAACCTCCTGATCGCACGGCTCGGCGCGCCTCGCGTGCGGGACGGCGGGAGCATGGTCTTCACGTCGGGCAGTGGCGTCCGGGCGCAGGAAGCAGCCGGCAGCTACGTGGCCAACGAGGCACTCGCCGCCATGGCTCAGGGCCTTGGATCGGAGCTGGGCCCTCGCGTGCGCGTCAACGTCGTCGCGCCCGCCTTCATGGATACGGCGCTCTGGCGCGACAAGCCTCGGCAGGATCTCGAGCAGAGAATGCGGGCCTATTCCGCAGCCAACCCGCTCGGACGCCTTGGAACGCCCGAAGAGGCTGCTTCAGCCTACCTCTTTGCCATGACCAACACCTACGTCACCGGGCAAGTGCTCCTGGTCGACGGTGGCATGATGCTGCGCAAGTGACGGTCGCGCGGCTTAAAACCGACATTTGAAAATTCCTGAAGATTTTGCTTCGAAATTGCGTCTTTTCGCAAAGCACGTAACAGCCCTGCCGTTGCCAGAAAGCGACTGAGACTGTGTCACGCCGACTCGGACTTGACGGTGGCATCCCGTACCACCCGACCATTACCTACAATTGTTAGGGCCGTTTGCAACCGAACGATCTGCTTCGAAACCACTGTGCAGCGATGCACCTGCGAAGGTTCCGTCGGTGACAGGGCTTTACGGTGGATGCCAGCTTGATACGGGCCTACGCTGCACGTTGGTCGAAGAGGACGGCATGATGTGCTATCGTGCCTGTCAGTTGAACTGTACCGCCTGTTCGTTGAAGCTCCGATGCTACCCCAATCGGCGTGTCGCGCCAATCGCCAGAAGTCGTCCCGATCGACGCCGTCCATCGGGAACGGCTCCGACTCTGAACACCATGCCGGCGTCAGCTATGCCGCATGATCCGCATGTCGATGATCTGTAACGCAAGCCTCGTATAGGTGCTTGCATGTTCACGTCAACCGCTCGTCGAGAAGTCAGACAATGTTGTATACGCAACTTTTAAGAATTCGCACGCATCAGCTAGTCTACTTCATCTCGATTGCCGATCACGGCAGTTTTTCGCGGGCAGCAGATGATCTCGGCCTCGCCCAACCGACATTGACGCGTGCAGTCCAAAATCTAGAGGACGAGCTAGGAGGACGGTTGTTCGATAGGCGCAAGTCGGAGACGCGGTTGACCGATTTGGGTCGGACAGTCCTGCCCGTTTCAAGTCTGCCTTGGTAGCGGGGCAAATGGCCAAAGCCAGCGCTGACCGTCAAACGCGGACGGACACCAAGTGCTTCTCGTCGGAGCGGTCGGCATCGACATCGGCGACGACACCGTCACCGCGAGCCTCGACAAGGCCGCGTTGACGGGCGGCGGCGTGGCGACGATCGACGTCGCCAGCTTCGGCAGCAATCACACCCTGCAGTCCTATCAGCGCTACAGCGGAACGACGTTCGCCACAGCCTCGGTCGACAACACCGGTGACGACCACAGCTACTCGTTCGACTATACGGGCTACGGCGAGAACATGCCGGGGCCGGACCCCCTTTTCACCGCGCCGCAGACAGCCTCGGCCGGCAACGGAGCCAGCATTCCAAGCCCGACCGACGATGCGAATGCGACGATCTCCACCGCCACCGCGACGATGGCGCCGCGCCTCTCGACGCTCTCCTTCTTCGCCGAGCTGAAGAACGGCGGATCGGAGGTTTTTGCGGGGACGTCTACGGGTTTCGTCTCCATCGGCGATGTCTCGATCGGTCTTTCGGGTAATACCGCGAGCTTTACGATCGGCGCCGGTCAAGCGCCGGGGCTGGCGGCGATCGTCGCCGCGGGGGGGCAAGCGAACCGTCTCGAGGTCGCCGGTTACGACTCGAGCGGTCGCGCGCTCGACTACGTGCTCATCGGCCCGACTTTGAGCGCCAGCACCACAGACGCGGCGACCGGGCTCGACGACGTGACGCTCGGTTACGCCTACATCCAATCGTCAGCTGCCGGTATGAGCGCGACCACCAGCCCCATCGGGACCGTCGCCGTCGACGCGCCGCAGGACGCGCCGCTGGTCTGCTTCGTGGCCGGCACGCGAATCCGCTCGAGTCGAGGCGATATCGCAGTGGAAGATCTCGTTGTCGGCGAGCTCGTCGTCACGGCGTCCGGCGCGCACCGTCCGATTCGCTGGCTCGGCCATCGAACGATCGATTGCCGCGTTCATCGCGCACCGCATGCGGTCTGGCCGATCCGTGTTGCCGCCGATGCCTTTGGCCGTGACCGGCCGTTGCGCGATCTCTACGTTTCTCCCGAGCATTCGCTATGCGTTGACGTCGTCGAGGAGGTGCTGATCCCGGCGGGTGCGCTGGTCAACGGGTCGACGATCACGCATGCGGAATGCGACAGCGTCACCTACTGGCACGTCGAATTGGAGGGCGGCCACGACATCCTCTGGGCCGATGGCATGCCGGCAGAGAGCTTTCTTGAAATGGGTGCCAACCGCGCGCTGCTTGGTTTGGCGTTTGACGACCTTCCGGTGGACGTGCTGGCGCGCACCCACGCCGACTTCTGCCGGCCGTTCCACCAGTCCGGCCCGATCGTCGAGATCGTCCGCGCCCGCCTCGCCGCTCGCGCCGAGCGGCTCGGCTGGCAGGAGCCGGCGCGGGAGCATCCGGATCTGCGCGCGGCTTAAGAGACGGCGGCGGGCCATTCTGCCGCGGCAGGCGTCGAGGGAGCTTGAGCGAGCACAGCGCGGCTGGACGGCGCCGGAGTTGCGCATGTCCTGATCAAGCTAGGCGGGTTGTACTCACCTTAGCTGGATGATCCGTGTCCCGCGCAACCGCTTGTCGCGGAACGTCTTGTAGAGATCGGGCCCCTTGTCGAGATCGTCGCTGCGATGGGTGATCATCGACGTCGTATCGAACTTGCCCTCCTGGATCAGGCT
>CAXTFG010000071.1:0-15368 GCA_964243415.1 uncultured Beijerinckiaceae bacterium | reverse complement strand
TCCTGCACCCGCACCCGCAGTTCGGCGGCACGATGAACAACCAGATCGTCTACAATCTCTACTACGCCTTCGCCGAGCGCGGTTTCACCGTTCTTCGTTTCAACTTCCGGGGCGTCGGTCGCAGCCAAGGCAACTTCGATCACGGCGCGGGAGAGCTGTCCGACGCCGCCGCCGCCCTCGATTGGGCGCAGTCGATCCACCCGGAGGCGCGCGCGTGCTGGATCGCCGGCGTGTCGTTCGGATCCTGGATCGGCATGCAGCTTTTGATGCGCCGGCCCGAAATCGAAGGCTTCATCTCGGTTGCACCTCCCGCCAACCGGTTCGACTTCTCGTTTCTCGCCCCATGCCCGTCGTCCGGGCTCTTCGTGCATGGCGACATCGATCGCGTGGCGCCCTTGAAGGAGGTGACTGGCCTGATCGAGAAGCTGAAAACGCAGAAGGGCATCCTCATCGAACACGCAGTCATTCCCGGCGCCAACCACTTCTTCGAGAACCGGGTGGAGCCTCTGATCGAAGAAGTCGGCCTTTATCTCGACCGCCGGCTGGGCAATCCGCCGAAGTTGCCGACTCCGACGCGCAGCGACCCTGTCGCCGATCGGACCTAGCGCGCTAGAAAGCTGTCGCGTCGCGCGCGTTCATGATGGAAGATGAGCTTGGTTCCACAGCGATCCCGTCATGACCCGTTCTTTGGACCTTTCGATCATCACGCCGTGTCGGGCGTGCCCGCTCCGGGAAATGGCTGTCTTCAAGGAGAGGAGCGGCGAAGAGGTCGACTTCATCCAAAGCTTCAAGGGGGGTGAGCAGCACGCGCCTGCGGGCACTACGATCCTGAACGAAAACCAGCACGGCACGCGCCTCTTCACCGTGCTGTCGGGCTGGGTGTTCCGTTTCCGCACGCTGGAAGGCAATCGTCGCCAGATCATCAATTTCGGTTTGCCGGGCGATTTTCTCGGCTTGCAGGCCACGCTCGACGATATGATGAGCCACGGCATCGAAACGCTAACCAGCGTCACGCTCTGTCATTTCGAGCGCGACCGGCTGTGGGAACTCTACCAGAACCACCCCAGGCTCGCCTACGACATGACGTGGCTCGCAGCCCAACAGGAGCGCACTTTCGAGGAGCAGTTGCTGACGCTCGGCCAGCGCACGGCCTTCGAGCGCGTCGCCTACCTGCTGTGGCACCTTTTCGATCGGGGACGTCATGTCGGGCTAGTGACGGACAACACGCTCGAATTGCCGATCCGCCAGCAGCACATCGCCGATACGCTCGGTCTTTCCCTCGTGCACACCAACAAGACGCTGCAGAAGATCCGCGAGGACGGCGCGATCGCAATCAAGGAAAGAGCCCTCCACGTGATCGACGAAGCACGTCTGATCGACCACGGCCGAGTCGAGCGCAGCCTGTGGGGGCCTCGACCGCTTCTGTGACTTCAGCCAGTCGCGGGGATCGAGTCCGCGACGGTGTCGAGGAGGGGTCGGATCCGGGTCGCGACATCGACGGCTGAAAACGGCTTGTTGAGGAGGTTCACGGGTTCGCCGCCGTCGCTGCCGAGGATGACGGCGTCGCTCGTATAGCCCGTGGTGAAGAGCACGGGGAGATCGGGGCGCATCTCGGTCGCTTGCTCGGCCAGCGCGCGGCCGTTCATCTTCCCCTTCAGGATCACGTCGGTGAAGAGCATAGTGATCTCCGGATACGCCCGGAGCTTCTCCAAGGCGGAGGCGCCGTCCGCCGCCTCGTGCACGACATAACCCTCGCCCAGCAAGGCCTCCGTGGTGAAGCGCCGAACGATGTCTTCGTCCTCCACGACGAGGATGGTTTCGCCACGCGACGAAGCGGGTCGGGCAGCCTCTCGGGGCGCCTCCCGACGATCGTCGATCACGCGCGTGGATTTGGGGAGGTAGAGATCGATCGACGTCCCCCGCCCCTCTTCGGAGCGGATGGCGACGTGACCTCCCGACTGCTGGGCAAACCCATAAACCTGAGACAGGCCCAAACCCGTCCCCTTGCCAATCGGCTTCGTCGTGAAGAAAGGTTCGAACACCTTGGCGAGAACATGTGCTGGAATGCCGGATCCCGTATCGGAGACGGCGATCCTGAGGTACGGGCCCGTCACGACGTTGGGGTGATGGACCGCGTAGTCGGGATCGAGCGTGACATTCGAGCCCTCGATCTTCAATCGGCCTCCGTCCGGCATCGCATCGCGCGAGTTGACGACGAGGTTGAGCAGAGCGCTTTCCAATTGGTTGGGATCAGCCAGAACCAGCCAAAGATCGTCTGGGAGAACCGTATCCAGCGTCACGGTTTCGCCGAGGGTCACGCGGAGCAGATCTTCCATCCCAGCAATGAGCCGCCCTGCTTGCACCGGTTTGGGTTGCAACGGCTGCTGACGCGAAAATGCCAGGAGCCGATGCGTCAGGGCTGCTGCGCGGATCGCGCCGTCCATCGCCTGCGCGATAAGGCGACCGGCCCGAGGACCGTTGCCGACAACGGCACGCTGGGTCAGCTCGAGGTTGCCGATCACGACGGTGAGCAGGTTGTTGAAGTCGTGCGCGATGCCGCCCGTCAAGCGACCGATGGCCTCCATCTTCTGCAACTGACGGAGCTGGTCTTCGACCCTTTCGCGCTCGACCGCCCGCCGCTCGAGCTCGGCGGCCGCCTCGCGCCAGCGGCGGCTCGCATCGCGTTCCTTCCAGGTCTGCTGCGCGGCGAAGAGCGAGACGATGGCGAGGACGATCGACGCGAGGGTGGCGACGATCCCATAGGTGAAGAGGTTCCTCCGCCAGGGTGCGAGGGCAGCCTCGACGCTGATGCCGAACCGGACATAGAGAGGGTAGGATCCGACCTTGCGGTAGGCATAGAGGCGATCGACGTGGTCGAGCCGCGAGTTCAACATGAAAGAGCCGAACGGCACGCGCCGGATCGCCGTCATCGTCGGACCGTCCAGGGGAAGAGACGTCAATATAGCGGGCGGTTCGCTCGCCAGGATCTCGCCATCCTCGCGCAGGAGCGTGACCGCGTGGTCGAACTCCGGCTCGACGTCCCGGTAGAAGCGCTCGAAATAGGTCCGGTCAATCGATTCCGCGATGACGCCATCGAAGACGCCCGCACCTTTGAACACCGGCACGGCAAGATTGAAGATCGGCAAACCGGATTGGCGCCCCTTGTAGGATCGCGAGATGAAAAGGGATCGAGACGGAGACTGGCTGACGGCGGCGAACCAGTCCCTGTCCTTGAAGCTGACCGTGCGGTCGACAGGGTACGTGCGGCCGCTCGCCCGCAGGTGCCCTTCGGCGTCCGTGACGGCGATCGTCGTGACCTGGTCGAACTCGGTCTGCAGATCGTCCAACAACTTGTGCAGATCGACTTGGTCGCTCTCGCTCGACCAATCGACGGTGCGGATGCGCTGTTTCACCTGCTCGACGACGAGCCGGTTCGTTTCGAGGACCTTGACCGCGTGTTCCTCGAGAACGCGCGTCGTTCGCTCGACGCGGGAAGCGGCTTGGTTCAGCGTTTCTCGATGATTGTCCCAAGCGACCAGTCCGAAGAGGATGGCCGGGAGAATGAATGCGGCAGCCAGAAAGGCGGTACTCGGCAGAGCCGCAAGAACCGTCGCTCCCGCTTGCCTCCACCGACGATCGTCCTTCGAATCAGTCAAGCGCACCGCGATCTCGAGAGCGGGAACGCGCTTACGGATAGCGCGCCGGACGAGCCCACGGCAAGACCGACGAAAATGACCCCGACCTTACCACCCGTGCCGAGCACAGCATATCAGGCGAGAAACGACGGGGAGAATGTATGGCGAGAGAGACGGGACTCGAACCCGCGACCTCCGGCGTGACAGGCCGGCGCTCTAACCAACTGAGCTACTCCCCCGCAGCGGATTAGGGTCATCCGGCGAGGTTCGTCGGATACGCAAAGGCCTCCACCAAGTCAAGGATCGCGGCAGACGCGTCGCCGTCCCTACAGACGGGGAACGCCGAGGTGCCATCGCTTGATCTCGTTGCGCGACAGGATGTGAAGGTTCTCCGACGGCACGTGCTCGGCGGCCGCGATAAGACCCGGGTCGACGCCCATCTCGGCACTATAGTTCATGAGGATGGAACGCATGTCGCCGTTGTCGAAACGGCGATGGCGTAACTGCATCGTGCCTGTGGCATCGAGGCTATCCTCGAAGACGAACATGCGATGGATCCCGATCTGGCTTGAGGCGGGGATCACGCGTTTGCGCGCGCCCATCAGGGCATAGACGCAGGCCGAGAAACATTGCGCGTTGGTCACCACCGACCCGCCGGCGCTGTCTTGGTAGACCCGGGCGACGACGGCGGCAGCGCCGACCTTGCGCAACATCGTACCGAACTCCATCGACGCGAGGACGCGGCCGCCTGGCGAATCGAGGAAGACGACCGTGTGCAGATTGCGCCGGCTGTAGTTCTGCTCGATGAACTGGAGGAATCGACTGGGCGTCGACTGCGTGATCTGTCCTGTTGCCGCGATGACGGTGGGACAGGATGTGCCGCATGTCTGCCCCTGCCCGATCTGGACGGCCCGGAAGGTCATCTCGCCTTCAGCGTGGGCGCCCGATAAAGGTGCGAGACAGGCGAAGCTCAAACCAAGCAGGGAGGCGATGAAGGCGCGGATCTGTTTGCGCATGGGACCTCGATGGTGATCGAATGCCGTGTCGTAAACAGAATAGGTTCTGCCGCCTTTGGCGCAAGCGACTCTTTCATCGGACGCCGAGCTCACGACACGGCGCCTCCTGATCGGCCTTCGGCGGCTTAGCGGCGCTCGACGCTGGCGACGCGACGGCCGGTCCGCTCTTCGAGATCGGCCTTAAGAAGGTTGAAGCCCCGCTTCGTGAGCGCCGCCGAATGTTGGGCGAGCGAGGCGAAGAACCTTTTCGCCGCAGGCTCTTTCGCGCCCTTCTCGCTCATGCTCAGCACGGCGTCGACGGTGACCGCGCGGACGCTGTCTCCCGTCCTCACGAGGTTCGGATAGCTCGTCGCCGCGATGCTGCCGAGGGACGCACCATCCGGCAACCGGGCTTGTTCGGGCCAAGACACGAGGTGCAAGCCCGGTGCGCTGAGCTTGGTGAGACGTTCGACGCCTTGCGGCGCGAGAACGACGACGGCATCGACGTCATTCGTCGCCAAACCATCGAAAGCATTGTCGTAGTCGAGCGGCGTCTCTTTTACCGGAATGGCGAGCGCCTCGAAAGCTCGCCGCGCCGCGGCCCGCGTCGGGCCATCCACCGGGCCGAAACTGACGACTTTGTTCTTGAGATCGGCGATCGTCTGGATCGCGCCCCCTGCCACGATGTGGATTTGCTCATTGAACAGTTTGACCTTCGTTCGTCCTGGCGCCTCCCCGAGCACCTTGACGACCCTGAAGTCGGCGTCTTCACCGTCCTTGACGAACCTGACCCTGCCCTGTCGCGTAACCGACGCGAGCGTCTTCAGACGCGTGACGTCGGCCGCGTCAGCGGCGATGGTGACGGTATGTCCGGCAGGCGTGGATCTGGAACCCTTGGCGCCGGTGTTCGATGGACCCGCGTCCGCTGTCGTTTCAGGAGCGACCGCTCCCGCCGGGACGGCTGGGAGAGCGGCCGGATCGGCTACGGGCTGTTTGCTGCCGGATGAGAAGATGCACAGAAAGCCGGAACAACCGGCGGCTTGCGGCGCTGCCTCCTGCGCTTGCGCGCCGAAGCTCGCGACCGATATCAAGCAGCTGAAGGTCAAGCCGGCGCGAACACCTCGTGTGATCATTAACGCAATCCTCAACGCAGAACCCGTGGAAGCTAAATTTGCATTAAGGCGAAAATAGCTCTGGGCCTCTAGGCTCCCCTCCGACACCAGCAAGAGGGTTGATGGCTTGGCGCTTCGCCGACGCTACATCGAAGATCGTGATCTCGACGCGGTCGCCGCCCTTCTGGGGAAGGGGTTTCCCCGTCGGTCGCAAGCCGAATGGCTTCGTGGCCTGGAAAGGATGCGCGAGCGCAGGGTCTCTGCCGGCACGCCGCGATATGGCGTCACGCTCGAGTCGGACGATCAACTCGTCGGTGTCCTCCTGATGATCTTTGCGGACATCGAGGCGGATGGGCGCACGTTCCTTCGATGCAATCTCTCGAGCTGGTACGTCGAAGCACCATTCAGCGCCTATGCTCCGCTCCTCCTCAGCGCCGCTTTGAAAGACGGCACCGTCACCTACATCAATGTGTCACCCGCCGCTCACACGCAGGCGACCATCGAAGCGCAAGGATTTCGGCACATGGGGCGGGGCTCGATGCTTTACATGCCCGGCCTGAGCCGTGGGTCGACCAGACACGTCCAGATCCGCCCAGTGACCTTGGAGGGAGCGCGCGCTCTGCCCGAATCCGACCTCCTCGCTGAGCATCTTGCCTTCGGATGTCTCTGTTTCATCGTCGAGGCCGGCGCGAAACGATACCCTTTCGTGTTCGCGCCGATGCGTCGGCTGCGGCGCATACTGCCGACGAGCCATCTCCTTTACTGTCGCGCTTTAGGCGATTTCGAGCGCTTCGCGGGGGCACTTGGGCGAGTGCTGGCGCGCCGTGGCATCCTGGCAGTGCTCGTCGACACCGAGGAATGTCTTTCGGGCCTGATCGGCCGACGCGTCAACGTCGGCCAATACAAATACGTCTTCGGGCCGAACCCGCCGCGTCCGGGCGATCTCGCCTATACCGAGCTGGCGATCTTCCGTGGCTGAGCGGACGCGACGTTCGGCGAACGCGCTATGAGCCAGACCAGCCTGTCGGGACGGGTCGACACGACACCGTCGCCTGCTCTCAAGCGCAAGGACGGTCGTCCGGTGGTCTGGCGCCTCGCTGACGAACTCGTGCCTTACGAGGACGCCCTCGACTTGATGGAGACGCGCGTCGACGCGATCAGGCGTGGAACTGCGGAGGAACTCGTCTGGCTTGTCGAGCATCCGCCGCTCTACACCGCTGGCACGTCCGCCGGGTCCGACATTGGGGCGGCTCGCTTCCCGATCCATCGGACCGGACGCGGCGGCCAGATCACCTACCATGGCCCGGGCCAGCGCATCGCCTACGTCATGCTCGACCTGCAGTCGCGCACGCCCGATGTCCGTGTCTTTGTCGCCGCGCTCGAATCCTGGATCATCCACACGCTTGCCTTCTTCGACATCCGCGGCGAGAGGCGGGACGACCGCGTCGGCGTCTGGATCGACCGACCCGATAAGCGGGCCAGGTTCGACGCGCTGGCGGCGGAGGACAAGATCGCGGCCATCGGCATCAGGGTCAGGCGCTGGGTGACGTTCCACGGCATGTCGCTGAATATCGATCCGGACCTGTCGCACTACGACGGCATAACGCCATGCGGCATCTCCGACGGCCGGTTCGGCGTCACCAGCCTCGCCGACCTCGGCGAAGCCGTCACGATGCCCACCGTCGATCGTGTCCTCCGGGAGAGGTTCGCGCACGTCTTCGGCGCAACGCGACTGGACGGAGAAGACTAGCGCGAGGGTTGTTCGCCAGGCGACCTGCCGAAGACGGGCGCGGGCGCGTCGAGGACGCCGAAAATGTTACGGAGGAAACCGGGCGCGATCACAGACAAGGGGTTGATGTTGAGATTGGGCTGGCTCGCCTGACCGGAGATATTGAAAGTGATGGCGAGCAGACCTTCATCCGACTTGCCGCCGAGAAAAGCGCCGAGAACCGGGATCTGCGAGAATAGATTGTTGACAGCGAAAGCCGGCACGAACGTGCCTTTCATGCCGACCCTGTCATGTGAGTAGTCGAGCCAGCCATCGACCGAAAGGCCGATCTGCGGTCCGTACATATTGGCATCCCGCAATTCGAGATGGCTGCCGTCCCGTTCGAAGTTGACTCTGAGTCTCTTGAACTCGACGGCGCCGCCGTCGATCCGGCGCGCTGCCTCGGCGTCCTGCCCCGGCGCGCTCAGCGCGGTGGATGTCGCCACAAGTCTGCGGATCGCCGGCTCGTCGCGCAGCACGAAATCGTGGATTTCCAAACTGCCGGTCAGGGTCTCGTCACCCATCTGCATCGTGGATGACAGGTTGCCACCCTCCATGTGCTTGTAGAGGTCGATGAACGACACCAGAGCTCCGGCGTCCTGCGCGGAAATCTTGATCCGACCGTCTGCGGCCATGGAGCCCGACACGGCATTCCGCCCGAACCGTCCTTGCAGCGCAAACTGGCGGATGGCGGCATCGCGCTTGGACATGCGCAGCTCCGCGCCGCTGATCACCTCCTTGTTGAAACCGGTCAGGAGGTTGGCTTTTAGATCGATGTCGAAGCCTCCGAAGCTTTCGGCTTCCTTCTTTTCGGCCCTCGCATTGCGCGACAAGGGAGTCGCGTCGTTGGTCGGGATGGACGTCACCGCCTTGAGGAATGGACGCGCATCGATCGAAGTGCCTCTGATCGTCGCCTTGAAGGTCCCGTCGGCCTTGGCCAGGTCGAGCTTCATGTCGTCGCCGGGCGAGACCTTGAACGACGAAAAATGCGCGGCTTGAAAAGAATTGTCGCCGCCGAGGTCGATCGAACCCCGTCCCTGAACCGCGCCGATATCGACCGAGACCTGGTCCATCGACATGCGGTCCGGGCCGGCTGCGAGCGTGAACGCGATTTTCGCGGGACGGCCGGCGGCTTTGTTCAGGCCGAGATAGGCTACCGAAATCGCCGCCTTCGACAGATCGAGGTCGACTTGCGCCCGCATCTTCGCGGGATCGCCGCCGAGGTCCGTATCGACATGCGCGGTGATCGGTCCCGTGACGCCAGGGACGGCCGAGAGGCCGAGCCGAGCGCGCGCCGCGTCGTCAAGGGTCAGCCCGAGTTCGGCGTGCGGCAGCTCGGTGCCATTGCGCGTGATCTGGAAGGTCGCCGGACCGCCGAAGGCGCGGCCTTGTCCGTTCGCCTTGAACAAATCGTTGTCTACGGTGAACGCCATCGTCGCGTTCTCAAGGTTTTCCTTCCCGATGAGGTGATCGGCTCGGAAATCACTGATCACGGCGTTCACGGATATGGTCTCTCGCGCGTGATCAGGCGGAGCATCGCCGAGCAAAAGCCCCTTTCTCAGGTCGCCTTCGACCTGCCCGTGCAGTGTCGCGGGATCGAGGGGAAGCGAGACATACGGTTTCAGCGTGTCGAGGGTGAGCACTCTCGTGATCGCTTCGACACTTCCGGCAAGATGGGCGGACGCGAAAGCCTGGACGGGGTGAACGCTGGTGTCGGGAGCGGAAAAGGATCCGTTGCTTAACAGGACCTTCTGGCCGTCGATCTGCGACGTGGCGCTCGTAACGACGAGATTCGATGCGTGACCCGATATGTGTCCAGAGCCAACGACATCGTCGAGCGGCGGAACGCCATCGAGATAGCGCACCCGTCCGTTCGAGACCTTGAAATCGATCGACACCGACCGATCGGCAGGCGCCCGGTCGGCCCGCATGCGCTTCAGATCGCTTTCGTTATAGTCGATCTGCATGGTCGCATCGCTGATCAGGCCGGCCTCGAAATGACTGATGACCCAGGCCCGCACCTCCGAGGCCACCGGCGAGGGCCAGACACGTTCCACCACCTGAACCGGCGTCGGATCCAGCGACACGCCGAGTCTCACGTGTGGTCCGTGTACCCAGTCGACCTCGCCCGCCAAAGCCATTCCGCCGTCCTTCGGCCGGATCGACATGCGGTTGATCACGAAGCTTTTGCGATCGAGCGCGAGGTGGCCGGTGAACTGGCCGTCTTCGATCACGATCGGTTGCTGCCCTTTCCGATCGGGCGCGAACAAGCCCGGCTCGGTCAGCTTCATCGTCACCTGCCACGGTTCGCCCTCCCTGGCGGGTGTCGAAACCTCGCCGGAGCCGGTGAAATGAGTGTCACCCTCAATATAGCGCGCCTTGTCGAGAAGGATGCGGCGCTTCTCGCCGTCCCAATGAAAGCCCGCCTCGATCGCGGTGATAAACAAGGGCTCGAAGTCCGGGTCGTCCGTCCGCAGGAAACCGGCGCCAAGCTCGACGGCGCCGGCCGCCTCCGACAACGAATTGTCCGCACGCAGGCCGACGTCGAGATGGAGGGCCAGCGGAGCATCCATGTCCAACCCGTGAGACCGGCTTCCCGCCACGAGCCTGAGCTCGTCGATTGTCAAATCTTGAACCCTCAAACCGAAGTGACGCTCCGCGCCCGGCCGCCCCTTCGCCATCGCCGAGATCGCCCATCTGCGGGTTGGACCTTCCGCGGAAAGTCCGAAACTCGTCATGCCGTGGCGCTTGTCGAAGGCGAGATCAAGCCCGCGATACACGGTCTCGGCGTTGGTCTTCTGGTCCTGGATCACCAACGTGCCGTGCGAGATCCCGAGCCGATCGACGGCCGCGATCGGACTGCGCGGATCGGTCAGGGTGTCGAGGAACTGGCGGAGAAAGCCAGCCGCTTGGCGCATGATGACGGCGCGCTCGTGCGGGACGGACGGATCGAGTTCCGCAATCGCCTTGGTCGGCGCCGGCTTCCCGTCCGCCGCGAGCTCGCCATTGTCCGAGTTCGGCCCGAGTTCGACGAGCGGCCGAGATCCGTCGGCAGCGACGATGGCCAGGTTTCCGTTCTTGAGCACGACCGCGCGCAGCGTGACATCGAAGACTTCGAGGCGCTTCGGCACGATCTTGCCGAACAGCAGGGCGAAGCTGTCGACGGCGAGTTCCGCCTTGGGTGCGGTGAGCACCGGCTGCCCGTCTGACCACGTGATCGCCAATTGATCGACCGAGACACTGGTCCCAAGGCCGTGCTGCACCAACGATGTTCCACCGAGCGCGAAATGCAGGCCGTTGCCGAACCTGTCTTGAAGCGAGCGGGAGATCGTCTGGCCGATTCCGTTGAGGGCGATCGGGCCGGCATATATGCGCCCGACCAGCGCTCCCGCCGCGATGATGACGAGCGCCATCAACGCTGCGGCGAGCTTCATGCAAAGGAACGCGACACGGCGGGGGCTGCCACTCCCATGGCGTGGGTAGGCCTCCGAAGCGTGACGGCAAGCGTCTTCCGACCCTGCTGTCATTGCATCCCTAAAGGTGCCATTCGCTGGAGCCCCTCAGTCCGGCTGGCCAAAAGAGCCGCGGCCGCATAATGCTTCGACGCCGAAACATGCGCGCATCCGACACGAATGTCCTGCATTTTAGGTCGAAAGGAAGGCGATATGGGCCATGCCGTCGAAGTGGGGAAACCCGCACCGGATTTCTCTCTACCGGACCACAATGGCAACACCCTGACGCTCGCGTCCTTTGCTGGAAAGGCGCTGGTCATTTACTTCTATCCAAAGGACGACACGTCGGGCTGCACCGCGGAAGCCGTCGATTTCAGCCAGAAAGCCCCCGCGTTCGGCGACGCGGGAGCGGCCATCCTGGGCATCTCGCCCGACTCCGTGAAGAGTCACACCAAGTTTCGCGACAAGCACGGACTGGCAATCCCGCTCGCTTCCGACGAAAGCAAGACGGCGCTCGAGGCCTACGGCGTGTGGCTCGAGAAGTCGATGTACGGGCGCAAGTACATGGGCGTCGAACGGACGACCGTGCTGGTCGGACCCGATGGACGGATCACGAAGATCTGGCCGAAAGTGAAGGTCGCCGGCCACGTCGACGAGGTGCTCGCGGCGGTCCAGGCCCTGTGACACGCCGCGGGCTCGTCTCGACGTCGTGCCGCAACGCCTCGTCCTGATCGCGCACGCGGCCACGCGAGCCACGCGGCAGGCCGCTTTCGCGAATGGAGAGGCTCTCGACGAGAAAGGCATTGAGGTCGCGCGCGGGGCCGGGCGCTTTCTGCCAACAGCGACCATGCTGTTGACCAGCCCTGCCCTCGCCGCCCGCCAGACCGCAACAGCTCTCGACGAGAAGGCTCGCGACTGGCGGGTCGAGGACCGTCTTCGCGATCTCGATGTCGGTGTCTGGGCGGGCCGGAGCTTGCGCGACATCGGCGAGGAGGTTGCGTCGTGGGTCGCCGACTCGAACTACGCGGGGCATGGAGGGGAGTCTCTCGCGAGCTTCCTCGTCCGCATTCGCGAATGGCTTAGCACCGCTCTCGCCATGCCAGGCACGACCGTTGCGATGACACACGCGGCCGTCGTCCGCGCGGCCGTGCTCGCCGTCCTCGACGCCCCTCCGGCCGCCTTCTGGCGGATCGATGCTGCGCCGCTTACCGCGCTCACGTTGAGCTCGGACGGACGCCGCTGGGCGATGCGTGCGTTCCGGGCGTTGCACGACTGTCCTCCGCCGCCTTGACGGCAGTGGCCTACAGCCGTCGCGCGCCGCGCCACAGCGCCCACTGGCGCCGCCATTGCGGGACGTCAATCGGCGTCTCGAACAGGTTCAGCCCCGGCCTTTGCATCTTCTTGAGATAGGATTCGCACACGAAAGCAGGCAGGCAGGCCGCCGCGCCCGGCCCTGCCCCGCCGAGGCAATCTCGCATCTCGCGCAGATGAACGCGGACCCGCGCGCGCAGGGTCTGGAGCACGAGCCCGAGGCCGGGCGAGCTGCGGCGAGCGAGCACGGTTTCCGGTGGCAGCTTCAAGCGTTCCAGGAGGTCGAGCGGCAGGAAGAGCTGACCGCGCATGACCTGCCACGGTAAGCCGCGCAGGATGCCGACGAGTCCGTAGGCACGTCCGGCCGCATCGACGCAAGGCGGCGGCAGCTGACCGGGCGCGAGCACGCGAGCAATCGCCTCGAAAAGGGTCGCCGACGTGTCGCGGAGATAATTTTCCAGCGCGGCTTCGGTCGGCATGGGATCGTCGTACAGGTCGAACGAACGAGCCTCGATCAGGGCGAGCAGGCGCTCCTTGTCCAGGTTGAAGCGGCGGATCGTGTCGACCAGCGCCTCGCCGATCGGGTTGCCGCCCGGCGCTTCGTTCGCAATGACGTCGCGCCACCACTGATAGCGGATCTCGCCGAGGGTCGGCTGCGAGACGACGTCCCGCACCCGCGCGATCTCCCCGTTGAAGGCGAAGAGCGCGTGCGCGTGACGCCGGGCCGCCTCGGGCCAGAACAGGCTTGCAAGCCACAAGTCGCGGTCGCCGCCGCGAACCGACTCGAAACAATGGGCATAGGCTGCCGCGAGAGTCGGATCGACGGGCGCCACACCCATCAGGGGACGGCGAGGAGGGCGGCGGCGACCGAGCGCTTCTCGCCAAGCAGGATCGAGTAGGTTCGCGCCGCAGCGGCCGTCGCCATCGGCTCCGCGCGCAATCCGGTCCTGCGCAGGTCGTCACGCAGGTCGAACAGCGGCAGCATCTGGTCGCCCGTGCCGATGAGAAGATGCTCGATGGCGCCATGCGACCTGACGCGCGCCTCCTCGATCACGCGCGAGAATGCGGCAATCGTCAGCTCGTCGGATGACTCCACGGCCCAGGCGTAGATGCCGGAAGGAAGGGCCAGGATGGACCCGCGGTGGGACATGCCACCGAACTGGAAGCCTCCCGCACCGTAGCCGTCGATCGCGTGTGCGCCGGGAAGAAAACCGCCGCCTTCCGGGAACGGCGCGCTCACGCCCGGCGCGGCCTGGTCAGGCCGGCACCTTGGCTGGTTTCGTCCCGGCGGTCCGCGGCTCGACGGCGACGGCCGGCTCGCCCATCGCCTCCGGACGCAGGCCGAGATAGATCAGCATGGGCGAGCAAATGAAGATCGACGAATAGGTCGCCACGAAGATCCCGAACATCATCGCGAGCGAAAACGAGCGGATGACTTCGCCGCCAAAGACGACAAGCGACAGAAGCGCGAGAAAAACCGTCGTCGCCGTCATGATGGTGCGCGGCAGCACGGCGTTGACCGAGATATCGATCAGCTCGTTCGTCGAGATCTTGCGATATTTGCGCATCATCTCGCGGATGCGGTCGAGCACCACGACGGTCTCGTTCAGGCTGTAGCCGACGATCGTCAGGATGGCGGCGATCGAGGTCGTGTTGAACTCGAGCTGGGTGATGGAGAAGAAGCCGACGGTCAGCAGCAGGTCGTGCATCGTCGCGATGATGGCGCCGACCGCGAACTGCCATTCGAAGCGGAACCAGAGGTAGCAGAGTACGGCGATGATGGAGATGACGACGCCGAGCGTGCCGGACTGCACGAGTTCGCCAGACACGGTCGGACCGACGACGGAAGTCTGGCGCACGGTGTAGCCCGCGCCGATCGCCTTTGTGACGCGGCCGACCGCGCCTTCCTGCGCGGCATCGCCGCCCGGCTGGAGGCCGAAGCGGATCGCCACGTCGGCGGGCGAGCCGAGCCCCTGGACGCCGACCGGGCCGACGTTCATCGCCTCGGTCGCCTTGCGGAGCGTCGCGAGATCGGCATGACCGGAGTTGGCGCGGACCTCGATCAGCGTGCCGCCGGCGAAATCGATGCCGAAATTCATGCCGACGGTCAGGAAGAGCACGACGGATACGATCGAGAGGACCGCCGAGAACGGATAGCTCACACGGCGAAAGCGCATGAAGCCGAACTTGGTGTTTTCCGGCGCGAGGCGGAGCAATTTCATCGGATGGATCTCGTTCGGACGGACCCAAGCCCGTCATTGCGAGCGGAGCGAAGCAACCCAAAGGCGGGTATGCGACGACTGGGTTGCTTCGCCTTCGGCTCGCAATGACGATCGAGGGTCATATCGGCAGGCGCGTCGGGCGCTGGTAGCGGTACCACAGCGCGATCATCATGCGCGTCATGGTCACGGCGGTGACGATCGAGGTCAGGATGCCGAGTCCCATCGAGACGGCGAACCCGCGCACGGGGCCGGCCCCAAGGAAGTAGAGGATCGCCGCCGCCACGAACATCGTCACGTTGGAATCGACGATGGTCGAGAACGCGCGCTTGAACCCGGCATCGAGCGACTGAATCACCGAGCGCCCGGCGTGGTTCTCTTCGCGGATGCGCTCGTAGATCAGCACGTTGGAATCGACCGCCATGCCGATGGTGAGCACGATGCCGGCGATGCCGGGCAGCGTCAGCGTCGCGCCGAGCAGCACCAGGCCGGCGAAAATGAAGGAGATGTGCACGATGAGGGCGAGGTTGGCGAAGATGCCGAACGTCCCGTAGGTGACCAGCATGTAGGCGAAGACGAGCGCCGCGCCGACATAGGCGGCGAGCTTGCCGGCGTTGATGGAATCCTGACCGAGCCCGGGGCCGACGGTCTGCTCCTGGATAATCGTCAGCTTGGCCGGCAGCGCCCCGGCGCGCAGCAGGATGGCGAGGTCGTTGGCCTGCTCGACGGTGAAATTGCCGGAGATCTGGCCGGAACCGCCGGTAATCGGCTCGTTGATGCGCGGCGCCGAGATGACCTTGTTGTCGAGCACGATGGCGAACGGCTTGCCGACGTTCTCCGACGTCACCTGGGCGAAGCGCTGGCCGCCGCGGATGT